>NZ_NEJU01000010.1:0-192607 GCF_002113295.1 Pseudomonas sp. B10(2017)
TCATCCAACTGTTCGGGCTCTCGCCAAAGTGGAACGGTGAATGGCAGCTTGTGCTCCCACACGTGCTCAAGGCACCTCTGGCATTCAGCTTGCCATTCACCGCTCTCACTTCAGATTCTAATCCCCTCTCAAGACACAAGCTGGCTTGCCGGCGATAGGGCCAGAACAGGCTTACTTACGGGCTTTAAGGATGACGAACTTGGGCGTAGCCGCCACCTGCTCCACCCCCCGGAACAACCGCGCCAGCTTGCTGTGATAGCCCAGGTGCCGGTTACCCACGATATACAGCGCACCGCCTACCACCAACGCCTCACGCGCCTGCTGGAACATCCGCCAGGCGAGGAAGTCACCCACCACCTGCTGCTGGTGGAACGGCGGGTTGCACAGCACCACGTCCAGCGACTGCTTCTCCAACCCCGCCAACCCATCGGCTGCCTCGAACACTGCCGGGCGTTCGCCCAGCGCGGCCTGCCAGTTCTCGCGCGCCGATTGCACCGCCATGTACGACTCGTCGACCAGAGTGTACTGGGCATCCGGGTTGGCCAGGGCGCTGGCGATCGCCAATACCCCGTTGCCGCAGCCCAGGTCCGCCACCCGCGCGCGGCCCAGTTCGCGGGGCAGGTGCGGCAGGAATGCCCGCGTGCCGATATCCAACCCCTCACGGCAGAACACGTTGGCATGGTTGAGCAGCTCCAGCTCCAGCGCCGGCGCGTCGAGGCGGTAGCGGCTAGGGTAGGGCGAGCGGGCGACCGGCCGCTCGGCTACCGTCGCGGTCAGCAAGCGGGCCTTTTTCTGCGCCAGCGAGGCTTGCACCGGGCCGATGTACTTCTCCATGAGGTCACCGGCCGCCCTTGGCAGGTGCTTGATCATCGCCCCGGCAATCACCTGCGCACCGGGCGCCAGGTGGCCTTGCAGGCGAATCAGTTGTTCTTCGAGCAGGGCCAAGGTCTTGGGCACGCGCACCAGCACCCGGTCGAACGGGCCTTGCCAGTGTTCGCTGGCCGGCACGAACGGCACACTGTCAAATGGCAGGCCGTTGCGTGCCAGGTTCTTTTCCAGGGCCAGGTGCGCCAGGTGCGAATCGCCACTGCTGACTACCTGCAGCTTGCCCGCCAGGCTGGCGGCCAGGGCGCCGAAGCTGTCATTGAGCACCAGCACCCGGCACTCGGCCCGTGGGGCCTGTTCGTGCAGCTGCGCAAGCAGGTACTCGTCGGCGGCATCGAAAGCCTGCAGTGGGTCGTTGGCCTGTTCCGGCTGGCGGATCAGGTCGAGTTCGGCGTATGGGGTGGTCAACAGGGGCATGGCGTCTGGCTCGGGTACGAAACTGCCCGTTGCGGTTCGCCCCGGGCTTTGCCGGGCGATTCTACAGGGCTTTGCCCAAGGTCGCAGGTTTGACGGTCAGATCCAGCCACGCATGATGGCGATGGCGACGGCGCCAGCTTTGTTGGCGGCGTTGGTCTTGGTAATGACACTGCGGATGTGGAAGTTTATCGTGCTTTGCGACACTGACAGGATCTTGGCGCAATCGAGGGCGGTCTTGCCTGCGGCCGACCATCTCAGCACTTCCAGTTCCCGCTCACTCAACTTCGGCTGCGGCGGGCATAGTGCTGTGAGGTGATGTGCGCTGATCACCTCATGCAGGGTATGACAAAGCCACTGCACACTGCCGGCCTTTCTGTAGAGTTCGGCGATACTGATGGACTTTCTGGACCTGGCTACGCTTATCTGGCTTTCGTTGTGCTGCTGGTCGTGCAATGACTGCGTCCAGCCATGGCGCAAGCCGTTCTGACAGGCAGCTTTACGAAACTGCGGAACCTCGCGGTACAGTTCATCGGTCCACAGCACCGGCATGGTCGAGCCGTGGCTCGCATTGGCAGCCGAATCCTGCTTGTAGAGGTCATCGCGCTGGTAGCGCTCGATCCATTCATGGGGGTAGTTGCTGTACAGGAACAGGTGGGGTGTTTGCGTAGCGATCTGGATGCGAATGTTCAGCCCCAGGTACTCCATGCCCAGATCCTGCGCCATATGCACGGCCATGCCGAACAACTTCTCTGGGCAGCGTTCGCCGGCGAACGCACGAAGATAGTCGGGTTTCCAGTGGCGCATCTGAAACACTCCTTGAGCCGCAGGTCCAGTCCGTTTGGGTGCCCGGATGATTGTAGGAAAGGACCTACCAATGTGCTGAGATTTTTTTGTTATAGCGGTCAGGAACCGATGCGACTTCGGCAGGATCGCCGTGGATGAGGCCCTACAAAGCAGTGGTTTTTATCCGCGCCACTTTGCGCGACACTGTGCGCACGCCAAACCTGGAGCCCGATATGACCGCTAGCGCCGAAAAGTTCACCCGCCAGACCCTGCTCGATGTTCAGCCACTCACGCCGAACCTCTTCAGCCTGCGGGTTACGCGCGATGCAGGGTTCCGCTTTCGATCCGGCCAGTTTGCCCGCCTGGGCGTGACCAAGGCGGATGGCAGCGTGGTGTGGCGCGCCTATTCCATGGTCAGCGCGCCTCATGACGAGCACCTCGACTTTTTCTCCATCGTGGTGCCAGGCGGGGAGTTCACCAGCGAGCTGAGCCGACTGGGGGCAGGCGATACCCTGCTGATCGACCGCCAGGCCTTCGGCTTCCTCACCCTTGATCGCTTCGTTGGTGGTCGCGACCTTTGGTTGCTGGCGACCGGTACTGGCATCGCGCCGTTCATGTCGATCCTGCAGGACTTCGAGGCCTGGGAGCGTTTCGACAACATCAAGCTGGTGTATTCGGTGCGCGAAGCGAAAGAGCTGGCCTATGTGGATGAGATCGCCGGGCTGGAGCAGCGCGATTACCTGGCCGAATTCGCTGGCAAGTTGCAGTTCATTCCGGTAGTGACCCGGGAGCAGCATCCGGGGGCGTTGAACCAGCGTATCACCACGCTGATCGAGAACGGCGAGCTGGAAAAGGCGGCGGGTCTGGAATTGTCGCCGGAGCATTCGCGGGTGATGCTGTGTGGCAACCCGGAGATGATTGACGAAACACGCAAGGTGCTGAAAGCGCGGGACCTGCAGTTAAGCCTGAGCAAGCGGCCTGGGCAGGTGGCGGTGGAAAACTACTGGTAAGGCCATTGTGGCCGTTGTGAGAGCGGGCGTACCCGCTCCCGCAGCGTTTCCTGCATGACCTCAAGGCAAGCGGTTCTGGTTCTGCGCCTTGAGCAAGTCGCGGATCTCGGTCAGCAAGGTCTCTTCTGCAGTCGGCACAGGCGGGGCAGTCGGCGCAACAGCCTCTTCACGCTTGAGCCGGTTGATCGCCTTCACCCCCATGAAGATGGCAAAGGCCACGATCAGGAAGTCGATCACGGTCTGAATGAACTTGCCATACGCCAGCACCACCGCCGGAACGTCACCTTCGGCAGCCTTCAGGGTAATTGCCAGATCGCTGAAGTCCACGCCACCGATCAACAGGCCCAGTGGCGGCATGATTACGTCACCGACGAAAGACGAGACGATCTTGCCGAAGGCCGCGCCGATGATGATACCAACCGCCATGTCGACGACATTGCCTTTGACCGCGAAGGCCTTGAACTCACTGATCATGCCCATGTTTAGTTCCTTGTAACAAAAGGTAAGGTCTACGCATTGTAAGCCACTTAAACGCTTCATGCGTTGTGCTCAGGGTTTCTGACTACCGTTAGAACGAATAGTTTGTCGCATCCCGAGGCGCTCGAGGCACGTCCGGCTCGGCTATCATGGCGGTTTTTTCCAGGAGACCTCACCCCATGGCCAAAGCCAAGCGCTTGTATGGCTGCACCGAATGCGGTGCGACCTTTCCCAAATGGGCCGGGCAATGTGGCGAATGCGGGGCCTGGAACACCCTGGTCGAGACCATGATCGAAAGCGGCGGTGCCGCTGCGCCCAGTAGTGGCCGTGCCGGCTGGACCGGGCAGCAGGCGCAGATCAAGACCCTGGCCGAAGTCAGCGTCGAGGAAATCCCGCGTTTCACCACCAGCAGCACCGAACTGGACCGCGTGCTGGGCGGTGGACTGGTGGATGGCTCGGTGGTGTTGATTGGTGGTGACCCCGGTATCGGCAAGTCGACCATCCTGTTGCAGACCTTGTGCAACATTGCCACGGGCATGCCGGCGCTGTATGTCACCGGCGAGGAGTCGCAGCAGCAGGTGGCCATGCGCTCCCGGCGCCTGGGCCTGCCCCAGGACCAGCTCAAGGTGATGACCGAAACCTGCATCGAGACCATCATCGCCACGGCCCGTGTCGAGAAGCCCCGGGTCATGGTGATCGACTCGATCCAGACCATTTTCACCGAGCAACTGCAATCGGCACCCGGCGGCGTGGCCCAGGTGCGCGAAAGCACTGCGTTGCTGGTGCGCTACGCCAAGCAGAGCGGCACGGCGATCTTCCTGGTCGGCCACGTGACCAAGGAAGGCTCGCTGGCCGGCCCGCGGGTACTCGAGCACATGGTCGACACCGTACTGTATTTCGAAGGCGAGTCCGATGGCCGCCTGCGCCTGCTGCGGGCGGTGAAGAACCGCTTTGGCGCGGTCAACGAGCTGGGTGTGTTCGGCATGACCGACCGTGGCCTGAAGGAGGTGTCCAACCCCTCGGCGATCTTCCTCAACCGCACCCAGGAGGAAGTATCGGGCAGCGTGGTGATGGCGACCTGGGAGGGCACCCGGCCGATGCTGGTGGAGGTGCAGGCGCTGGTCGACGACAGCCACCTGGCAAACCCGCGCCGCGTGACCCTGGGCCTGGACCAGAACCGCCTGGCCATGTTGCTGGCAGTGCTGCACCGTCACGGCGGTATTCCCACCCATGACCAGGACGTGTTCCTCAACGTGGTGGGCGGGGTGAAGGTGCTGGAAACCGCCTCGGACCTGGCGCTGCTTGCGGCGGTGATGTCCAGCCTGCGCAACCGGCCCCTGGCCCATGGCCTGCTGGTGTTTGGCGAGATCGGCCTGTCCGGCGAGGTGCGGCCGGTGCCCAGTGGCCAGGAGCGTTTGAAGGAAGCCGCCAAGCATGGTTTCAAGCGGGCCATCGTGCCCAAGGGCAATGCGCCGAAAGAGCCGCCGGCGGGGTTGCAGGTGATTGCCGTTACCCGGCTGGAGCAGGCCCTGGACGCGCTGTTCGAATAATTCGTGGTCTGTACCGGCCTCTTCGCGGGTGAACCCGCTCCCACAGGTACCGCATCAGCTTCAGGATTGCGCAAACCCTGTGGGCGCGGGTTTACCCGCGAAAGGGCCGGTACAGGCAAAACGAAAAAGGGGCCGACGATGCGTATCGGCCCCCCACCTCACCGCTCAGTCAACAGTCAATGCTCGGCAACCGCACTGCGCCTGACCGTTTCATTGCCATGCTCGTCCATTTCCAGCATCGGCACTTCATTACCCTCGGCATCGAACAGCTTGCCATCCTTGAAGTAGTCGCCATCACGCAGCGCTGAAATGTCCGAGTACTGGATGGTGCGCTCGTACGCGGCGGCAAACACCGACTGCTGGTCTGAGTTGCCGGCGGTGAAGTGGTTGAAGATCAGGTTCAGCAGAATGGCCATGATCGCCGCCGAGCTGATGCCCGAGTGGAAGATGGTCTCGAACCAGTTCGGGAAGTGGTGGTAGAAGGTCGGTGCGGCAATCGGGATCATGCCGAAGCCCAGCGAGGCGGCGACGATGATCAGGTTGACGTTGTTCTTGTAGCTGACCTTGGACAGGGTGCGGATACCGCTGGCCGCCACGGTGCCGAACAGCACGATGCCCGCGCCACCTAGTACCGGAGTCGGGACCGCGGCAATCACCCGGCCCATGATCGGCAGCAGGCCGAGCACCACCAGGATCACGCCACCGGTGGCCACCACGTAGCGGCTCTTGACCCCGGTCACGGCTACCAGGCCGACGTTCTGGGCGAACGCGCTCTGGGTGAACGAGCCGAAGACCGGCGCCAGGATGCTCGATGCCATGTCGGCGCGCAGGCCGTTGCCAAGGCGCTTGGAATCGACCTTGGTGTCGATGATCTCACCCACGGCGAGGATGTCGGCCGAGGTCTCCACCAGGGTCACCATGATCACGATGCACATCGACAGGATCGCGGCGATGTGGAATTCCGGCATGCCGAAATGGAACGGCGTGGGGAAGGCGAACATTGGGCCTTCAGTGACCTTGCTGAAGTCAGCCATGCCCAGCGCCCAGGCGATCAGCGTGCCGACCACCATGGCCAGCAGGATCGACAGGCGCGAGATCGCCGCGCTGCCCAGTTTGCTCAGCAGCAACACGATGGCGAAGGTCAGGGCCGCCAGGCCGATGTTGGCCACGCTGCCGAATTCCGGCGAGGCGCTATTGCCACCCATCACCCAGCGAGCGGCCACGGGCATCAGGGTCAGGCCAATGGTGGTGATGACGATGCCGGTGACCAGCGGCGGGAAGAACTTGGTAATGCGCGAGAACACCGGGGTGATCAGAAAGCCGATCAGCGACGCTGCCATGACCGCCCCGAGCACGCCCGGCAGGCCGCCGCCGCCCTCGCTGCTGAGGATCGCACCCATGGTTGCCACGCCGGCGAACGAAACGCCCTGCACCAGCGGCAACTGGCAGCCGAAGAACGGCAGGCCGAGGGTCTGCAGCAGGGTGGCCAGGCCACCGGCAAACAACGAAGCGGCGATCAGCATGCCGATTTCGGCACCGTTCAGGCCCGCGGCCTGCCCCAGGATCAGGGGTACCGCGACGATCCCCCCGTACATGGTCAGCACATGCTGCAGACCATAGGCCAGGTTGGCACCAAGGCCGAGGTTTTCATCCTCGGGGCGCTTGGCGGGAGACGTGCTAGGGGACGTAGTCATGGAGCAGGCTCTCTGTTTATTGTTGTGGTGCTACTGTAGACACTTCCTACAAATGATTGCCACAAGAATTGTATACAATATTTTGATCGGAGCGCGCACAAGAGCGCCCGCAAGGTGTGCGAGAACCCAATGCAGAAGGCGTACCAACTTGTCAGATGCTGTGCTAGAGGGGTGTGTACAAAACGCTGCTACCCAGGCTTAAAGCTGTCTGGGTAGACAGGAAACACAAGGCGGGGAGGCCATTAGCTAGCTAAGAGATTTCATTATTCGATGAGTTCGCGCAGCTCACGCATCATTTCGGTGCTGTCGGCCACGTTCAATTCCACAAGACGGTGCAGATGGGTCATCGACTCGACGTCGATGTACAGGCAGATGAAGCCCAGGCGGTCCGTCTCCTCATGACGCAGTTCAACCTGCATCTCTACCCGTGCATCGGGGGCCAGGTGAATGATGGCATCGAAATCCTGGGTCAGGTCGGCATCCCAATTTGCCGGGCGTTCGATCAGCAAACCTTTGAGTGAAAGGTCCAGCAGCTTGGCAGGCCAGCGTTGCACGCCCTGGCGCAGCTCGGTGGGGGCGTCGAAGTCGATGCGCTGGAAACGGCGGCGTTCGTCGTGATCGCTCATGGGGTAGATCCTCGCGTAGGTCCTCAGGTGTCATCCTGACTATAGTTAGAGTGGTATGTACATCAGGTACCGCAATCTGGCCGCAGAGGCTCTAGACCAAAGCAAGTGTGGCAATGCGCGATGACTCGCCCTAGACTCGATGGGCGGTCTTTTCCAATCCACCAGCTGGAAGCAAACCATGAACAACAATAATAGCCTGCTACGCCACATTCCGTGGCTGGCGCTGGCAGTCATAGGAGCCTGTGCGCTGGGTGTGGTTGCCCTGCGTCGCGGCGAGGCGATCAATGCCTTGTGGATCGTGGTCGCGGCAGTGGCCATCTACCTGGTCGCCTATCGCTACTACAGCCTGTTCATCGCCACCAAGGTGATGCAGCTCGACCCACGCCGTGCCACCCCGGCGGTGCTCAACAACGACGGCCTGGACTACGTCCCGACCAACAAACACATCCTCTTCGGCCACCACTTCGCCGCCATCGCTGGCGCAGGGCCCCTGGTCGGCCCGGTGCTCGCCGCGCAGATGGGCTACCTGCCCGGCACGCTGTGGCTGATCGCCGGCGTGGTGCTGGCTGGCGCGGTGCAGGACTTCATGGTCCTGTTCCTGTCCACCCGCCGCAACGGCCGTTCGCTGGGCGACATGGTACGTGAGGAAATGGGCCGCATTCCGGGCACCATCGCCCTGTTCGGCTGCTTCCTGATCATGATCATCATCCTCGCGGTGCTGGCACTGATCGTGGTCAAGGCCCTGGCCGAAAGCCCGTGGGGCATGTTCACGGTGATGGCGACCATCCCGATCGCGATGTTCATGGGCATCTACATGCGCTACATCCGCCCGGGCCATATCGGTGAGATCTCGGTCATCGGCGTGGTGCTGCTGCTGGCTTCGATCTGGCTGGGGGGCCAGATTGCCGCGGACCCGACCTGGGGCCCGGCGTTCACCTTCACCGGCGTGCAGATCACCTGGATGCTTGTGGGTTATGGCTTCGTCGCCGCGGTACTGCCGGTATGGCTGGTACTTGCGCCACGTGACTATCTTTCGACCTTCCTCAAGATCGGCACCATCGTCGGCCTGGCCATCGGTATCCTGATCATCGCGCCCGAGTTGAAGATGCCGGCGCTGACCCAGTTCACCGACGGCACCGGCCCTGTGTGGAAAGGCACCCTGTTCCCGTTCCTGTTCATCACCATTGCCTGTGGCGCGGTATCCGGCTTCCACGCGCTGATTTCCTCGGGGACCACGCCAAAGCTGCTGGACAACGAAACCAACGCCCGCTACATCGGCTACGGCGGCATGCTGATGGAATCGTTCGTTGCCATCATGGCCATGGTCGCCGCCTCGGTGATCGAGCCAGGCGTGTACTTCGCCATGAACAGCCCGGCCGCGGTGGTCGGTGCCGATGTGGCGTCGGTTGCGCAAACGGTGAGCAGCTGGGGCTTCCTGATCACCCCTGAGCAGCTCGAGGCCACCGCCCGCGACATTGGCGAGCACACCGTGCTGGCCCGTGCTGGTGGTGCGCCGACACTCGCCGTGGGTATCGCGCAGATCCTGCACCAGGTGCTGCCAGGTGAAAATACCATGGCCTTCTGGTACCACTTCGCGATCCTGTTCGAGGCGCTGTTCATCCTCACCGCAGTGGACGCCGGCACCCGTGCCGGGCGCTTCATGCTGCAGGACCTGCTGGGCAGCTTCGTACCGGCGCTCAAGCGCACCGAGTCGTGGACTGCCAACCTGATCGGTACTGCCGGCTGCGTGGCCCTGTGGGGCTACCTGCTGTACCAGGGCGTGATCGACCCGCTGGGTGGCATCAACACCCTGTGGCCGCTGTTCGGCATCTCCAACCAGATGCTGGCCGGTATCGCCCTGATGCTCGGCACCGTGGTGCTGATCAAGATGAAGCGCCAGCGCTACGTCTGGGTCACCCTGCTACCGGCCGTGTGGCTGCTGATCTGCACCACCACCGCAGGCCTGATCAAGCTGTTCGACCCGAACCCGGCAGTCGGCTTCCTGGCCCTGGCCAAGAAGTACAGCACCGCACTGGACGCTGGCCAGGTACTGGCCCCGGCCAAGGACATCGGGCAGATGCAGCACGTGATCTTCAACGCCTACACCAACGCCGGCCTGACCGTGCTGTTCTTGGTGGTGGTGTTCAGCGTGCTGTTCTTCGCTGTAAAGGTCGGCTTCGCCGCCCTCGGCCGCAAGGAGCGCACCGACAAGGAAACCCCGTTCCAGGCCCTGCCTGACGCTTGAGAGGACTGCTGCAATGTTCAACGACCTGGGTCGACTGGGTAAGTACCTGGGGCAGGCCGCCCGCCTGATGGTCGGCATGCCCGACTACGACAACTACGTCGAGCACATGCAGACCAAGCACCCGGACAAGCCGGTCATGACGTACGAGGAGTTCTTCCGCGAACGCCAGGAAGCGCGTTACGGCGGCAAGTCCGGGCCCAAGTGCTGTTGAGCCACAAGCGTTAACCTGTCCCGGCCTCATCGCCGGCAAGCCGGCTCCCACAGGTACTCCACAGGCCTCAAGGTCTGTGCGGTATCTGTGGGAGCTGGCTTGCCGGCGATGAGGCCAGTGTTTTTTCCGCACAGGAGATGTTCTGCGTGCAGACGCCTATTCCCGTAACCGTACTCACTGGCTTCCTCGGTGCCGGCAAGACCACCTTGCTCAAGCACATGCTCAAGGCCGAGCACGGCCTGAAGATCGCCGTGATCGAAAACGAATTCAGCGAGGCCGGCATCGACAGCCAGCTGCTGGGCGACGAGCCGGTGCAGGTGATGACTTTGGCCAATGGCTGCGTGTGCTGCAGCATCCATGGCGACCTGACCCGCGCCTTGTACCTGCTGCTCGAACGCCTGGATGCCGGCGAGATCGCCTTCGACCGCCTGGTAATCGAATGCACCGGCCTGGCCGACCCGGCGCCGGTGGCACAGACCTTTTTCATCGACGAGGAACTGCGTGAGCGCTATATCCTCGACGGCATCATCACCCTGGTCGATACCGCCCACGCCGAACTGCACCTGACCCAGACCATTGCCCAGGCCCAGGTCGGCTTTGCCGATCGCCTGCTGCTGAGCAAGACCGACCTGGTCGAGCCCGCTGCGGTAGAGGCCTTGCGCGAGCGCCTGGCCCGCATCAATGGGCGGGCTGCGATCCGCGTGGTCGAGCATGGTCGCATCGACCTGGCCGAGCTGCTGGATGTACGTGGTTTCAACCTAAACCCCGACCTGGGCGCGAACTTGAAGCCAGCACTACGCCCGCTGCTCAAGCCCGCTACCCCGGATCGGATCTCCACCTTGGTGCTGCGCACGGAAAGCGCGCTGGACATAGACCGGCTCAGCGACTTCATGAACGAACTGCTGGAAACCCACGGCAAGCAACTGTTGCGCTACAAGGGCGTACTGAATATTGCCGGTGAAGCGCGCAAGCTGGTGTTCCAGGGCGTGCTCAAACTCTATGGCTTCGACTGGGACGCCGAGTGGGCCGAGGGTGAAACCCGCGAGAGCGTGATGGTGTTCATCGCCGACGAACTGCCCGAGGCTACGATTCGGGCTGGGTTCGAGGCGCTGGCTGCGAGCTGAACTGACGCGGCGTCTGGGCCTGGAACCACTGCGGCCATGAACTGCGGTGGCGTGTCTCGAGCTCGATGCACGGGATCAGGCGCTCGGTCAGTAGCTCCGTCTGCCGCATCGCCTTGGCGGTGCGGTACTTGACGCTGTGGATGCATTCGCGGTCGCCGAACTCGCAGCGGTTGAGCGCGGTGCCGCCGCAGGGGCCGTTGGCCAGGCCCTTGGGGCAGGTTTCCGGGCAGATGTACAGGGTGTCTTCCAGGCGGCAGCGGCCGCAGGTGTCGCAGCCTACCAGCGGGCGTTTCACCGCGTGTTCCACCTTGTGCAGCACCTGCGCGCCAAGCCGGGTAGCCCACATCGGCTGGCGCACCGCCCAGCCAAACGCCTTGCTCAGGCCATTGCGACGGCTGAACAGCAGCGAGTGCATGCCATGCATCAGGTGATAGCGCGCTTTCTCCTTGAACGAGGCATCGACCCGTGACTCGCCCTGGCGCCAGCTAGCCTGCGGCGGACTGAAGCTGACTGCCGGCAGGCCGGGCATCTGCCAGCTGGCCTGCCAGGCCGGCGCCCATTGTTCCAGCGTGTGGATTTGCGCCTGCCAGTGCTCGATGCGTGCCTCCAGGGCCAGCAGTTGCTTGAGTTCGTGAACCCCCGACAGATGCACGCCGGCGTAGCCCATCAGTTTCACGCCGATGATCTGCAAGGCCAGGCGGTCGACGCTGCGCGCCAAGGCAAAGGCCTTGGACTTCGCCGCTTCCGCTTCCAGCATGTCGCGCATGGACGGCGTGACGGTCACGCCGGCCACATGCTCGAGCATCGTCGCACGCCCGTGGGTGAGGCTCATCAGGCAGGCCAGCATCGGCCTGGGTGCGGCCTGGCGGCTCATCCAGTGCATCGCTTCCTGGTGTTTGCCTGCATCGAAACCCAGTTGCAGGGTGAGGAAATCGGCGCCTGCCGCCAGTTTTTTCTCGGCCTTGAAGTATTGGGCGCCGCCTTCTTCCTCGCAGTACTTGAACGGGTTGAGCGCCGCACCAAGCAGCCAGTGCGGGCAGGCCTGGCGGGCGATCTGCAGGGCTGCGACCGATTCCAGGTAGCGTACCGGGCGCTGGCCGGGCTGGTGGCCCGGCAGGCGGTCGCCGGTGAGCAGCAACAGTTGGTCGAGGCCGGCGGCATCCATGCGTTGCAGTTGGGCGAGCAGGTGGTGGCGTTCGCGGTCCTTGCCAGAGAAATGCGGCAGGGCGGGTACCGGGTTGCTGAACGAGGCGAGGGCGTCCAGTGGCGACATGTCCAGCGGGCTACCGACGCGGTCGCCGATGGCCACGGTCATCGGCCATCCGCACAGGTGCGCACGGGCCAGGATCGCCTCCATGGCGGCGAAGCGTTCTGCGGAGGGCTTGGGAACGAACTCCATGACGCAGACGAAGGTGTTTTCGCGCAGCGCGGTTTTCAGCAGGCTCATGGGGCCGGGTACCTGGTTTGGTCAGGGTGGCATTTTGCGGCAGAAGGCGAGGGAGGTCATGTCCGGATGCGCAGGCTGGTGCTCTGAATGAGACATTCGGGTTTGCCTGTGCCGGCCTCTTCGCGGGCTCGCCCGCTCCCACAGGTAATGCATGAACCTTGAAGCATGTGGGAACCCTGTGGGAGCGGGCATGCCCGCGAAGGGGCCAATACAGACAGAACAATTTCACGAACATGAGGAAACCTTGAGTTCATCTCAAATTTAATGAGTTTGTCTCAAGATGCCAGCGCCCGGAAAATCCCCTCATTAATTTATGCATGCTGAGGGACAAGACATGGCACTGGCACATAACCTGGGCTTTCCACGTATCGGCCGCGACCGCGAGCTGAAAAAGGCCCAGGAAGCCTTCTGGAAGGGTGAACTCGACGAAGCCGGCCTGCGCGCCGTCGGTCGCGAGCTGCGTGCCCGCCACTGGCAGGTGCAGAAAGACGCCGGCATCGAACTGCTGCCGGTCGGCGACTTCGCCTGGTACGACCAGGTGCTCACCCACTCGCTGACCTTCGGCGTGATCCCGCAGCGTTTCCGCAGCCACGACGCTGCCAGGCCAACCCTGCAAACCCTGTTCGCCATGGCCCGTGGCGCCGTGGGTGACAGCTGCTGCGGCGGCGCGCACGCCCAGGAAATGACCAAGTGGTTCGATACCAACTACCACTACCTGGTCCCAGAATTCACCGCCGACCAGCAGTTCGCCCTGAGCTGGGAGCAGCTGTTCGAAGAAGTGGCAGAAGCCCAGGCCCTGGGCCACGCGGTCAAACCGGTGGTGATCGGCCCGCTGACCTACCTGTGGCTGGGCAAGGCCAAGGGTGGCGATTTCGACAAGCTGGAGCTGCTCGACCGCCTGCTGCCTCTGTATGACCAGATTCTCAACCGCCTGGCTGCCCAGGGCGTGGAATGGGTGCAGATCGATGAGCCGATCCTGGCCCTGGACCTGCCTCAGGACTGGAAGAATGCCTACGAGCGCGTCTACAACATCCTTCAGCGGGCGCCACTGAAGAAGCTGATCGCCACCTACTTCGGCGGCCTGGAAGACAACCTGGGCCTGGCCGCCAACCTGCCGGTCGATGGCCTGCACATCGACCTGATACGTGCGCCCGAGCAGTACCCGACCATCCTCGACCGCCTGCCGGCCTACAAGGTGCTGTCGCTGGGCCTGGTCAATGGCCGCAACGTCTGGCGCTGCGACCTGGAAAAGGCGTTGGAGGTACTGCGCCATGCCCATGAGCGAATGGGGGAGCGGCTGTGGGTGGCGCCATCCTGCTCGCTGCTGCACAGCCCGGTGGACCTGGACCGTGAAGACCAGCTCGATGCCGAACTGCACAGCTGGCTGGCCTTCGCCGTGCAGAAATGCCAGGAAGTGGCGCTGCTGGCCAAGGCCATCAACGCCCCGCAAGCCGATGACGTGGCCGCCGCGCTGGCCCAAAGCCAGGCCGTGCAGGCCAGCCGCGCCGCTTCGCCGCGTATTCACAAACCAGCCGTGCAGGCCCGCCTGGCGGCCATCAAGCCCGCTGACAGCCAGCGTCAGTCGGCGTTTGCCCAACGTATCGTCAAGCAACGTGCGGGGCTCGACCTGCCGGCGTTCCCGACCACCACTATCGGTTCGTTCCCGCAGACCTCGGCGATTCGCCTGGCACGCCAGGCCTACAGGCAGGGCAAACTGACCGAGGCCGATTACGTCGACGCCATGCACAGCGAGATCCGCCATGCGGTGAAAATCCAGGAGGACCTGGGCCTGGATGTGCTGGTGCACGGCGAGGCCGAGCGCAACGACATGGTCGAGTACTTCGCCGAGCAGATCGATGGCTATGTGTTCACCCGCTTCGGCTGGGTGCAGAGCTATGGTTCGCGCTGCGTGAAGCCTGCGGTGATCGTTGGTGACCTGAGCCGGCCGAAGGCCATGACCGTGGAATGGATCAAGTACGCCCAGGGCCTGACCAGCAAGGTGATGAAGGGCATGCTGACCGGCCCGGTGACCATGCTGATGTGGTCGTTCCCGCGTGAGGACGTGAGCCGCGAAGTGCAGGCGCGCCAGTTGGCGCTGGCGATCCGCGACGAAGTGGTCGACCTGGAAGCGGCGGGTATCAGGATCGTGCAGATCGACGAAGCGGCTTTCCGTGAAGGCCTGCCGCTGCGCCACGGCGCCTGGGCCCATTACCTGGAGTGGGCCACCGAGGCCTTCCGCCTGTGTGCCTCGGGGGTGCGTGACGAAACCCAGATCCACACCCACATGTGCTACAGCGAGTTCAACGACGTGATCGAGTCGATCGCGGCAATGGATGCCGACGTGATCACCATCGAGACCTCGCGGTCGGACATGGAGCTGCTGGCGGCGTTCGAGCGGTTCGCCTACCCCAACGAGATCGGCCCGGGTGTGTATGACATTCACTCGCCACGGGTGCCGACCCGTGAGGAAATGGTCGAGCTGCTGCGCAAGGCTGCCCGGCGTATCCCGGCCGAGCGCCTGTGGGTCAACCCAGATTGCGGGCTGAAGACCCGTGGCTGGCCGGAGACCGAGGCAGCGTTGGTGAACATGGTCGCAGCTGCCCGTGAGCTGCGTACCACTGCCTGATTCTTCGCTGGCTGTACCGGCCTCTTCGCGGGTAAACGCGCTCCCACAGGGGCTCCATTGGATTCAGCTTCAGTGGGGTCCCTGTGGGAGCGGGTTTACCCGCGAAAGGGCCAGGCCTGTTCAATTCAATCTGTGATCAACGCTCGATTGCCAAGGCCACGCCTTGCCCGCCACCAATGCACAGAGTTGCCAGGCCCTTCCTGGCGTCCCGCTTGATCATCTCGTGCAGCAGGGTCACCAGCACCCGGCACCCGGACGCACCAATCGGGTGGCCAAGGGCAATCGCCCCGCCATTCACGTTGACTCGCGTGGCATCCCATTCCAGCGCCTTGCCCACGGCCAGGGCCTGCGCGGCAAAGGCTTCGTTGGCTTCGATCAGGTCCAGCTCGGCCAGTTGCCAGCCGGCCTTGTCCAGGCAGCGCTGGGTGGCCGAAACCGGGCCAATGCCCATGATCGCCGGGTCCACGCCGGCACTGGCATAAGCCGCGATCCTGGCCAGCACCGGCAGGCCCAGGGCCTTGGCCTTGGCGGCGCTCATCAGCAGCACGGCGGCGGCGCCATCATTCAGGCTCGAGGCGTTGCCGGCAGTGACGCTGCCATCCTTCTTGAACGCCGGGCGCAGTTTGCCCAGGGATTCGGCGGTGGTATCCGGGCGTGGCTGCTCGTCCCGCGCGAACACCTTGGGTTCTCCCTTTTTCTGCGGCAGCACGATCGGGGTGATTTCGTCATCGAAGCGGCCGGCCTCGATCGCCGCTACCGCCTTGCGCTGCGATTCGGCGGCAAAGGCATCCTGCTGCTCACGGCTGAGGCCGTACTGGTCCACCAGGTTTTCGGCAGTGATACCCATGTGGTAGTCGTTGAAGGCATCCCACAGGCCGTCGGTGATCATGCTGTCGATCAACTGGCCATGGCCCATGCGCTGGCCGGTGCGGGCCGACGGCATCACGTAGGGGGCAAGGCTCATGTTCTCCTGGCCGCCGGCGATGACTACCTCGGCGTCACCGCAGCGGATGGCCTGAGCGGCCAGGTGCAGCGCCTTCAGGCCCGAGCCGCAAACCTTGTTCAGGGTCATTGCCGGTACGCTGAAGGGCAGGCCGGCCTTGATCGCGGCCTGGCGTGCCGGGTTCTGCCCGGCACCGGCGGTAAGCACCTGGCCGAGGATGACTTCGTCGACCTGCGCCGGGGCCAGCCCGGTCTGCTCCAGCAGGCGCTTGATCACGGCGGCACCCAGGTCTACAGCAGGCACAGTGGCCAAGGCGCCCTGGAAGCTGCCGATGGCGGTACGGGTTGCGGCGACGATGACGACGTCGTTCATGTTGTTGTTCTCCGTGCGATGGGCGTAATGCCTCAAGCATCGATGGCTTTGGCTCATTTGTTAAGTTTGTTTTTCTTTGCGATTGATGTGCAAAGCAAATGAATGAGCGCAAAGCGGCCTGCAGAACTATGCTTAGGGATGAGCTTTTCCACTCATCTGAATGGAGTTCATGTCCCATGCGTACATTGATCGCCATGACCCTCCTGATTGGCAGCAGCACTGTGTTTGCCGCCACCGAATGCACCACCGCTGATAAAAGCACCTGGCAGGACCAGGCAAAATTCCAGGCGCAGCTCAAGGAACAGGGCTACAAGATCAACAAGTTCAAGGTCACCAAGGGTAACTGCTACGAGATCTACGGTTTCGACAAGGATGGCAAGAAGGTCGAGATCTACCATGACCCAGTGACGGGCAAGGCAGTCAAGACCGAGTACCACGATTGAACAGCGAAGGCACGGTACAGCTGTGGGACCCCCTGCTGCGGCTGTGCCATTGGTCGATTGCCGTGGTGTTCTTCGCCAACTACTTCTTCAACGAAGAAGGTGAAGACTGGCACCAGTGGCTGGGTTACTACGCACTGGCCGTTGTGGTGGTGCGTGTGATCTGGGGCTTTGTCGGGCCACGCAGCGCGCGTTGGGCCGACTTCTGGCCAACCCCGGCAAGCCTGATCGGGCATGCCCGGGCGCTGCTGCATGGGGAGCTTGACCATCACATGGGGCATTCGCCGATTGGCGCCCTGGTGATGGTGCTGATGCTGACCTGCATCGCCGGCCTGGGCCTTACCGGGTGGGCGTCGCAGGAGGTGGACGCGCTGTTTGGTGTCGACTGGCCGATGGACCTGCACAGCTGGCTGGCCAACGCGCTGCTGGCACTGGTTTGCGTGCATGTGCTGGCGGCCATCTACGAGAGCGTGCGCATGCGGGAAAACCTGCCTTGGTCGATGATCACGGGGCGCCGTCGGCACCGCGATTGACTGTGGCGGCCTCTTCGCAGGCTTGCCCGCTCCCACAGGAACTGCACAAATCTTGAGTCTTGTGGAGTGCCTGTGGGAGCGGGCAAGCCCGCGAAGAGGCCAGCACAGGCAGCATCTGCTACACCGCCGGGCACTGATGGGTCACACAGTGAATCCCCCCGCCCCCCGCAGCTATGGCATCGATATCCAGCTGCACGATATCCCGCCCCGGATACAACGCCGCCAGCAGCCCCCGCGCTTTCTCGTCCGCCGCCCCATCGCCAAACTGTGGCGCAATGATCGCGCCATTGATCACGAAGTAGTTGATGTACCCAGCGGCAAAGTCATCATTGCCTTTGCTGAACCTGTTGTTCCGCCCGTGCAGCGGCGGCGACACGACGTGCACCTGCAAGCTGCGGCCTTCGGCATCGGTGGCCCTCTTGAGGATCTCCAGGTGCTTGCGCGTCACGGCGTAGTCATATGAGTTCGTGTCGTTATCCAGGTTGGCAATCACCACCCCTGGCCTGACGAAGCGGGCATAGAAGTCCACGTGCCCGTCGGTGATGTCCTGGCCGGCGATGCCCGGTAGCCAGATGATCTTGCTCAGCCCCAGGCGCTCCTTGAGCTCCGCCTCGATCTCGGCCTTGCTCCAGCCCTTGTTGCGGTTGGCGTTGACCCAGCTGCTCTCGGTCATGATGCCCGTGCCGTGGCCGTCCACCTCTATGGCGCCGCCTTCACCCACCAGATCGCTGCGCTGGTAGCGGGCACCGGCCAGCGTGGTTACGCGCCTGGCCAGTTGGGCATCGTTGCTGTGACGTTGCTTGTTGCCCCAGCCATTGAAGTTGAAGTCCACCGCCGCCAGGGCTCCGTCATCATCGACGACGAAGTTGGCGCCGATGTCGCGCATCCAGATGTCGTCCAGCTCGCACTCGACGAAACTTGTGCGCTGGCTGGCACAGTGCTGCTCGGCCAGCTCGCGCTCGCTGGGCCGGCAGAACACCGTCACTGGCTGATAGCGCGCGATGGCCTGGGCGATGCGACCGAGGGCGGCCTGCACATCGGCGGTGAAGTCCTCCCAGATCGCATCCTGGGCGCCGAAGGCGATGAATGCGCGTTGCTGCGGCTCGCCTTCGTCCGGCATGAACCAGCGCCCCGGTTCTTCGGCGCGGGCCAGGCCCAGCGGCAGGCCGAGGCTGGCACCGAGGCCGGCGGCCAGCGAAAGTTGCAGGAAGGTTCTACGGCTTGGCATGGCTCAGTCCTGTGCAGTCTTGAAGCGGGTCCACACGCGCATGCGTACACGCATGTCGGCCTGTGGGATATCGCGGCCCGGGATCAGCCGGGCATAGGTGGCTTGGTCGAGGTAGATATCGGGGTTGTCGCGCATGCGCGGGTCCACTGCCTGGCGTGCCTTGGCGCTGGCGGTAGGGTAACCGGTGAAGTTGCTGATGGCCGCCATGTTCGCCGGGCGCATGACGAAGTTGATGAAACGATAGGCGTATTCCGGGTGCTTGGCATCGGCTGGGATGGCCATGGTATCCATCCACACCGTGGTGCCTTGGCGCGGCACGCGGTACTGGAAGTCGAGATGCTTGCCCGCGGCGTCGGCCGTACGCTGCGCCTGGATCACGTCGCCACTGTAGCCCAGTGACAGGCACAGGTTCTCGTTGACCAGTTCGGTCACTGGTTGCGACTGGAACTTGCGCACGTACGGGCGAATCGCCTTGAGCAGTTCGCTGGCTGCGGCCAAGTCTTCGCGCTTGGCACTGCGTGGCTCGCGGCCCAGGTAGTTGAGGACCACTGCCAGCACTTCGTCGGGTGAATCGATGACTGAAATACCGCAGTCGGCGAATTTGGCGGCCAGCTCCGGCTTGAACAGCAGGTCGAGGTTGTCCAGCGGTGCATCGGGCATGCGCTGGCGGACTTTGTCGGCATTCACCGTCAGGCCGATGGTGCCCCAGGTGTAGGGCACGGTCGCCTGGCTGGCCTTGGGGTACCGGGCGTGCAGCTGACGCAGCCCGGGCTCGATGTCGTCCAGGGCCTCCAGGCGGCTGTGGTCCAGTGGCTGCAGGCTGCCGGCGCGCATCAGGCGCTCGGCGACGGTATCACCGGGGAAGACCAGGTCGTAGCCACTGCGCCCGGACATCAGCTTGGCCTCGAGCACTTCGCTGCCATCCATCACGTCGTAGATCACCTGGATGCCGGTTTCGGCCGTGAACTGCTTGAGGGTGTCCTCGGCAAAATAGTCGGCCCAGTTGTACAGGCGCAGCACGGGCTGCTCGGCCTGAGCCTGGCAGGCGCAGACGGCCAGCGCCAAGGCGGCCAGAACGTGGCGTTTCATGCTCATGCCCTCAGGGTGTGTGGGTGGGTGCCGTCCAGGGTCAGCAGCGGTGCGTACATCTCCGGGCGGCGATCGCGGTAGATGCCCCAGCTCAGGCGGTCTTCCCGCATGCCGGCCAGATCCAGGTCGTGCAGCCAGATGCCAATGCTGTCGCGGTCGGCTTCGGCGAGCATGGCGCCCTTGTGGTCGCAGATGAACGACGAGCCATAGAAGCGCATGGCCAACGTTGCGTCGCTGGCGGCGACTTCTTCGCCCACGCGATTGGCCGCCACCACCGGCAACAGGTTGGCGGCGGCGTGGCCGCGCATGGCCACCTGCCAGTGGTCGCGCGAGTCCAGTTCGGCACAGCCGGGCTCGGAGCCGATGGCGGTGGGGAACAGCAGCACTTCGGCGCCCATCAGTGCCAGGCAGCGGGCGGTCTCGGGGAACCACTGGTCCCAGCAGATGCCGATGCCCAGGCGGCCGAAGGCGGTGTCCCAGACCTTGAAGCCGGTATCGCCGGGGCTGAAGTATTCCTTCTCCTGGTAGCCGATGGCGTTGGGGATGTGGGTCTTGCGGTAGACGCCAAGCAGGCGGCCATCGGCATCGGCCACGGTCAACGAGTTGAAGAAGGCATTGCCGGCGCGCTCGTACCAGCTCAGCGGCAGCACCACGCCCAGCTCACCGGCCAGTGCGGCGAAGCGCTGCAGGATAGGGCTGGCAGGGTAGGGCTGGGCGAGTGCCTGGTGCTGGTGGTCCTGTTCGATGCAGAAATACGGGGTGGCGAACAGCTCCTGCAGTAGGATCACCTGGGCCCCCTTGGCGGCAGCCTGGCGAACCAGTTGTTCGGCGCGGTCGAGGTTGCCAGGCAGGTCCCAGCTGCACGGCATCTGGGTGGTGGCGATGCGCAGCAGGCTCATGGCTGCACCTCGGGTTGTTGCTGGGTGATGCAATGGATGCCGCCACCGCCATGGGCGATGTGGTCGATGCGCACCGGTACGATCTCCCGGCCCGGGAAGGCGTGGGCCAGTTGCGCGGCGGCTTCCAGGTCGGCGGCGATGCCATAGGCCGGCATGATGATCGCGCCGTTGGCGATGTAGAAGTTGGTGTACGAGGCGCAGAATACCTCGGCGTCCTGGTCGACGGCGGCGCTGGCTTCATACAGGTCGAGCAGCTCGAAGTGCCGGCCTTGCGCGTCGGTGGCCAGTTCCAGGGCGCGGCGGTTTTCCCGCACGACTTCGGCGTACACCGAATGCTGATCATGGGTGGCGTCGACCAACAGCACGCCAGGGCGGGCGAAGGCGCATACACCATCGACGTGGCCGTCGGTCATGTCGCCGGTGATGTATTGTGGGTCGCCCGGTAGCCAGATGGTCTTGCGGATGCCCAGGTAGCGGGCGAAGCAGGCCTCGAACTCGGCCTTGCTCACGCCAGGGTTGCGGTTGGGGTTGAGCAGCACCGACTCGGTGGTGATCAGGGTGCCTTCGCCGTCCACATGAATCGCCCCGCCTTCGTTGCACAGCGCCGTGCTGAAGCCATCCAGGCCCAGGTGGTCGAGGATGCGCCGGCCGAGGCTGCGGTCCTGGCCGTGTTGCGACTTGCCCCCCCAGGCGTTGAAGCGCCAGCTCAGGCCGGCCAGGCCATGTTGAGGATGGCAGACGAAGCTTGGGCCGCTGTCCCGGCACCAGCTGTCGTCCACGGCCATTTCGACCAGTTCGATATTGGCGCCGCAGAGGGCACGTGCGCTCTGCAAGGCCGACGGGTCGACCACCATCTTCACCGGCTCGAAACGGGCGATGGCCGCCGCGACCCGAGCGTAGTCCTGCTGTACGTCGGCCAGGCGCACGTGCCAGCCGCTTTCCCACAGGGCCTGGTTGTGTGGCCAGACTATCCAGGTGGCAGCGTGGCGGGCCCATTCGGCGGGCATGCGCCAGCCGCTGTCGAGGGACAGGTGCATAGTGAACTCCGATCAATTAAGGATTTTTATCAACGAAGCCCGCCGTCGCGGGTGTTGGTGTCCATGCTATGGCTAGGATTGGCCTGCGACAAACGATAGATTTAGCGCACATCCGATCAGTAGGGCTTATCAATCATGCTCAAACACTGGCCACCCCTGAATGCCCTGCGCGGCTTCGAAGCCGCTGCGCGGCTGGGCAGCTTCCACAAGGCCGCCGAAGCGCTGAACCTGACCCAGTCGGCTATCAGCCAGCAGATTCGCAGCCTGGAAACCTACCTGGAGCAGCCGCTGTTCCACCGCAGTGGCCGCAGCGTGAGCCTGACCGACGCCGGGCATGACCTGCTCAGCACCACGCAGTCGCTGCTGCAGCACCTGGCGGTGGGCATTCGCCGGCTCGACCAGTACCGCAAGCCCAACCAACTGGTGGTCAACACCAGCCCGGCCTTTGCCAGGCACTGGCTGCTGCCGCGGCTGGCCGACTTTCACCAGCGCTGCCCGGATGTCGACTTGTGGCTGTTCACCAGTTTCGAGGTGCCGGACATGGCGACCGAGACCATCGACCTGGCCATCCGCGACGACCTCAGTGCCCAGGCCGAGTGCAGCTTCAACGTGCTGCACCAGGACCAGCTGTACCCGGCCTGCCACCCGGCGTTGCTGCAAACGCCGATGTTGCGGCGCACCACCTTGCATGGCGAGCGCGAGATGGACTGGAGCCACTGGCAGCTGGAGGGTGGCGAGGATGTGGGGCAGCAGGGCAAGGGGCTGAACTTTTCCGACCCCGGGCTGCTGCTGGATGCGGCGAGCGAGGGGTTGGGGGTGGCCCTGGTCAGCCAGTTGCTGGCGCGGCGGGCGGTGGAGGAGGGGCGCTTGCAGGCTTTGTCGGCGCAGCGCGTGCGTGGGCCGGCGTGGGCGTGTCTGGTGCATCGGGATAGCCAGGATGATCCGCTGGCCCGGCAGTTCCTGGAATGGCTGAAAGGGGCTCTCTTGTCAGATTGATGTTGCCTGCACTGGCTCTATCGCCGGCAAGCCAGCTCCCACAGGTCCCTCACAGGGCTCAAGTTTTGCGCCGTCTTTGTGGGAGCTGGCTTGCCGGCGATAGGGCCGGTACAGGTAATCCACCGTTTTGCATCCCCAAGATCACCCCGTAATATGTGTCGGATAACCTGCGGGGGTAGTCTCACCCTCTGATCAACCGGAATCGCCCATGGCGGCGCTTCCCCCGGCATAAACCTGACGAGGTACAGACATTGGCCATCATTCATCCTAAGGTCCGCGGTTTCATCTGCACCACGACTCACCCGAAGGGCTGCGAGCTCAACGTCCGTGACCAGATCGAAGCCACCCGCAAGCTGGGCGTGCGCGAGGATGGCCCGAAGAAGGTCCTGGTCATCGGTGCTTCCAGCGGCTACGGCCTGGCAGCCCGCATCACCGCGGCGTTCGGCTTCAAGGCCGACACCCTGGGCGTGTTCTTCGAAAAGCCAGGCACCGAGACCAAGGCCGGCACCGCTGGCTGGTACAACGCTGCAGCCTTCGACAAGTTCGCCAAGGCCGAGGGCCTGTACAGCAAGTCGATCAATGGTGACGCTTTCTCCGATGAAGCCCGTGCCAAGGTCATCGAGCTGATCAAGAACGAAATGGGCGGCAAGGTCGACCTGGTCATCTACTCGCTGGCCTCGCCGGTGCGCAAGCTGCCGCAGACCGGTGAACTGGTGCGTTCGGCCCTGAAGCCGATCGGCCAGCCGTACAAGTCGACCGCCATCGATACCAACAAGGACACCATCATCGAGGCCAGCATCGAGCCGGCTACCGAGCAGGAAATCGCCGACACCGTCACCGTCATGGGGGGCCAGGACTGGCAGCTGTGGATCGACGCCCTGGCTGGCGCCAACGTGCTGGCCGAAGGCGCCCGCACCGTGGCCTTCAGCTACATCGGCAGCGACATCACCTGGCCGATCTACTGGCACGGTGCACTGGGCCAGGCCAAGCAGGACCTGGACGAAACCGCCCTGCGCCTGGACAAGAAACTGGCCGGTGAAGTCAAGGGCGGCGCCAACGTGGCGGTGCTGAAGTCGGTGGTTACCCAGGCCAGCTCGGCCATCCCGGTGATGCCGTTGTACCTGTCCATGGTGTTCAAGATCATGCAGGAGAAGGGTGTTCACGAAGGCACCCAGGATCAGCTGGACCGCATGTACCGCGACCGCATGTACCGTGCCGACGGCGCGCCGGCCGAGGTCGACGAGAAGGGCCGCCTGCGCCTGGACGACTGGGAACTGCGTGATGACGTGCAGGGCGCCTGCAAGGCGCTGTGGCCACAGGTGACCACCGAGAACCTGTTCGAGCTGACCGACTATGCCGGCTACAAGAAGCAGTTCCTCAACCTGTTCGGTTTCGAGCGCGCTGACGTCAACTACGACGAAGACGTGGCTACCGATGTGAAGTTCGACTGCGTCGAGCTGTAATCGCTGTCGGCCTGTACCGGCCCTTTCGCGGGCAAGCCCGCGAAGAGGCCGGTACAGCCCAGGAATTTTTTGCTAGCTTTGGCGCACAACGACAGGGAATGTGCCATGAGCAGCCTCACCCAGCCCGCCACTGCCTTTCGCCACACCGCAGCCGACGGTTACAACCTCGGCGGCTTCCGCTGGCGCCACGCCCGACCTGACCCCCAGCGCCCGCTGGTGATCATCAATGCTGCCACCTCGGTACGCTGCCGCTACTACTCGCGTTTCGCCGACTACCTGTTCGCCCAAGGGTGCGATGTACTGACCTACGACTACCGTGGCATCGGCGAATCCCGCCCAGCCTCGCTGCGTGGCTTCCAGGCATCCTGGAGCGACTGGGGCCGGCTGGATTTCGAAGCCATGCTGGTGCATGCCGCAGAACATTTCCCCGGCCAGCCGGTGGATGTGGTGGGGCATAGTTTTGGCGGCTGCGCAGTGGGGTTGGCACCGTCGGCGAGCAAGGTACGCCGGGTGGTGATGGTTGGCGCGCAATTCGCCTACTGGCGCGATTACGCGGCTGACCAGCGCTGGCAATTGTTTGGCAAGTGGCATGTGATAATGCCGCTGCTCACCCGGGTGTTCGGTTATTTTCCCGGCAAGCGCCTGGGTTGGCTGGAGGACACGCCCTCCGGCGTGGTGCATGACTGGGCCACTCGTACCCCGCGCTATGAGCACCGACCCAGCGGGCGTGCACTGGAGGCACTACCATTCGCCCAGGTGCGGGCGGCGACGTTGGCCATCAGCCTGACCGATGACCCCTTTGGTACCGTGGCGGCGACCGAGCGTTTGCTGGGTTATCTGCAGGGCGCCGAGCGCCAGCACCTGCGCATTGCGCCTGTGGATATCTCGGTCGATGAAATTGGCCATTTCGCGTTCTTCCATGACCGCTTTCGCGAAAGTTTGTGGCCGGTGGCCTTGCAGTGGTTGCAGCAGGGTGGGTTGGCGGGTGAGGTCCCAGGAAGGATCATGGCTTGATGCTGTCTGCACCGGCCTCATCGCCGGCACGCCAGCTCCCACAGGGGGATGATCAGTTTGAAGGCAGCGGGGTACCTGTGGGAGCTGGCTTGCCGGCGAAAGGGCCGCGGAGCGGCCCCAAAATCTCAAGCCTTGCGCGCAAGCGGCAGCTCGGCAAACTTGACACCCGCCAGCCCATCCTTGATCAGCGCGCGGATATTGCCATGGTCGCTGCCCTCGGGCGTGGCCACCACGTCACGGTAGTGCTCGCCAAAGGCCAACAGCGCTTCCTGGTCGCTCAGCCCTTCCAGCAGCGCCAGGCCCAGGGTCTTGCACGAACCTTCGTTCTGCCCGGCCGCATTCGCCACGCCGCCATTGTCGAAGGCCTGTGGCTGGTAGCTGTAGTTGTCGGCAATGAACGCCAGGGTGTCGGCAAATACGTGTTGGCCGCTGGCCAGGCTGGCGCGCAGGGTGTTCAGGTCAGTCACGGGGTTTTCCTTTTTCGAACGCCGCTTGTTGGTCGGCGCTGGCTTCTTTCTGGTATTGGGCTTTCCACTCGGCGTAGGGCATGCCGTACACCGCTTCGCGGGCGTCATCCAGGCTCAGGTCGAGCTGGCGCTCGTCAGCCGCGGCCTTGTACCACTTGGACAGGCAGTTGCGGCAGAAGCCGGACAGGTTCATCAGGTCGATGTTCTGCACGTCGGTGCGCTTCTGCAGGTGTTCGACCAGGCGCCGGAACGCGGCGGCCTCGAGTTCGAGCTGTTGCTGTGGGGTCATGGGCTTCTCTCAGGTCATGCGGTTCTTCAGGTGGCGGCCACCGTTGATGACCACCTGGCTGCCGGTGCTGTACTGGCTGGCGAGCAGGTACTTGACCGTCTCGATCAGCGGGCCGGCGCCGGGTTCGAACTCCAGCAGGGCCTTTTTCAGCGTCTGCTGGCGGTAGGTTTCGTCACCCCCTTCCTTGAGGATAAGCAGCCCCGGCAGGATACCGTTCACATGCACCTTGGGCGCATATTTTTCGGCGAACGACAGCACCATGTTCTGCAACGCGGCCTTGGTCGCGGCGTAGCCGATGTGGCTTTTGCTGCCGCGTGAAGAGGTTTCGTCGCAAATGTGGATGATGTCGGCCTTTTCCACCTTGGCCAGCAGGTCGCCCAGGGCCAGGTTGAGGTGGTAGGGCGCTTCGACGTGCAGGCGGAACATGGTCTCGAGGTTGTCGAGGCCATCGTCGAGCCACAGTGAGGCGTTGTGGATGATCGCGCGCAAGCCGTCGTAATGGTTGTGCAGATAGTCGATCAGGGCCTGGCGGTCGGTCGCCTGGCACAGGTCGGCCTGGAACTGCACGATATTCGGGTGGGCCGCCTGTGGCTGGACGCTGCGGCTGGCACTGACCACCGTATGGCCGGCCTGTGCCAGTTCAAGGGCCAGGGCCAGCCCGACGCGCTGGCTGGCTCCGGTAACGAGAATGGGGCTGTTCATGTTCGGGGCGGTCAACTTGTCTGTCCTTTGGTTGCCGCCCAGCATACCCGAACTGTCTACCGCTTGTATGGCTTGGCCTCAGCGGCTGCGCAGGGCGCCAGCAGGGGCCGGTGATGCATGCAACCAGCCGGCCAGCAGGCGGGTGGAAAGGGGGATGAACAGATAGACCATCACCGGCGTCAGGCCCAGGGTGCTGAGCAGTACACGGGGCACCAGATCCAGCGCTGCCAGCCAGTGGCCGAACACCAGGTTGAACATCAATGAGACCGGAAAAAATGCCAGCCATATGGCCACGGCTTGCTTCCAGCGCGGGGGTTTTTGCACCATGTTGGTGCCGAACCAGTGGTCGATGCCGCTAACGCGCGCTTCTTTGGGGCGTTCGAACAGGCCGGTGCCACGCTGCAACCAGGCCCGGCGCGAGGCGGAATGCTCCCAGGCATGCAGGGTTGGCTCGTCGCTGAAACGGAAGATTATCTGGAATTCGTCGCTGTCGCGGGGTGGCGCGAGGATGCCCGAGCCAAGGTAGCCGGGGAAGTCGGTGGCCAGCTGTTCGCCTTCATGCAGCCAGGCCAGCAGGTCCTGGTAGCGGCCATGGGCGGCGCGGCGCGACACCATCAGGGTGACGGGTGGGGTAGACATCGTGTATCTCCTGGCAACGGGGCTGGCGGGTAGCCGGCCCCTTTGGCTGTGCGGCCCGGGGTGGTGGGCGACGCAGGCGTGCATGCAAGAATCGGGCGCGGATTATCGCCCATGCATGATCTTCGGCAACTGTCAGCCAGCAAACGGTTGCGGCCCAGCGTTTGGTATTGCCGTAGTAGACTAGTGTTCAACTTGGGAACACAGAGTACCCCTTGCAGATGAACGAACAGGGACTGAATCCGTTAATCGATGCGGGCCTGGCGCAGCAGGACCTGTTTCCAATCCGTGAGGTTTCCCGCCTGACTGGCGTCAATGCCGTGACCTTGCGCGCCTGGGAGCGCCGCCATGGCCTGATCCAGCCAACCCGCACCGACAGTGGCCACCGCTTGTATTCCCAAGCCGACATCGATGACATCCGTCGCATCCTTGGCTGGTTGGAGCGCGGCGTGGCGGTAAGCAAGGTTGCCAGCATCTTCGCGCGTGATCATGCCGTTGCCGGGCAGGCAGGTGGCGCGACGGGCGCCTGGGCGCGCTGGCAGCAGCAGATTCGCCAGGCGCTGCAACGTTTTGACCTGTCCGGCCTGGACCGCCTGTTCGATGAGGTGTTTGCCGCCTGCACCCTGGACCAGGTATTCAGTGAAGTGTTCATGCCGGTGTGGCATGACCTGGCGGCCGGGCAGGGCGGCTACGGGCAGACCAGCGAGTGGCTGTTTTTTGATCAGTTCCTGCGTGGCAGGGTGTCCGCCCGCTTGCAACTTGCCCGTGCACCGCGCAGCCGCATGGTGCTGTTGGCGCCATTGCCGGGGCAGTGCCACGAGTTGGATTTGCTGGTGACCAGCCTGACCTTGGGCAGCGATGAAGTTGGCGTTACGCCACTGGCGAGCGGGCAGCCGCTGGCAGAACTGGCACTGGTCTGCGAGCGCCTGAAACCGGATGCCATGGTGCTGTTCTCCCATCAGCCGCCCACGTCCGAACTCACCAGGCGCCTTACGCGCCTGGTGGCAGGGCTGGAATGCCCTTTATTACTGGCTGGTGAAGCGGCGGAACTGGCACAGGACAGCCTGGCTGGCAGCCCGATCGCCTGCCTGGGGGCGCAAAGTAGCGTGATGCGCCAGCGTTTGCGGCAGTTTCTGGCCGGTCAGCTAGATACCTGAGTGTGAAGCTCGGGGTGGGCCCGGCGGTGGGCCTGGAGGATGTAGTCGCGCAGGCGTTCGATCTCTTCGGCCGGGCTTTGGCTGAGGTCGTAGGCGGCCAGGTCCGGGCCGATGCGCCGGCCAAGCACGCCATGAAGTTCGATGGGTGGGATGCCGCCAGGGGCGAAGCGCAGGTCGAAGCGGGCTGGTGCCGCTGGCAGGCCACGAACTTCCAGCAATGTACCCTTGAACGAAATATCGCGAACCCACAGGCCACTTTCCTGCCCATGGGCATCGAGCAGTGCGCTCGGTTGCTCCATCGACAGGCGCCAGGGGCGCAGCATTGGGCCGTCCTCGTAGATTTCCGGTGAGCCCAGTTGCAGGTGCAGGGCATGGAACTCGTCTTCCACCAGTTGCAGCGGGAAGCTGATCTGCTGGTTGTTGAACTGGGCCTGCAGGGTTACCTGCTCGTTGGCCACCAAGCGGGTGAGCAAGCTCTGGATGCGTCGGTCGCCATTGACCAGAAGGCTCGACATGGGGTCGGCCAGGTTCAACTGTGGCGAATGCTGCATGTTCTGTATGAAATCCAGCTCGTCCTGGGTCAGGAGCGCTTCTGCTTGCATGATCGAACTCGATAGCGATTTCTTCAACGGGATTGACCGTGCGTGGCGAACTTGGTTCAGGTGCGTTCGTCGGGTTTCGGACGAACGCGCAGTTGCGCCAGTTCCCGCTCCAGTTCGACCTGGCGAGTAACGTCTTTCTGGATACCGATGAAGTAGGTGCGCTGTTCGGTGTCGTGCCTTACCGGGGTGATCGACAGTTCGTTCCAGAAAGAGCTGCCATCCTTGCGGTAGTTGCGCAGCACTTCGCGGCACGGGCGGCCTTCGGCCAGGGCCTTGCGGATGCGGGCGCGGCCAAGCTGGTCGCGGTCGTCGGCCTGCAGGAAGCGGCAATCCTGGTAGAGGATTTCGTCACGGCTGTAGCCGGTCAGGCGTTCGAAGGCCGCGTTCACGTAGATGAGGATGGTGTCGTCGCCTTCCTGTTCGGCGACCACGATGCCGTCATTGGACGCATCGACCATGGATTGCAATAGTTGCGCGTTGATCATGTTCGGGCCATTGAGCAAACAAGGGTGCGAAGCAGGGCTGAGGATGGTGACTTTGGTAGAGGCGGCCTTTTGCCAGCGCCGGATGCTAGTATCCTACGTTTTCACTCAGTTTCGGAATCCTCTCCCCGATGAAAGTCGCCATTATTTCCGGATCGGTCTATGGCACCGCCGAAGAAGTCGCCCGTCACGCTGAATCGCTGCTCAAGGCTGAGGGCCTGGAGGCCTGGCATGCGGCCCGCGCCACCTTGCAGGACCTTGAAGGTTTTGGCCCTGACGCCTTGCTGGCCGTGACCTCGACCACTGGCATGGGCGAATTGCCGGACAACCTCATGCCGTTGTACAGCAGCATTCGCGATACCCTGCCTGCGGCCTGGCGTGGCCTGCCGGGTGCAGTGATTGCGCTGGGTGACAGCAGTTATGGCGATACCTATTGCGGTGGTGGCGAGCAGATGCGCGAACTGTTTGCCGAACTGGGCGTGCGCGAAGTGCAGCCGATGTTGCGCCTGGATGCCAGCGAGACGGTGACTCCAGAGGCGGATGCAGAGCCGTGGTTGGCTGAGTTGGCGAGTACACTTAAAGCCTGACGGGTATTTTTCGCCTGTACCGGCCGCTTCGCGGGTGAACCCGCTCCCACAGCTACTGCACAGATTTCAGAGGCTGTGGTGTTCCTGTGGGAGCGGGTTTACCCGCGAAGAGGCCGGCAAGGGCAACTCATCCCTTGCTGCCGAGCATCGGCCACTCGCTCACCAACGCCAACCACGCCTGCGCCGCCCGTGACAGGTACGCCCCACGCCGCCAGATGAACGCGATATCCCAACGCAAATCCCCCGGCGAGCGCAGCGGCAAGCGCACCACACCGGGGCGCTCCAGCGCTTTCGCCACCACACGGGGCAGCAGCACCACGCCCTGGCCCGCCGCCGCCAGCGCCGCGAGGAAGTCCGCCTGGCCACTGCGCCCGCCTTCCTTGGGGGTAAAGCCCTGCTGCTGGCACGCCTTCAGCAATCGGTCATTGAGCACGAAGCTGCGCTGGTAAAGCAGGAACGGCGTATCCGCCAGCTGTTGCAGGTCCACACCGGCCTGGCCCGCCAGCGCGTGGCCTGCAGGCAACAGGGCATCCAGTGGTTCGTTGCAGAACGGCTGGTAGTCGAACGCCTCGTCACTGGGCGTCAGGCTTCCACCCAGTTCGAGTTCGCCACTCTTGACTGCCTGTTCGATGCTGCGGCTTCCGCCTTCGAGCAACTGGACCGCGATGTTTGGGTGACGCCGCCGATACTCGGCGAACAAGCCAGCGAACAGCGCGTCGCTCCCCAGCATCGGCAAGCCCAGGCGCAGTTCACCGCGGCCCATCTGGCTGAGGTCGTCCAGTTCGCTGAGCAGCGCCTGACGCTGGCGCAGCAAGGCTTCGCCGCGCTCCAGCACGATGCGCCCGGCAGCGGTCAGGTGCAGCTGCGAGGCCTGGCGCTCCAGCAGCGGCTGGCCCACATCTTGCTCGAGCTGGGCCACCTGTTTGCTCACCGCCGACTGGCTGATGTGCAGGGTCTGCGCCGCTTGGGTAAAGCCGCCGCGGTGGTCCACTTCGATAAAGCTGCGCAATTGTTTGAATTCCATTGATCGCAATTCCATTCTGGAATGGCATTCAGTCTAACAATTCGCTTCTGGCCTAGGCAGTCAAATCTTAAAATGAGGGCCTGTCGAGGACTCCCCCATGAAACCCGCGTTGTTGAAAAAATCCCTGCGCCTGCTCGCCGAGCTGGCGATCCTCTGTGCACTGTTCCTGCTCGGTGGCCAGCTTGCCAGTTGGCTGGGCTGGCCGATTCCCGGCGGGGTGATGGGCCTGGCATTGCTGCTGTTGCTGTTTGCCTCGGGTGTGCTAAAGCCCGCCATGCTGCAACTGGGCGCCGGCTGGCTGATGGCCGAGATGCTGCTGTTTTTCATCCCGGCGCTGATGAGCCTGCTCGATTACGGCGCCCTGATCCGTGACGAGGGCTGGCGCATCCTGCTGGTGATCGCCGTGAGCACCCTGATGGTAATGGTGGTGACAGCTTTGACCGTGGAACTGGTGTGCCGCTGGAGGTTGCGCCATGAGCCTTGAGCCCATGCCGCTGTTCTGGCTGGCCCTGACCTTGCTGGCTTATCTGGGCAGCCGCTGGCTGTACCGGCGTAGCGGGCGCTACCTGCTTTCGCCGCTGATCCTGGTGCCGGTACTGTTGCTGGCGGTAGCAGTGCCGCTGCACACCGCTTATGCCGAATACGCCCGCAACACTCACTGGCTGATGAGTGTGCTTGGCCCGGTGACCGTGGCTTTTGCGGTGCCGATCTGGCAGCAACGGGCCATGCTGGCGCGCCACTGGCCGGCACTGATGGTAGGCATGGTCGCCGGCAGCAGCGCTTCGATCGCCAGCTCCTGGGGGTTGGCTCATATGTTGGCGCTGGACAGCGCGACCACCCTGTCGCTGGTGCCGCGTTCGATCACCACGCCCTTTGCCATGCCTTTGGCCCATGACCTGGGTGGCGTACCGGAGCTCACGGCGGTGTTCGTGATGTTCACCGGCGTGCTGGGCGCCATGTTCGGCGGCGTGCTGCTGCGCTGGTTGCCGCTGCGCACGCCGCTGGCGCGGGGCGCGCTGTTCGGTGTCGGCGCCCATGGTGCCGGTGTCAGCCGGGCGCAGGAGGTAGGCCGCGAGGAAGGCTCGGTGGCCGGCCTGGTCATGGTCCTGACCGGGTTGTTGAACCTGTTCGCGGCACCGCTGCTGGCCATGCTGCTCTGACCGTTCGTGCCACTGACTCGCCAAGTCATCAAGCTGGCTGGCAACGCAAGTTCCAGCCCATGGGCTGCTGGCTAGACTCTGCCTCGACATAGAGAGCACATGTAAGTGCCGAGGTGACATGCAATGACCGCAGCCTTGCTCTATTCCACCAACACCACCTCACCGGGACCGTTCTGATGCCCATGGCCGAAATTCCATTGTGCGTCTGGCGTACCCGGGGACAGAGTTTCAGCTTCCGGGGCCAGAGCATCCGCTACTGGACCGCAGGGCAAGGAGAGCCCCTGCTTCTGTTGCACGGCTTCCCCACTGCCAGCTGGGATTGGCGCTACCTGTGGGGGCCATTGGCCCAGCGCTTCCGGTTGATCGCCTGCGACATGCTGGGGTTTGGTGATTCGGCCAAACCGGTCGATCACCTGTACAGCCTGATGGAGCAGGCCGACCTGCAGCAGGCCTTGCTCGCCGAGCTGAAGGTCGACCAGCCCGTGCATCTGCTGGCCCATGACTACGGCGGCAGTGTGGCGCAGGAACTGCTGGCGCGGCATCATGAACAGCGCGCCAACATCGCCAGCTGCGTGTTCCTCAACAGTGGGTTGTTCCCCGAAAGCTGCCGCATGCTGCTGATCCAGAAGTTGCTGCTCAGCCGTCTGGGCTGGCTGGTAGGGCGTTCGTTCGGGCGTGACGACCTGGTGCGCAGCGTGATCCAGGTCTACGGCTCTTGCACCCAACCCAGTGAAAGCGTGCTGGATGACTTCTGGAGTTTGATCGCCGCCAACCGTGGCACGCGCATCCTGCACAAACTGGTGGGGTACATGCCGGAGCGCAGGTTGCACCGCGAACGCTGGGTTGGCGCGATGCAGCACGAAGGCGTGCCGCTGCGCTTCATCAATGGCGTGGTCGACCCGCTGTCCGGCGCGCACATGGTGGAGCGCTACCGGCAACTGGTGCCGGAGCCGGACACCGTGCAGTTGCAGGGCATCGGCCATTACCCGCATACCGAAGCGCCGGTGCAGGTGCTGCGCCATTATCTGGCCTTTCGTGAACAACCGCTGAGCTGTTTCCAGAAGAAAGTGGCGTGGTCCTGACAGGGCCCCATCGCCGGCAAGCCGGCTCCCACAGGTACAGCGCAGGCCTGGAGGCCGGCGCGGGTTGGTGTGGGAGCTGGCTTGCCGGCGATGGGCCGCACAGCGGCCCCATAACCATCCTGCTGCGTTATTGCCAGGCATTCAGCCTGCGTGAGCTTGATTGCCCGCCCGCCGCTGGCGGCGGACACTCGGCTGATCTGAACCTGCCTGGAGCCATGAGCATGAGCGAGCCTGTCCGTCTGCAAGATCGCGTGGTGATCGTCACCGGAGCCGGGGGCGGCCTTGGCCGTGCCCATGCGCTGCTGTTCGCTGCGCGGGGGGCGCGGGTGGTGGTCAACGACCTCGGCGGCTCCACCCACGGGGAAGGTGCCAGCGCCTCCGCCGCCGACCGAGTGGTAGCAGAGATCCGCGCCGCTGGTGGCAGTGCCATTGCCAACCATGACTCGGTCAGCCACGGCGCGCGTATTGTCGAACAGGCCCTGGACAGCTTCGGCCGGGTCGATGTGCTGGTGAACAATGCCGGCATCCTGCGTGACAAGACGTTTCACAAGATGGAAGACAGCGACTGGGAGCAGGTGTATCAGGTGCATGTCGAGGGGGCCTACAAGGTCACCCGCGCTGCCTGGCCGCACCTGCGCGAGCAAAACTGGGGGCGGGTGATCTTCACCGCGTCCACGTCCGGTATCTACGGCAACTTCGGGCAGGCCAACTACGGTATGGCCAAGCTCGGCCTGTATGGGCTGACTCGTACCTTGGCGATCGAAGGACGCAAGCACGGTATCCTGGTCAACGCCATCGCCCCGACGGGAGGCACCCGCATGACCGAAGGCCTGATCCCGCCTCAGGTATTCGAGCGGCTCAAGCCAGAGCTGGTCAGCCCGCTGGTGGTGTACCTGGGCAGCGAGCAGTGCCAGGGCAGCGGTGAGCTGTTCGAAGTGGGCGGCGGCTGGGTGGGCAAGGTACGGTGGGAGCGTAGCCTGGGGGTAGGCTTCGATCCGCGTGAAGGCTTCACCCCGGAACAGGTGGCAGAGAACTGGGCACGGATTGGCGATTTCGACGGGGCAGTGCACCCGCAGGACAGCTTGCAGGCGTTGCAGCAGATGATGGCGAACTTGCAGAAGTATCCGCTGGGCTGAAACTTGTCTGCCGGCACGGGCGAAGAGTTTTTCAGGGCAGATAAAAAAGGCCGCTGCAAGCCGCAGCGGCCAATCGAGACGTCAGATCAAGGAGCTTCAAAATCTACGTCGGTGAACCTCGCAGGCCTGAAAGGCGGGGGGGAGAGCCCTTCATGCCGGCCAGTGAGTTAAGAATAAGCGCCTGATCCTGTAGGAAAAATAGCCGCTTATGACATTCACCTTTACGTATCGGGCAATAGTGCCGCAGGCGCTCAGCCGGCGGGCGTATAGCCCATGCGCCAGCTGGTTTCCCGCGCTGCCGCCAGCAGCCGTTGCGCCGCCGGGCCATGCTCGTCGGCATGGAAGATCGACGTCGGCCCGACCACGGTCATCACCGCGGCGATCTGCCCCATGGCATTGAACACTGGGGCCGACAACGCATCCACGCCCGGCATCAACAGCCCGTGCACATGGTGCAGGCCACGTTCACGAATGCCCTCCAGTACCGCCTGGTAGTCGGCGGCGCTGTGCTGCAGGGCGGCCAGTTCCCGGTCACGCAACTCCACGGTCTCGCGCTCGGGCAGGTAGGCGGCGAACACCAGCCCGGTAGACGACGTGAGCAGCGGCAGTACCGAGCCTATCTGCGTTACCACGGTGACCGCGCGCACCGCCGGCTCGATGCTGACCACTGTCGCGCCCTGGTTGCCCCATACGGCAACGAAGCAGCTCTCGTTCAGTTCATCGCGCAGCTGCGACAGCGGCAACGCGGCAATCTTCAGTACATCGATGCTGCCCAGCGCCGCCAGCCCCACCCGCAGTGCCTCCCGCCCCAGGCCGTAATGGTTGGTGGCCGCATCCTGCTCGGCAAAACCGCTGGCGATCAGTGCCTGAAGGTAACGGTGCACCTTGCTCGCCGGCATTTGCACATGTTCCGCCAGGCGTGACAGGGAAGTGGACGGGGAGAGTTCGGCAAGGGCCTTGAGGATGTCGGTGCCGACCTCCGCCGAGCGGACTTTCTGCTTGCCGTTGTCGGCGGGGGAGCTGGCTTTGGCCATGGACATCTTCTTCCGGATTCGTCGAGTCGCGCCTTTATAGCTTGACGCATTGCCCGTAGCAAATTACGTTATTCGTAATCTGATTACGATAAAAACAATGCAGACGCGCTGCCACCCCGCTCCGGGCCAGCAGCCAGCTGCCAGCAACGGCTCGGCCAGAGCCCGGAGGCATCGATGAATCGCGATACGTCACCCGACCTTCACTACCTAAGCGGCTTCGGCAACGAGTTTGCCAGCGAAGCGCTGCCAGGGGCCTTGCCGGTCGGGCAGAACTCGCCGCAGAAGGCGCCCTATGGGCTGTATGCCGAGCTGCTCTCGGGCACGGCGTTCACCATGACCCGCAGCGAGCTGCGCCGCACCTGGCTGTATCGTATTCGTCCGTCTGCCCTGCACCCGCGTTTCGAGCGCTTGGCGCGTCAGCCGCTGACCGGCCCGCTGGGGGCCATCACCCCAAACCGCCTGCGCTGGAACCCCCAGCCGATCCCCGTCGAAGCGACCGATTTCATCGAGGGCTGGCTGCCCATGGTGGCCAACGCCGCTGCGGATAAACCGGCCGGCGTGAGCATCTACATCTACCGCGCCAACCGTTCCATGGAGCGGGTGTTCTTCAACGCCGACGGTGAACTGCTGCTGGTGCCGCAACAAGGCCGCCTGCGCATTGCCACCGAACTGGGGGTGATGGAAGTCGAGCCGCTGGAAATCGCGGTTATCCCGCGTGGCATGAAGTTCCGCGTCGAACTGCTCGACGGCGAGGCCCGCGGCTACATCGCCGAAAACCACGGCGCGCCGCTGCGCATCCCGGACCTGGGCCCGATCGGCAGCAACGGCCTGGCCAACCCGCGCGACTTCCTCACCCCGGTGGCGCAGTACGAAGAGGTCGATGGCCCGGTGCAGCTGGTGCAGAAGTTCCTCGGCGAACACTGGGCCTGCGAACTGCAGCATTCGCCACTGGACGTGGTCGCCTGGCATGGCAGCAACGTGCCGTACAAGTACGACCTGCGCCGCTTCAACACCATCGGCACGGTCAGCTTCGACCACCCGGATCCATCGATCTTCACCGTGCTGACCTCGCCTACCAGCGTGCATGGCCTGGCCAACATGGACTTCGTGATCTTCCCGCCACGCTGGATGGTGGCCGAGAACACCTTCCGTCCACCATGGTTCCACCGCAACCTGATGAACGAGTTCATGGGCCTGATCAGCGGCGCCTACGACGCCAAGGCCGAGGGCTTCCTGCCGGGCGGTGCCTCGCTGCACGGGGTGATGAGCGCCCATGGCCCCGACGCCGAAACCTGCGAAAAGGCCATTGCCGCCGACCTGGCGCCGCACAAGATCGACAACACCATGGCCTTCATGTTCGAGACCAGCCAGGTGCTGCGCCCGAGCCTGCAAGCCCTTGAATGCCCGCAGTTGCAGGCCGACTACGATAGTTGCTGGGCCACCTTGCCGAGCACCTTCAACCCGAACCGGAGATAACCCATGAATCAGACCGCCATTGCCCGTAGCTGGGTCGAGCACGCCAACGGGCACAGCGATTTCCCGCTGCAGAACCTGCCGTTGGGCATCTTCAGCCGGCCGGGTGAAGCAAGGCGTTGTGGCGTGGCCATCGGCGACGCGATCCTCGACCTGGAGGCGGTGCTGGCCGCCGGGCTGTTCGACGGGGCCGCCAAGACTGCGGTCGAGGCCACCCGTGGTGGTGTCTTGAACGCATTCTTCGCCCTCGGCCGCGGTGCCCGCGTTGCCCTGCGCGAGCGCCTGCAGGTGCTGCTGGGTGAAAACAGCGAACACCAGACGGCACTGCAGGCCGCACTGTACCCGGCCAGCGACTGCCAGCTGCATGTGCCAGCGCAGATAGGTGACTACACCGATTTCTACGTGGGCATCGAGCACGCCACGAACGTGGGCAAGCTGTTCCGCCCCGACAACCCGCTGTTGCCCAACTACAAGTACGTGCCGATCGGTTATCACGGCCGCGCCTCGACCATCCGCCCGTCCGGCACCGATGTGCGCCGGCCCAAGGGCCAGACCCTGCCGGCCGGGCACACCGAGCCGAGCTTCGGTCCCTGTGCGCGCCTGGACTACGAGCTGGAGCTGGGTATCTGGATCGGTCAGGGCAACGACATTGGCCAGGCGATCCCGATAGGCGATGCCGCCGAGCATGTGGCCGGCCTGTGCCTGCTCAACGATTGGTCGGCGCGCGATATCCAGGCCTGGGAATACCAGCCGCTGGGGCCGTTCCTGTCCAAGAGCTTCATCACCACCATCTCGCCCTGGGTGGTTACCGCCGAAGCGCTGGAACCGTTCCGCTGTGCCCAGCCGGCACGCCCGGAAGGCGACCCGCAGCCACTGTCGTACCTGCTGGACAAGCGCGACCAGGCCGCAGGTGCTTTCGATATTGAGCTTGAGGTACTGCTGCTGACCGAGCAAATGCGCGAGCAGGGCCTCGCCCCACACCGCCTGACCCTGAGCAACACCCGCAGCATGTACTGGACCGTGGCGCAGCTGGTTGCGCACCACAGCGTCAACGGTTGCCAGCTGCAACCGGGCGACCTGTTCGGTTCTGGCACGCTGTCGGGCGCAACGCCAGGCTCGTTCGGCAGCCTGCTGGAGATCACCGAAGGCGGCAAGCACCCGGTGGAACTGGCCAGTGGCGAGGTGCGCAAGTTCCTCGAAGATGGCGACGAGATCATCCTGCGTGCTCGCTGCGTGCGTGATGGCGTGGCCAGCATCGGTTTCGGCGAATGCCGCGGCACGGTCATCGCGGCCAACTGAGGAGGCGGGGCATGGAGCTGTACACCTATTACCGTTCCACCTCGTCCTACCGAGTGCGTATTGCCCTGGCACTGAAGGGGCTGGCCTACCAGTCCCTGCCGGTCAACCTGTTGCAGGGTGAGCAGCGCGGTGCGGGTTATGTTGCGGTCAACCCGCAGGGCCGCGTGCCGGCCTTGCGCACCGATGGCGGCGAGCTGCTGGTGCAGTCGCCGGCGATCATCGAGTATCTGGAAGAGGTTTATCCACAGCCCGCACTGCTGCCAGCCACGGCCGAGGCGCGCGCCAAGGTGCGGGGTGTTGCGGCGATCATCGGCTGCGACATCCACCCACTGCACAACGTCAGTGTGCTCAACCGGCTGCGCCAGGCAGGCCAGGACGAGAGCCAGGTCAACCAGTGGATCGGCCACTGGATCAGCCAGGGGCTGGCGGCAGTGGAGCAATTGATAGGCGATCACGGCTTCTGCTTCGGTGATGAGCCGGGCCTGGCGGATATCTACCTGATCCCGCAGTTGTACGCGGCCGAACGCTTCAACATCGACCTCGACAGCTTCCCGCGCATCCTGCGGGTTGCCGCCTTGGCGGTGGGGCACCCGGCGTTCGCCCAGGCCCACCCAGCACAGCAGCCGGACAGCCCGGCTCAGTGAATGGAACGGTTCGCCGTCGGAAGCTTGCCAATACGTTCGGACAGTTTCAGGCGCTGGACCGGGTCATCCGTCAGCAGCAATGCATGCTCCAGGTCGAAGCGCTCGGCCTGAGGGCAATCCAGGTACTGGTAGAGCGAGGCGCGGGTCACATAGTCGCTGACCTGCACCGGGCCCAGCTGCATGACCCGCTCGGCATCGATCAGCGCCGCCAGGTGGTTGTCGTTGCTGATGTGCAACTGGCGCAGGTTGCGTGACAGGCGTTGCAGCATCTGCAACGGGCTGGCGGTGCGCATGTGCTCGGCGGTCAGCGCTACATGCGGGCCAAACTGGCGAGCCAGCAGCTCACGGCAATCGTTGGGGTACAGGCGCCGACCACCACAGGGGTCGAGGAGGTGATCGGCACCGGGTACACGCAGCAGGAAATGGCCGGGGAAGCCTACGCCCTCAAGGGGGATGGACAGGCGCCGGGCCAGTTCCAGGGCGAGGATGGCCAGGGTCAGCGGTTGGCCACGGCGGCGTTGCAGCACCTTGTCCATCATCGCGGCATGCGGGCGCAGCGGGTGATATTCATCCTGCTGGAAGCCCAGGGCATTGAGTTGGCGCAGCAGTGGCTGGGCCAGTTCGCACAGCGGCAGCATCGGCAGGTTGGCGCTGATCTCGCGCTGCAGGTCATTCAGATTGGCAAGGTTGATCGCGGGCTCGACGCTGCGGTCATGCTCGGCGGCAATCCATAATGCGGCTTCCAGCAGGGCGACGGGCTCGCGTTCCAGGCAGGCCAGGCAGGCTTGACGTGGCTTCATGGGCTTCTCCACACACGCTTGAGTATTAGCCGCGGCGCGCGGTTTCGTCCAGTGGTCCGGCGGCGGCGCCAGCCCAAAGGCCGTGCCTATACTGGAAGGAGCACCTCGTAGGGGAGCCTGTCGATGTTCGCTCTGATGCAAAGCACCCGTACCCAGTCGCTGCACTTGTTCACCGACCCGCCCACCGGCCTGAAGGCCGTGGTGGCGATCCACAGCGAACAACTGGGCCCGGCGATGGGCGGTTGCCGCTACCTGCCTTATGCCGACGATGAAAGCGCCATGACCGACGCCATTCGCCTGGCCCAAGGCATGAGCTACAAGGCGGCGCTGGCCGGCCTGCCACTGGGGGGCGGCAAGGCGGTGATCATGCGCAACCCGCATGTGGAAAACCGTGCCGCGCTTTTCGAGGCCTTTGGCCGCTTCATTGACACTTTGCAAGGGCGCTTCATCATTGCCGTGGACAGCGGCACCTCGACCCTGGACATGGACTGCATTGCCCAGAGCACACCCCATGTGACCAGCACCACGGCCTCGGGTGACCCATCACCGCATGCGGCGATGGGGGTTTTTGCCGGCATTCGTGCCACCACTTCGTTCCGTCTTGGCAGTGATGACCTGCAAGGGCTGCGGGTGGCGGTGCAAGGGCTGGGCAATGTCGGTTATGCGCTGGCGGAGCAACTGCACGCAGCGGGTGCTGACCTGCTGGTGAGCGATCTGGACCCTGGGCGGGTGCGGCTGGCGGTGGAGCAGTTCAATGCCCATCCGGTGACCAATGATGCATTGATCAGCACCCCTTGCGACATCTTTGCCCCTTGCGGCGTGGGGCCGGTGTTGAACGGGCAGAGCGTGATGCAGTTGCGTTGCGCGGCAGTGGCGGGGGCGGCGAACAACCAGCTGACTACCTTGCAGGTAGCCGACCAGTTGGAGTCGCGCGGGATACTGTATGCACCCGATTACGTGATCAATGCCGGTGGGTTGATCTACGTGGCGCTTACCCATCGTGGCGAAGACCTGGGCACCATCACTGCGCACCTGGCGCGTATACCTTCACGGCTGACCGAAGTGTTTGGCCATGCCCAGGCAGAGAAACGCTCGCCGGCGCGGGTAGCGCAGATGCTGGCGGAGCGATTGCTCTACGGCTGAAGTAATTTGTGTTCTTGCACTGGCCCCATCGCCGGCAAGCCAGCGCCCCCCTGTCGCGCCGACTTGTAGGAGCAGCCTTGCGCTGCGAAGAGGCCATTACTGCCGAAGAATATCTGCTGCTCAACTACCCTCTTCGCAGCACAAGGCTGCTCCTACAGGGCAATGAGGTGACCTGAACAATGGAGCAAGCCATGTACCCCCCTGTGGAGCTTGCTGGCGATGAGGCCAGTGCAGGCAATTACTCGGCCGCTGGCGCTTCGAGCAACTCGGCCAGTGCATCCGGCTGGCTCTTGAATGCCCGGGCGAATACATCGCGGTTCTTGGCCATGTAGATACCGGCTTCCTCGACCTGCTGCTCGGTCAGCGAGGGCACTGCCTTGTGCAGTACTTCGGCCAGGCGCTCGGCCAGTTCGAGCATCTTGTCGTGACGGTCTGCTTCGGCCTTATCCATGAACAAGCGCTCCGGGTCGCGGCTGCTGCGGTACACCACTTCGACGGCCATTCATCACCTCTATGCCTTTTGCTGGTTGCGTTTCGATTTACTGTATCTATATACAGTAATGGCAATGTTGATTGCTTCGCAAGCAGAAATTGTAGCGTGGTGCAGAGGGCTTACTGCTTCATGCCCAACTCAGCATCATCCATCAGCGCCTTGGCCATCGCGCTCAAGTAGTGCGCAGCCCAGATCATCATCGGTTTCTCGTCCATCAGGCCGGTGATGGTCAGTTCGCGTACATAGCCCATCAGCTCTGATGACTGCTCGCGGGCGTCCCGGCAAGGGATGCCTGGCTCGATGCGGAAGAGTGGGTGGGTGCCGTTTTCACCTTGGAAGAAGGTGGTTTTGCCGACGGTGAATTGGGTGTCTTCTGTGGTCATTTTTGAATCCCCTGAAAATTCTCGACTGCGTGGACGGGCCCTTTCGCGGGTGAACCCGCTCCCACAGGTACTGCATCTACCTCAAGGCCTGTGGAGATCCTGTGGGAGCGGGTTTACCCGCGAAGAGGCCAGCCCAGACAACGCAACACTCAAACCTCAGTGCAAAGTCCGAGGCTCAGCGGGCATCTGCACCTGAACTAGTGCCGATTCAAGCAAAGCCCGCAACGTCTCTAGCTCATGCATTGAGGTCATCATCAAAATCGATGCTGGCGACTTGGGCTGAAGCAACAAGGCCTGATGCACCACGGTGGCTGCGCACAACGCATAGTCCGTAGCCTGGATCAGGGTGTCTTCAAGGGAATGGGGGGTGTGGGGTGGATCGGGGACTACTTTCAGCATGATGAAGGCCTGTTCAAGTTTGGGCCACCACCTCCTGCTGTCAAACAGGAAGGCGGCAGCTGTGCATGGGTTGACAGACCGGTGAACAGAACCAAAAGCCGGCGCACACGAGGTGCCCCATGACAGCTGCCATAAAGGCAAAGCCATGTGGTTAGTTCAGGGCGGCCTGTCAAAGCCGGTCGCTGTTTGGCAGCGACGATCCGAGACTAGTGCTCATCCCCGAACACCACAATGGCAGGGAGTATCTTTGGGAAATGCCCTACAAGGAAGGGGTTAAATCTGATTTTTCCCAGCACAGGGCCGTGTTTCTGGCAACTTGCCACGCCTCAAGGTGCCTTGCGGCAATCGGTCGCCTTCCAAGGCAGGGGCCTGGCCCTTTAACTGCATGGCACAAGCGTCACAGTGGTGACGCATCATCCTTCAAGACGTATCGGGGAATGGAACATCGTGAACATCAAATGGGCAGAAAAGCTGCGCAAGGGCCTGCACGGCTCGGCCGACTCGCTGGGCAACCTGTGCGTCGAGGCATTCCATTACCTGGCGCTGTTCGGCATTGGCGCGATCACCGCCTATGCGGCGGTGATGACGTTCCTGGACATGCTCGGCAAGGGCGGGGTCAGTGTCGATGACATCCTGCTGCTGTTCATCTACCTGGAGCTGGGGGCGATGGTCGGTATCTACTTCAAGACCAACCACATGCCTATTCGCTTCCTGCTGTACGTGGCCATCACTGCGCTGACCCGCCTGCTGATCGGCGATGTCTCGCACCACAAGGCGCCGGACGTAGGGCTGTTGTACATCTGCGGTGGCATCCTGTTGCTGGCGTTCGCGATCCTGGTGGTGCGCTATGCCTCGTACCGTTACCCCTCGACCAAGGTACTGGATGCCAACGGCAAGGAAGTGGAGGAGGGCAAGTAGCCCTCAGTTGGCGATGAAGTGGCGTGGCTCGCGGCGGGCGTCACGGGTCAGCGCGGCCAGCACCTGCAGGGGGTTCTGGCTGTGTTCGATGGCCAGGCCCAGGCGGATGCTGTCGATCACTCGCTGCAGGCGCACCGGGTCATTGCGCTGGGCCTGGGTGATGAGGCGCTTGGCGACCACGCCAGCGTCGTCGGACAAGGTCAGCATGATGCTGCCGTCGAGGTTTGCAATGCTCAGGTTGACCCGGTATTCGGGGGCGAATGCAGCGCTGATTCGTTCGAATGGGTTATTCATGGTCATGCTTCTGCGGTGAATGAGTGCAGAAGTTGACCGGGGAAATTACCTGTTGGTTCAGCGCCATCGATCGATACAAACGAAAACGCCCGGCATCAGGCCGGGCGTTTGCATTGCCGATCAGGCGTCCGGGTCACTCAGTTCCAGGGCTCCGCGCTTGCTGCGCAGCTTGCCGTAGAAGTGTTCCAGCGCGTGGTTGAGCTTGGTGGCTGCACCATCTACCGCCTGGTCCAGCGAAGTAGCTGTGTGGGTCACGGAAATCGGTTGGTGGCCTTTGGGGCGAGCCTCCATCTGGCAGCGTTTGTCATGCGGTCCGGGCTTGGCGCCGTTCTCGTCGCGCAGGTGAACCTCGATGCGGGTGAGGTCGTCTTCGTAACGTTCCAGCGAGTTCTGCAGTGTGCTGCGGACCCACTGGTCGAGCCGGGCGTTGCCTTCGAAATGGTTGCTGCTGTTGACCTGGATTTGCATGATTCAATCCTTATTCAGCTTGCTCGCATGGGAGACGCGCCTAGGCCTTTGAGACCCTTGGAATTTCTGCGCCTCTTGACTCTAAGGTCAGGCAACGGCGAAACGAATTCAAGCCCTTTTTGAAAATAAATTTCTTGTTGCATTCAAGGCGGCAGGCGGCTCATCGGGCAGGCTTTGCTTATGAGAATTGAAATCATTATTATTGCAGCCCCGAAAACGCCCGGACCTTCGCCATGACGCGCAAAACCGCCGGTCCCTCGCTCAGCTATCGCCTGGCCGTGACTTCACGTAGCTTGGCCGCGCTGCTGGGCGGCTACCTGCTGGCGTCCGTGGCCAGCGTCTGTATTGCCCTGGTAGCGCCACTGCCACAGGTCGATGCCACGCTCACCGGCCTGCTGCTGTCATTCGTCTTCTACCTGCTGGCATTCATCTGGTGCTTCGCCTGCCGCAGCGCTTTGCGCGCCTGGCTGGGCGTGCTGGCGCCAAGCGTGCTGCTGGGAGTGATCAGCGGGTTGGCCTACTGGATGAAAAACCCATGAAAGAGGGCTTCCGCCAGGCCATGGCCTGGCTGCACACCTGGACCGGCCTGATCTTCGGCTGGCTGTTGTTCGCCATCTTCCTCACCGGCACGCTGTCGTATTTCAAGGAAGAAATCACCCACTGGTCGCAGCCAGAAGTGCGCAGCCATGCACTCGACCCGACCCATAGCCTGGAGGTGGCTCAGCGGTACCTGCAGGACAACGCCGGGCATTCGGGCACCTGGCTGATCCGCATGCCCAACGCTCGCGAGGCCGCCTTGAGCGTGGGTTATCGCGACCCCAATGGCGGGCCACGCGGCTTCGTCACCAAGACCCTCGATACCCAGACCGGCCAGCCGGTGGAGGCACGCGACAGCCGCGGTGGCGAGTTCTTCTACCGCTTCCACTTCCAGCTGCAGATGCCATACCCCTTCGGCCGCTGGCTGTCGACGTTCTGCGCCTTCATCATGCTGCTGGGGCTGGTCACCGGCATCATCACCCACAAGAAGATTTTCAAGGAGTTCTTCACCTTCCGCCCCGGCAAGGGCCAGCGCTCGTGGCTGGACGGGCACAACGCCATTGGCGTGCTGGTGCTGCCGTTCCACCTGATGATCAGCTACAGCAGCCTGGTGCTGTTCATGTACATGGTGATGCCGGCGGGCATCATGGCCAGCTACGGCAATGACACCGGCAAGTACTTCAACGACCTGTTTGGCCGTAACAATGCGCCCAAGGCCGCTCATGTGGCCGCGCCGCTGGTACCGTTGCCGAGCTTGTACGCCAAGGTGCAGGACATGCAACCGGGCGCGCGTATCGGCCGTATCCAGGTGGAAAATGCCGGCGACAGCAATGCCCGTGTCACCTTTACCCAGTCCGCGGCCGACCATGTGGCCTATCGGCGCAGCGCCAACTGGACCTTCGATGGCGCGAGCGGTGTGCTGCTTAACCAGGGCAAGCCGGAGAGCGGGGCGATGATGACCGCCTTCAGCTTTGCCGGCCTGCACATGGGCAATTTCGCCGGCCCCTGGCTGCGCTGGCTGTATTTCTTCTTTGGCGTGGCCGGTACCGCGGTGATCGGTACCGGGCTGGTGATGTGGCTGGGCAAGCGTCAGCTCAAGCATGCCAGGAGCGAGCGCCTGCCGGGCGAACTGCGCCTGGTCGAGGTGCTCAACATCGCCAGCATGAGCGGCCTGTTGCTGGCCGTAGCGGGCTTTTTCTGGGCCAACCGCCTGATCCCGATGGGTGTCGAAGGCCGGGCCGACTGGGAGGTCAATGCCTTCTTCAGCGCCTGGGGCCTGTCGCTGTTGCACGCTGTGCTGCGCAGTGGGCGCCGGGCATGGGGCGAGCAACTGGCTCTGGGCGCGCTGGCCTTTGCCTTGCTGCCGCTGCTCAACGGCCTTACCACCGGCCAAGGCCTGAACCATTCGCTGCCGGCGGGGGACTGGGCCATGGCCGGCTTCGACCTGACCGCGTTGGGCACCGGCCTGTTTTTGGCCTGGCTGGCCGGGAAGATGTTGCACAGCCCGAAGCCTGTGGCCAAACGGGCCCCTCGTGCAGCGAGGAAACCAGGCACTGAAACGGCGGAGGCGAGCTGATGCTGGGTAATGCACTGATCGCTTACGCCGGCTTCGTTGCCCTGTGCCTGGCCATGGAGAAGCACTTCGTCGACCTGCTCGGGCACAAGCCACGCCCCGGGCAGTTGCGGCTGTTGCGAAGCGCCGGCTGGCTGCTGCTGGTGCTGTCGCTGGTGTTCAGCGTGCACCTGCGTGGCTGGGCCCATGGCCTGGTGGAGTGGACTGCAGTGATGATGGCTGGGGTGACCCTGTGGGTGTTCGGCCTGCCATACCAGCCCCGCCTGTTGCTGGGCCTGGCGGCCGCCAGCGTGGTGCTGGGGCCGTTGCTGGCCCTGTTCGCCGAGTGACCAGGTGAGCGAGCCGGGCGACATGGTCGAGGCGGATGCCGAAAGCGGCGGCGGGCGTGCGCGCTTCGTCCAGGTGTTCCAGGCCCAGCGGGCACGCATGGAGGCCCTGGTGAGCCGCCGGGTCGGCTGTCGGGCCACGGCATCGGACCTGGTCCAGGAACTGTTCCTGCGCTTCTGGCGTCGCCCCGAGGTCAAGGTCGAGGCGCTGGACACCTACCTGCTGCGTTGCGCCGGCAACCTGGCCATCGACCACCTGCGCAGCGAAGGCAGCCGCGAGCGCGTGGCCGAAGCTGTGCTGCCGCTGGATGAAGCGGCCATGGCCCAGGCCCCGGAACAGGCTGTGGAGGTCGATCACGACTTGCAGCGCATCGACGCTGCCTTGCGCGCCTTGCCCGAGCGTACCCGGCAGATCTTCCTGCTCAATCGTATCCACGGCTGCAAGTACGGCGAGATCGCCAAGGCCATGCAACTGTCCCAGAGTGCTGTGGAAAAGCATATGATGCGCGCCCTCGAAGCGTGCAAGGCGAGTGTGGCCGAGCCCGCGTCCACCCTACGCCGGCCAGGGAGTGCCCGTCGATGAGCCGTTTACCGCCGATCACCGAGGCGCAGTCCCGGGCCGCGTTGCAGTGGCTCAGCCGTATCAACGAACAGCCTGAGCAAGCCGAGGGCGCGGGGTTCAAGCGCTGGCTGCTGGCCGATCCCGGGCACCGTGAGGCCTACGCCCAGGCCCAGCTGCTGTGGCAGAACAGCGCCATCCCGGCGGCGCGTCTGGCCGCTGAAGAACAGGCAAGCCTGCAACGTTATCTGGATGCGATGGCCAGGCCACCGGCCAGGCACCCCTGGCTGCAGCGGGCTGCAGCGCTGGCGGTGGCTGCCTGCCTGGTACTGGCCGTGGGCATTGCTGGTGGCTGGCACCCGGGCTTGTGGCTGCAGGACCTGCAGGCCGACTACAGCAGTGCTGATCAAGTTCGCCAAGTGACCTTGCCCGACCAGTCGCAGGTGATGCTGGATGCGGGGAGCGCGATTGCGGTCGATTTTGCGCAGGGCGAGCGCCGCGTGCGGTTGTTGCATGGCGCGGCGTTCTTCCAGGTCACGCATACCGGCGCGCCATTCGTGGTGGAAGCTGCTGGTGGCGAGGTGCGCGTGCTGGGTACCCAGTTTGAAGTGCGCAAGCAGGGCGAGGGCGCCCAGGTCACGGTGCAAAGCGGGCGGGTGGCGGTGAGCCCGGTGCCGGGCGCCGCAGCACGTGAACTGACGGCCAACCAGCAGGCGACCTACGCTGGCGGCAGAGTCGGCGACACTCTGACGGTGGCCAGCGACAACCGCCTGGCCTGGCGCCAGGGCTGGCTGAATTACTACCAGGTGCCGCTGGCGCAGGTGGTCGAGGACCTGGGGCGTTACTACCCGGGGCGCATTCTGTTGCTCGATGATGAGTTGGGGCAGCGCAAGGTCAGTGGCAGTTTCCCGGTGGCCGCGCCATTGCTGGCGCTGGATTCGCTGGGCAAGGTGATGGGCTTTTCGCGGCAGACTGTGCTGGGGCGGTTGACTGTCATCAGGTAGCTGCCTGTGCCGGCCTCTTCGCGGGCTTGCCCGCTCCTACAGGGACTGCACAAGTCTCGAATCCGGTGCAGTCCCTGTGGGAGCGGGCAAGCCCGCGAAGAGGCCGGCACATGCAAAAAATTTTTCAGGCAACGGGTGAGGTAACAGGACGTGGCATCCGTGTAATGAGTGGAAGTGCGATTCATTCGCAGTCATATCCCTCTCACAGGTCAGCGTCCATGAAGTTCACCCCGCGTTGCGTCTCTCTCTGGCTCGGCCTTTCCGCGCTCCCGGCATTCGCTGTCGCCCCCCTGGCCTGTGCCGCCGAGCAGCAGCAGGCGTATACCTTCGCCCAGCCGGCGCAACCCCTTGCCCAGGCACTCGACACCTTCAGCCGCACCACTGGCCAGAGTGTGATCTACACCTTGGAACTGCAAGGCGTGCAGGCGCCGGCGCTGAACGGCAGGTTCAGCGCTGAACAGGCCTTGCAACAGCTGCTGGGCACTACCGGGCTGGCCTGGCGCCGCGTCGATGCACGTACGCTCACCCTCGAAGCAGTGGACACCTCCGGCGCCCTCAACCTGCAGGCCACCACCGTGACCTCGCAACTGGACGACTACAGCTACCAGCCCCCGGCCACGGCCTCGATCATGCGCGGGCAAGGCCCGAGCCAGGACATCCCCCAGGCCATCAACGTGGTACCGGCCCAGGTCATCCGTGACCAGGCCCCGCGCAACCTCGATGACGCCCTGGCCAATGTCAGCGGCATCACCCAGGGCAACAATTTCGGTGGCACCTCCGACACGGTGATGAAGCGCGGCTTCGGCGACAACCGCGACGGCTCGATCATGCGCGATGGCATGCCCATCGTGCAGGGCCGCAGCCTCAACGCCAGCACCGAGCGGGTCGAAGTGCTCAAAGGCCCGGCCTCGCTGCTGTACGGCATCCAGGACCCCGGCGGGGTGATCAATGTGGTCAGCAAGCGCCCGCAACTCGAGCAGTACAACGCCCTGACCGTGCGTGGGTCCACCTATGGTCGCGGCAAGAATGGCAGCGGTGGCGGGTTCGACAGCACCGGTGCGCTGGGCGACAGCAACTTCGCCTATCGCCTGATCGTCGACCACGAAGATGAAGACTACTGGCGCAACTACGGTGTGCACCGCGAATCGCTGGTAGCGCCGTCGCTGGCCTGGCTGGGCGAAGACACCCAGGTGGTACTGGCCTACGAGCACCGCGAATTTCTCTACCCCTTCGACCGTGGCACGGCGTTCGGCAACAACGGCCACCCGCTGGACATCCCGGCCACGCGGCGCCTGGACGAACCCTTCAACGACATGGAGGGGCGTTCCGACCTGTACCGTCTGGAAGTCGACCACCAGCTGGCCGATGACTGGAAGCTGCACTTCGGCTACAGCTTCAACCGCGAAACCTATGATGCCAGCCAGGTGCGGGTGACCGGCGTGAATGAAAAAACCGGCACGCTGTCGCGCAGCATCGACGGCACCCACAACGCCATGAGCCGTGACCAGTTCGCCACCCTGAGCCTGGCCGGCAATGTGGAACTGGCCGGGATGCAGAATGACCTGCTGTTCGGTGTCGATCATGAAGACCGCAAGATTTTCCGCGGTGACATGATCCGGCAGACCGCCCAATCCACCTTCAGCTATACGAATCCGGTCTACGGTCAGGAAGTGGAGGGTACCACCGTAAAAGCCAGTGACAGCGACCAGACCGACAAACTACGCACTGACGCGTTGTTCGTGCAGGACGCGCTGCACCTGGATGATCACTGGATCCTGGTGGCCGGTGCGCGCTTCCAGCAGTTCGACCAGTACGCTGGCCGTGGCCGCCCGTTCAAGGCCAACACCGACATCAATGGCCAGGCGTGGGTGCCGCATGCAGGTATTGTCTACAAGGTGGACGAGCAGCTGTCGTTTTATGGCAGCTATAGCGAGTCGTTCAAGCCCAACTCCACCATCGCGCCGCTGGTCGGCAATGTGGTGCTTGACTCGTCGGTGGCGCCAGAAGAGGGCAAATCGTGGGAACTGGGCGCCAAGCTCGACATACCGGGCCGCCTCACGGGTACCCTGGCGTTGTTCGATATCACCAAGCGCAACGTGCTGGTTTCCAACTTTGATACCAGTACGCGCGAAACGGTGTACAGCAATGCCGGAGAGGTCAGCTCACGGGGTGTCGAGCTGGACCTGACGGGGCAGTTGAGCGAGCGCTGGAGCCTGATTGGCAGCTATGCCTTCACCGATGCTGAAGTGACCAAAGACCCGGCCCTCAAGGGCAACCGCCTGCAGAACGTGGCTCGGCACAGTGGTTCGCTGTCGGCGGTGTATGACTATGGCAGCCTGTTTGGCGGCGACCGCCTGCGTTTGGGGGCCGGTGCGAGATATGTTGGCGAGCGCGCTGGTAACTCGACCAACACTTTCGACCTGCCGTCCTATACCGTGGCCGATGCCTTTGCCAGCTACGAGACCAGGCTCGACGAGCACAAGGTGCTGTTGCAACTGAACGTGAAGAACCTGTTCGACAAGGTTTATTACAGCTCGGCGGTGAACCAGTACTTTGTGGCCATTGGCGATGCGCGGCAGGTGAGCTTGTCCAGTACCTTCGAGTTCTAGGCCAGCCTGTCCCGGCCTCTTCGCGGCTAAAGCCGCTCCCACAGTTACTGCACTGCCCTTGAGGGTGGCGCGGTCCCTCTGGGAGCGGCCTTAGCCACGAATGGCCAAACGGTATTCGCCAGGCGTTGCACCGACCGCCTGGCGGAACCGGTTGCTGAAATGGCTGGCACTGGCAAACCCGCACAAAAGGGCAATCTCCCCCAGCGGCATCCCGCCCAGCCGCAGCATTTGGCAGGCCCGATGCAGCCGCCGGGCCAGCAGGTACTGGTGCGGTGGCAGCCCGAAGCTGGCGCGAAACATGCGCGCAAAGTGGTATTCGGACAGGTTGCAGCGCAGGGCCAGCTCGCCCAAGGTAATGGGCTGGTCCAGGTGCGCTTCGATGTAGTCGACCAGTTGCCGGCGCAGGCTCGGTGCCAGCCCGCCTTTCAGGCGCAGGCCCTGGCGCAGCCCGACCTGGTTGAGCAGCGCATGGTCGACGATCTCGTGCGCCAGGCTGCTGGCCAGCAAGCGTTCGCCAGGTTCATCCCAGTCCAGGGTTATCAGCTGGCGAAAGCGCTTGGCCTGCTGCGGGTCATCGAGAAAGGTCGCCTCCTGCAGTTGCAGCTCACGCGGTTCACGGTCGAGCAGGCGCACGCAGCCCAGAGCGAACTGCGCCTCGCTGACATACAGGTGCGCCAGGCGGATCGCGCCATTGACCACCCAGTTCGATTCCTGCCCGGCCGGCATCACGCACAGCTTGTCGGGTGCCCCTTTTTCGCCGGGGCGCTGGCGGCGAAAGGTACCGGTGCCGTCGGCGATGTAGCACGACAGGGTGTGATGGCTCGGTGCCTGGTAATCGCGGGCATCGTCGCGGTTGCTCCACAACGCTGCCGCCAACCCGTCGCCCAGGTGCGCGCTCAGCTCCAGCCGAGCGTGGGGCGAGGCGTGCATGGCGTTGAACACTTGCAGTTGGGTGAGTGGCGTCATGGGTGGTTCCTCTTGCCAGCCATCCTACTGCGCCTTGGGCAGGCTTACAGCTACCCGAGGGACAAATGCGCAAGTTTGTGCAAGCGCGTGGGTGTTCGACAGGAGAACACTGAAATGCCTCGGCGAGGGCTGCGCCCTCGATTCGCGGCTTTAGCCGCGAAGCGCCGGGCACCGATCCTGAAAGGCCCAAGGAACCGCCGCCATGAACCTGTCACTCTACCTGTTAACCGTCCTGATCTGGGGCACCACCTGGATCGCCCTGAAACTCCAGCTGGGTGTTGTCGCCATTCCGGTCTCGATCGTCTACCGCTTCGCCTTGGCTGGGCTGATCCTGTTCGCCTTCCTGTTGCTCACCCGTCGGCTGCAGCCGATGAACCGGCGTGGCCACCAGATCTGTCTGGCCCAGGGCCTGTGCCTGTTCTGCGTCAACTTCATCTGCTTCCTCAGCGCCAGCCAGTGGATTGCCAGCGGCCTGATCGCCGTGGTGTTCTCCACCGCCACCCTGTGGAATGCACTCAATGCGCGGATCTTCTTCGGCCAGAAAATCGCCGGCAATGTGCTCGGCGGCGGCGCCTTGGGGCTACTTGGTCTGGGCCTGCTGTTCTGGCCCGAGCTGTCCCACCACGCGGCCAGCCGCGAAACCCTGTACGGCCTTGGCCTGGCGCTGCTCGGTACGCTGTGCTTCTCGGCCGGCAACATGCTGTCGAGCATGCAGCAGAAGGCCGGGCTCAAACCCATGACCACCAATGCCTGGGGCATGGTCTACGGGGCGGTGATGCTGGCGGTGTTCTGCGTGGTCAGCGGCGTGCCATTCAGCATGGAGTGGAACGTGCGGTACATCGGCTCGTTGCTGTACCTGGTGGTGCCGGGCTCGGTGATCGCCTTTACCGCCTACCTGACCCTAGTCGGGCGCATGGGGCCGGAGCGGGCAGCTTACTGCACGGTGCTGTTCCCGTTGGTGGCGTTGAATGTGTCGGCAGTGGCCGAGGGGTATCAGTGGACGGCACCGGCCTTGTTGGGGTTGGTGGCGGTGATGGCGGGGAATGTGCTGGTGTTTCGCAAGCCCAAGGCCAGGGTGGCTGAGGGTGTAGTGGTGGCCAAATAGGTGATGGGTTGCCTGTGCCGGCCCTTTCGCGGGCTCGCCCGCTCCCACAAGTACTGCACAGGCCTTTAGGGCGGTGGTGTACCTGTGGGAGCGGGTGAGCCCGCGAAAGGGCCAGGGCAGGCAGCAGCGGGCGATCAGCCCTTCCACACCTGCGGGTTCACCAGATCCCGCGGCCGCTCACCCAGCAGCGCTGCACGCAGGTTGTCGATTGCCCGGTTGGCCATGGCCTCGCGGGTTTCGGCAGTGGCCGAACCAACATGCGGCAAGGTCAGGGCATTGGGCAGCTTGAACAGCGGCGAATCGCTCAGCGGCTCTTTCTCGTACACATCCAGGCCCGCACCGCGAATGGTGCCGTTCTGCAGCGCCTCGATCAGCGCAGCCTCGTCCACCACCGGCCCGCGGGCGATGTTGATCAGGAACGCGCTCGGCTTCATCAGTTGCAACTCACGCGCACTAATCAGCTTGCGGGTGGCATCGGACAACGGCACCACGATGCAGACAAAGTCGGCTTCGCTCAGCAGTTGCTCCAGGCTGCGGAACTGTGCCCCCAGCTCTTGCTCCAGTGCGGTCTTGCGGCTGTTGCCGGAATAGATGACCGGCATGTTGAAACCGAACCGGCCACGGCGGGCAATGGCGGCACCGATGTTGCCCATGCCGACGATGCCCAGGGTCTTGCCGTGCACATCACTGCCGAAGTGGGCCGGGCCTACGGTAGCTTGCCAGTTGCCGGCCTTGGTCCAGGCGTCCAGTTCGGCGGTGCGGCGGGCGCAGCCCATGATCAGCGAAAAGCCCAGGTCGGCGGTGCTTTCGGTCAGCACGTCGGGAGTGTTGGTCAGGGCGATGCCGCGTTCGTTGAAGTAGTCCAGGTCGTAGTTGTCGTAGCCGACCGACACGCTGGATACCACTTCCAGCCTGGCCGCTCCTTCGAGTTGCGCCCGGCCGAGCTTGCGGCCAACGCCGATCAGGCCCTGGGCTTCGGGCAGGGCTTCGTTGAACTGGGCGTTGATATCGCCGAGCTTGGGGTTCGGCACGATCACGTTGAAGTCTTGCTGCAGGCGTTCGGCCATGGCCGGGGTGATACGGCTGAAGGCCAGGACGGTCTTTTTCATCGGGCAACTTCTCTGCAAGGCGGTGGGGCGGTGGTGGTTTCTTCGCGGGTGAACCCGCTCCCACAGGTATTGCACAGGCCTGGAAGGCAGTGGTGTACCTGTGGGAGCGGGTTTACCCGCGAAGAGGCCGGCAATGGTTAGCAACCTACCATTGTCCGCCCCCGCAATGCAGCAGCTTTTTAATTGGCGATCATCACCTGATGGGTTTTCAGGTCTGCCTCATGGGCTGCCAGAATCTCCGGCAGCGAGTTGCGCAGGTACTCGACCCAAGTCTTGATCTTGGCATCCAGGTACTGCCGCGACGGGTAGATGGCGTACAGGTTCAGTTCCTGCAGCCGGTACTCGGGCAGCACCCGTACCAGGCTGCCATCGCGCAGGCCATCGATGGCCGAATAGATCGGCAGCACGCCCACGCCCATGCCGCTGCGAATCGCAGTTTTCATGGCATCGGCAGTATTGACCATGAACGGCGAGCTGGTGATGTTGACCATTTCCTGGCCTTCCGGCCCGTCGAACAGCCACTTTTCCAACGGGATCACCGGGCTGACCATGCGCAGGCAGGCATGCTTGAGCAGGTCGGAAGGCTTGTGCGCAACGCCGTGGCGGGCAATGTAGGCGGGCGAGGCGCAGACGATGCTGTAGGTGATGCCCAGGCGCTGGGACACGAACCCGGAGTCGGGCAGTTCGGTGGCCAGCACGATGGAAACGTCATAGCCCTCGTCGAGCAGGTCGGGCACGCGGTTGGCCATGGTCAGGTCGAAGGTCACGTCCGGGTGCGATTCGCGGTAGCGGGCGATGGCGTCGACCACGAAGTGCTGACCGACCCCGGTCATAGAGTGCACCTTCAATTGCCCGGCCGGGCGGGCATGTGCGTCGCTTGCCTCGGCCTCGGCTTCTTCGACATAGGTAAGAATCTGTTCGCAACGCATCAGGTAGCGCTTGCCGGCTTCGGTCAGCGCAATGCGGCGGGTAGTACGGTTGAGCAGCCTTGTTTGCAGATGGGCTTCCAGGTTGGAGACCGCCCGCGACACGTTCGCGGTGGTCGTATCCAGTTGCCCGGCGGCAGCGGTAAAGCTGCCAAGTTGGGCTACGCAACTGAAAGCACGCATGTTTTGCAGGGTGTCCATGGGTCACTCTCGATGTAGAGGACAAAATTGTGTCACGAAGTAACGTAAAAGAGATGAAAAGTTGCCTTCGACCAAAGGCGGATTATCGCTGTTTTGGTAACAAAGATTCGCAGGAATCCACGCTTATCGCCAGTGCTGCCGCCCCCTAGAATTGCCCGGCCCCTCCAACTCTTCCTCGGGAAATCGCAGCTGTGCCGCGTCGCATCATCAGAACGCTCAGTGCGTTCAGTGCCTGTGCCCTTGCCCTCACCTTGAGCGGCTGTATCGGAACCTGGGGCATTGCCCCGCAAAGCAAGACGCTGCAAGCCAACAACCTGAACACCGACGCGGCCATACGCGAAGCCGCGACCGACGCCCACTGGCCCGACCAGCAGTGGTGGCACGCCTATGGCGACCCACAGCTGGACCGCTGGGTTGCCCTGGCCGTGGCCGGCAGCCCAAGCCTGGCCATGGCTGCGGCGCGGGTACGCGAAGCCAAGGCCATGGCCGGCGTGGTCGAGTCGGCGGAAAAACTCCAGGCCAATGGCCAGGCCACGCTCAAGCGTCACAACTGGCCTGAAGACCAGTTCTACGGGCCGGGCGCGCTGTCCGGTGCCAATACCTGGGACAACAACGCCGCCATTGGCTTCAGCTATGCACTCGACCTGTGGGGCCGCGAACGCAATGCCAGCGAGCAGGCCGTGGATCAGGCGCACATGAGTGTGGCCGAAGCCCGCCAGGCGCAGCTGGAGCTGCAGAACAACGTGGTGCGCGCCTACATCCAGCTGAGCCTGCACTTCGCCCAGCGCGATATCGTCAAGGCCGAGCTGGACCAGCAGGAGCAGATTCTGGCCTTGGCCAAGCGCCGGCTGGATGCAGGCATCGGTACTCATTTCGAAGTCAGCCAGGCCGAAGCGCCGTTGCCGGAAACCCATCGCCAGCTCGACAGCCTCGACGAAGAAATTGCCCTGGCCCGTAACCAGCTGGCCGCCCTGGCAGGCAAGGGCCCGGGGGAAGGCGCACAGTTGCAGCGCCCGAGCCTGGCCCTGGCCGCGCCGCTGAAGCTGCCGTCGAATCTGCCGGCCGAACTGGTCGGCCAGCGCCCCGACGTGGTCGCCAGCCGTTGGCAGGTGGCCGCCCAGGCGCGGGGTATCGATGTTGCCCATGCCGGCTTCTTCCCCAACGTAGACCTGGTCGGCAGCCTCGGCTTCATGGCAACCGGTGGTGGCCCGCTGGAATTCCTCACCGGGCGCAAGTTCAACTACAACGTCGGCCCGGCCATCAGCCTGCCGATCTTCGACGGCGGCCGCCTGCGCTCGCAGCTGGGCGTGGCCTCTGCGGGCTATGACATGGCAGTGGCGCGCTACAACCAGACCGTGGTCGGTGCGCTGAAGAACATCTCCGACCAGCTGATTCGCCGTGAGTCGATGAAAGAGCAGTCGCACTTCGCCGCTGAGTCGGTCGCGGCTGCGCAGAAAACCTACGACATCGCCATGGTCGCCTTCCAGCGTGGCCTTACCGACTACCTCAACGTGCTCAACGCCCAGACCTTGCTGTTCCGCCAGCAGCAGGTGCAACAGCAGGTGCAGGCCGCCCGCCTGATTGCCCATGCCGAGCTGGTCACTGCCTTGGGCGGCGGCTTGCAGGCTGGCCAGGACGTGCCGAAAGAGGAGCGCCAGGCCGCACCGAAAACCCCGGCCACCCTGGCCATTTTCGACAAGAAGCCGGATAACGCCGAATGAGCACCTCAAGTTTGCCCGTGCGCTGGCTGCAGAGCCTGGAATGGCGCCGGGGCTTCTTTGCCTGGGCACGCACCGACGGGGTGACCTGGGTGTACATCTTCAAGGTGCTGGCCGCCGCGTTCATCACCCTGTGGCTGGCCATGCGCCTGGAGCTGCCCCAACCGCGCACGGCGATGATCACCGTGTTCATTGTCATGCAGCCGCAAAGCGGGCATGTGTTCGCCAAGAGCTTCTACCGGGTGCTCGGCACCCTGGCCGGCTCGGCGATGATGGTGGCGCTGATCGCCATATTCCCGCAGAACACCGAGCTGTTCCTGCCCAGCCTGGCCCTGTGGGTAGGCCTTTGTTCGGCCGGTGCCATGCGCTACCGCACCTTCCGCGCCTATGGCTTCGTGCTGGCCGGCTACACCGCGGCGATGATCGGCCTGCCGGTGCTGGAACACCCTGACCAGGCGTTCATGGCGGCGGTATGGCGGGTGCTGGAAATCGCCCTGGGCATTCTGGTGTCGACCTTCGTCAGCGCGGCGATTCTGCCGCAGTCGGCCAGTGCCGCCATGCGCAACGCCCTGTATCAGCGCTTTGGCGTGTTCGCCGGAGTGGTGGTCGAGGCCCTGCGCGGCGAAAGCCAGCGGGACCGCTTCGAGAGCAGCAACGTGCGCTTCGTCGCTGAAGCAGTGGGCCTGGAGAGCCTGCGCAACGTAACCGCCTTCGAAGACCCGCACATGCGCCGGCGCTCTGGTCGCCTGGTGCGCATGAACAGCGAGTTCATGGCCATTACCACACGCTTCAATGCCCTGCATCGTTTGCTGGAGCGCCTGCGCGCTCGCGGCCCGCTGCAGATCGTCGGCGCCATCGAGCCGGGCCTGAACACCCTCGTGGAGCTGTTGCAGCCCTACGTGGGCCGGGCGCTGACCGACGCCGATGCGCTGCGCCTGACCCTGGAGCTGGCCGCTTACAAGGAAGGCCTGCAGGCACAGGTGCGCGGCCTGCGCGCCGAGTACCTGGCAACCGAGCCGAGCGAGTCCGACCTGCTCGACTTCCACACCGCCTTCGAGCTGCTCTACCGCTTCGTCGACGAGATGTACAGCTACGCCGAAACCCACGCCTCGCTGGCCGCGCACCGGCACGAGCGCGAGCAGTGGAGTGAGCCCTATGTGGCGCAGACCAGCTGGTTGGTATCGTTGGCCGCCGGTGTGCGCGCCTCGGCGGTGCTGTTGCTGCTGGGCAGCTACTGGTTGTTCAGCGACTGGCCCAGCGGCGCCATGATGACCCTGATCGCCACCGTCACCGTGGGCCTGTCGGCGGCCTCGCCGAACCCCAAGCGCATGTCGTTCCAGATGGCCTGCGGCACGGCGATCGGTGCCTTCGTCGGCTTCTTCGAAACCTTTTTCGTGTTCCCCTGGATCGACGGTTTCCCGCTGCTGTGCATGGTCCTGGCGCCGGTGTTCGTGTTGGGTGCGTTCCTTTCGTCACGGCCGGCCTATGCCGGCTATGGCATAGGCCTGCTGGTGTTCTTCGCCATCGGTTCGGTGCCGAACAACCTCACCGTGTATGACCCATACACCTTCATCAACGACTACATCGGCATGGTCATCGGCATGTTCGTCTGTGCCGCTGCCGGAGCGATCATCCTGCCGCCCAACAGCCGCTGGCTGTGGAGCCGCCTGGAGCAGGAACTGCGCGAGCAGGTGCTGTTCGCCATCAGCGGCCGCCTGCGCGGCATCGGTACCGCCTTCGAAAGCCGCACCCGAGACCTGCTGCACCAGGCCTATGGCCTGGCAGCCGGCAAGCCGCAGGTACAGAGCCAGTTGATGGGCTGGATGTTCACCGTGCTGGAAATCGGCCACGCCATCATCGAGCTACGCAAGGAACAGGCCCGTGCGCCGGTGCACCCGGCCTACGCCGAGTCGCAGCCCTGGCGCCAGGCGATCCGCGTGATGGGCCGTGCCCTGACCCGGTTGTTCCTGCAGCCCAGCGCCAGCAACCACGAACGCGCGCTGGTGGCGGTGGACCACGCCATCTCCCGCGTGCAGGCAACCGACGAGCCCTTCGCCCGCCACTTCGACACTTCGGTGCTGCGCCGCGCGCAAAGCTACCTGCACTTCATCCGTTCTTCCCTGCTCGACCCACAGTCGCCGTTGGCACCGGCGAAAGGACTGCACGATGCTCCGTGAAACCATGCCCCGTGAAATCGCTTTCCATGGCGTGTACATGCCCACCATGACCTTGATGTTCCTGTTCGCCCTGGGCCTGGCCTGGGGCCTGGACCGGTTCATTGCCAGCCATGATGGCTACCGCTTCTTCTGGCACCCGGCGCTGCTGCGCCTGAGCCTGTTCGTCTGCCTGTTCGGCGCTTTGGCGCTGTCGCTCTACTGGTGAGAATCCTTCGATGAAAAAGTTCTTCAGCCTGATCGCCACCCTGTTGGTGCTTGCCGCTGCCGTGGTGATCGGTCGCCAGTTGTGGCTGCACTACATGACCACGCCCTGGACCCGCGACGGCCGTGTGCGTGCCGACATCATCAACGTCGCTGCCGATGTGCCTGGCTATGTGGTGGACGTGCCGGTCAAGGACAACCAGCGGGTGAAGAAGGGCGACCTGCTGATCCAGATCGACCCCGAGCACTACCAGCTGGCGGTCGACCAGGCCAAGGCGCTGGTCGCTTCGCGCAAGGCCACCTGGGAGATGCGCAAGGTCAACGCCAAGCGCCGTGCCGACATGGACAACCTGGTGATCTCCAAGGAAAACCGCGACGACGCCAGCAACATCGCCAACTCCGCCCAGGCGGACTACCAGCAGGCCCTTGCCGAACTGGCCGCCGCCGAACTGAACCTCAAGCGCACGCATATCGTGGCCACGGTGGACGGCTACGTGACCAACCTGAATATCCACAAGGGTGACTATGCGCGTACCGGTGAAGCGGTGATGGCGGTGGTCGACGAGAACTCGTTCTGGGTGTACGGGTTCTTCGAGGAGACCAAGCTGCCGCATGTGAGGGTGGGTGACCAGGCCGAGCTGCAGATGATGAGCGGCGAGCGCATCAAGGGCCACGTGGAGAGCATCGCCCGTGGCATCTATGACCGCGACAACCCACAGAGCCGCGAGTTGATTGCCGATGTGAACCCGACCTTCAACTGGGTGCGGCTGGCGCAGCGGGTGCCGGTGCGCATTCATATCGATGAAGTGCCGGACGGGTTTTTGCTGGCAGCGGGGACGACTTGTACGGTGGTGGTGAAGCCGAGTTCGCCTTGATAAATATGTCGCCTGGGATCAAGCGCTGCGCGGGCGGCGTTCGATCTCAGGCGATACACCTCTCAAGTCATGCACTCGCCGCCCCCACCAACACCGGCACCTTCACCCGATCAATCACCTTCGCGCTGATCGACGGGTCCAGCATCCGCCCCAGCCGTGACAGGTGGCGGTGGCCCATGATGATCAGTTCACAATTCAGTTCCTGCGCCTTGGCCACGATTGCCTCGACCGGCTGCCCGGCCACCATGCAGCCCCGGCTGGCGAAGCCGGCTTGCTGCAACTCGCGCACCGCCTCGGCCACCGCCTGGTCGGCCTGGTGCTGCTCTTCGCAGGCGGCGGGGTATTCTTCCAGTTCTTCCGCGGTGTAGGGCGCGGGTTGATCGTGGACGGCGAAGGTAGAGTCGATGGCCAGCAGCACATGCAGTTCGTGTTCGCCGGGGCGGCAGTAATGGCGGGCGAGGGTGAGCAGGGCAGTGGATGCAGGGGAGGCGTCGATGGCGATCAGGACAGGGCTGGGCATGTGGAATCCTTGTTTCAGGCTGGCTAAGCATTTGCCTGTACCGGCCCTATCGCCGGCAAGCCAGCTCCCACAGGTACCCCGCATTGCCCAAGGCCTGTGTTGAACCTGTGGGAGCTGGCTTGCCGGCGATAGGGCCAGTACAGGCACTGCAAATCTTATGACCCAATCACCGTCCAAAATAAATGCCCCACCACGCACGAGCGCATTGCGTCTGGTGCATTCCACCAACCTGCTACCATCGCCATTCCTCACAGCTGTAACGGAAAACGGCCATGCAACTCCCGGACATGAACCTGCTCGTCGCCCTCGATGCCCTGCTCGACGAGGGCAGCGTGGTCGGCGCGGCGCAGCGCATGAACCTCAGCCCGGCGGCGATGAGCCGGACCCTGGGGCGTATCCGCGATGCGTTGGGTGACCCGATCCTGGTGCGTGCCGGTCGCGGCCTGGTGCCGACACCGCGGGCGCTGGCCCTGCGCGAGCAGGTGGCGGCGTTGGTGGAGCAGGCCGGCGAGGTCTTCCGCAGTGCCGACGAGGTCGACCTGCCCAAGCTCGACCGGGCCTTCAACATTCGCACCAATGACCTGTTCATCGCCCTTTACGGCGCCCAGTTGCTGCGGCGCATGCACGAGCAGGCGCCGCGCACGGTGCTGCGCTTCGTGCCGGAAAGCCCCGGCGGCGATGACGACAGCGTGCTGCGCGACGGACGTACCGACCTGATCATCAGCTCGACCGTGGACCTGGGCCCGGAGATCAAGGTGCAGAGCCTGTTCCAGACCTACTACGTGGGCCTGGCGCGGCGTGACCACCCAATCTTCGAGCAGCCGATCACGCCGACCAGTTTTGCCAGTTATCCACAGATCAGCGTGTCCCGCCGTGGTCGGGCCAACGGGCCGATCGATGTGGAGCTGGCCAACTTCAAGGTGCAGCGGCGGGTGGCGCTGATCACCCCGAGCTTTCACTCGGCGCTGTTCTCGCTGCCGGATTCCGACCTGATCCTGCCGATGCCGGCGAACATCCTCAACAGCGTGCACAAGCTTGGGCTGCCGCTGCGCTCGTTCCAGATCCCGGTGCCGCTGGAGCGGGTGAACGTGCTGCAGGCATGGCACCCACGGTTTCACAATGACCCGGCGCATCGCTGGTTGCGGCAGACCCTGAAGGCTTGCTGCAGTGTCGACCCTTGAGTGATGTTCTGCCTGGGCCGGCCTTTTCGCGGGTGAACCCGCTCCCACAGGGATATCACAGGTCTTGAGAGGTGCACTGTACCTGTGGGAGCGGGCGCGCCCGCGAAGCAGGCGACTCGATTTTGAGGTGGATTGCGCCTGACGCAACATAAACCTACCGATAAGTCAGTTTTCGTCAGCATTCGACCTTCTTAGACTTGCTCCAGTCGCAAATTTGTTGCTGGAGATGTCTGCCCATGAGTTCCCTGTCCGCCCAGTCTGCCGCGATTGCCGCCGCCCCCGCGCCGGCCGCGCCTGCGCAGACTGCGTTCGGCCTGCAGGTAGTGGTCGGGCTGTTCGGTGTGCTGCTGGCCGTGCTGTGCGCGGGCCTCAACGAGTCGGTAACCAAGATCTCCCTGGCCGATATCCGTGGTGCCATGGGCATCGGTGCCGACGAAGGCGCCTGGCTGCTGGCGGTCTACAGCGCCGCTTCGGTCTCTGCCATGGCCTTCGCGCCATGGCTGGCCACCACGTTCTCGCTGCGGCGCTTCACCATGAGCGCCATCTGCCTGTTTGCCGTGCTCGGCCTGCTGCAACCGTTCGCCCCAAACCTGCACAGCCTGACGTTGCTGCGTGTACTTCAAGGCTTCGCCTCTGGCGCCTTGCCGCCCATGTTGATGAGCGTTGCCCTGCGCTTCCTGCCACCGGGCATCAAGGTTTATGGCCTGGCCTGCTATGCCCTCACCGCCACCTTCGGCCCCAACCTCGGCACGCCGCTGGCAGGGTTGTGGACTGAATACGTCGGTTGGCAGTGGGCGTTCTGGCAGATCATCCTGCCTTCGGCGCTGGCCATGTTCTGCGTCGGTTGGGGCCTGCCGCAGGACCCGCTGCGCCTGGAGCGCTTCAAGCAGTTCGACTGGCGCGGCCTGCTGCTCGGCCTGCCGGCCATCAGTTGCATCGTGCTGGGCCTGTCGCTGGGTGACCGCTGGGGCTGGTTCGATTCGCCGCTGATCTGCTGGCTGCTCGGCGGTGGCCTGCTGTTGCTGGTGCTGTTCATGTTCAACGAATGGTCCGAGCCGCTGCCGTTCTTCCAGTTGCGCATGCTGTCGCGGCGCAACCTGAGTTTCGCCCTGGTGACCCTGGCCGGTGTGCTGATCGTGCTCTCGGGTGTTGGCAGCATTCCGTCAGCCTACCTGGCGCAGATCCAGGGCTACCGGCCTGCGCAGACCAGCCCGCTGATGATGCTGGTGGCCATGCCGCAGCTGATCGCCCTGCCGCTGACGGCGGCGCTGTGCAACATCCGCGCGGTGGACTGCCGTTGGGTACTGGGCATCGGCCTGGCGATGCTGGCGGTGTCCTGTGTCGGCAGCAGCCTGCTGACCAGCGAGTGGATCCGAGGCGACTTCTACCCGTTCTACCTGCTGCAGGTGTTCGGCCAGCCAATGGCAGTGCTGCCGCTGCTGATGCTGTCCACCAACGGCATGACCCCGCAGGAAGGCCCGTTCGCCTCCAGCTGGTTCAACACCGTCAAGGGCCTGGCCGCGGTGGTCGCCGGTGGCCTGCTGGACGCCCTTGGCACCCTGCGCCGGCACTTCCATTCCAACCACCTGGTGGACAGCCTGGGCAACGCCCCGCTGGTCGACGATAACGCAGCCGGCCTGGCCAGGCGCATCCACGATCAGGCGTTGGTGCTGACCTCGGCCGACCTCTACCTGGTCATGGCCTGCATTGCCGTGGCCCTGATCTGCCTGATTCCTTTCGTGCCTACCCGGGTCTATCCGCCGCGCGCGGTGGCTTGAACCCTGGATGAATTCGAGAACCACTGAAATGACCAACAACCGCAAAACCCTGTTCATCGGCTCGGTGCTTGCCGTGGCCGTCCTGGCCGGCATCGTCGGCCCCTGGATGTTCGGCAGCGACCATCGCCAGAGCACCAATGACGCCTATGTGATCGCCGACTACACAGTGGTCGCGCCCAAGATCGCCGGCTTCATCAAGGAGGTGCTGGTGGAGGACAACCAGCAGGTCAAGGCCGGCCAGTTGCTGGCGACCATCGATGACCGTGACTACCAGGCCGCGCTGGATGCCGCGAAGGCGCAGTTGCTGGTGGCCCAGGCACAAAGCGCCGATGCCCGTGCCACCCTCGAGCGCCAGGCTTCGCTGATCGCCCAGGCTGAGGCTGCAGTCAAAGCGGCCCAGGCCGAAGCTGCGTTCGCCGATCATGAGGTCAACCGCTACAGCCGTCTGGCCGAGCAGGGTGCCGGCACAGTGCAGAACGCCCAGCAGGCGCGCAGCGGGGTCGACCAGGCCCGCGCACGCCTGGCCAATGCCCAGGCGGCACTGGTAGCGGCGCGCAAGCAGGTGGATATCCTTGCCGCCCAGGTTGCCAGTGCCGACGGCCAGCTGAAACGCGCCGAGGCGGGGCTGGAAAAGGCCCAGCTCGATTTGTCCTACACCCGCATCACCGCGCCGGTGGACGGCATGGTCGGCGAGCGCGCCTTGCGTGTGGGTGCCTACGTCAACCCGGGCGCCCGCCTGCTGTCGGTGGTGCCATTGCAACAGGCCTATGTGGTAGGCAACTTCCAGGAAACCCAGCTGACCCACGTACAGCCTGGCCAGGCCGTGAGCATCAGCGTCGATACCTTTGCCGGCGAGAAACTGCAGGGCCATGTGGACAGCATCGCTCCGGCCACCGGCGTGACATTCGCTGCGGTCAAGCCCGACAACGCTACCGGCAACTTCACCAAGGTGGTACAGCGCATTCCGGTGAAGATCGTTTTCGATGATGGCCAGCCGCTGCTTGCCCGCCTGCGCGTAGGCATGTCGGTGGAGGCGACCATCGACACCCGTGGCGACAAGCTGGACGGCAAAGAGGTAAGCGCACGATGAAACCGGCATCACGCTTGAGCCCTTTGCTGCTGGCCGCATTGATGGCTGGCTGCACCCTGGGCCCGGACTTCCAGCGCCCTGACAGCCAGGCACCGCAACAGTGGGCGCCGCTGCAAGGCGAGGTGGCGGCCAGCCAGCCGCAGGCCGAACCGCTGGAACTGCGCTGGTGGGAGAGCTTCCACGATGCCCGCCTGAGTGCCTTGATCCAGCGTGTTGCCGAGCGCAACCTGGACCTGCAGATGGCCAGCGCCCGCCTGCTGCAAAGCCGCGCCCTGCGCAGCACCGTGGCAGCCGACCAAGTACCGTCGGTGGACGTGAACGCCGGCTACAGCCGCGCGCGCAACAGTGCCGAAGGCCTGAGTGACCCGTCCGGCAAGGCGGGCAAGGAAGCCTTCAACCTCTGGCAGGGCGACCTGGTGGCCGGTTGGGAGCTGGACCTGTGGGGCCGTGTGCGGCGCCAGGTCGAGGCTGCCGATGCCACGGTCGAGGTAGCCGAGAACGACCGCCGCGGCGTGTTGCTGGCATTGCTTTCGGAAACCGCCGGCAACTACATCCAGCTGCGCGCCGTGCAGCACACCATCGATGTGACCCGCGACAACCTCAAGGTCGCCCAGCACAGCCTGAAGTTGTCCGAAAACCGCCAGGCCGAAGGTGTCGCCACGCGTCTGGACGTGGCCCAGGCCAATGCCCAGGTCGCCTCGATCGAGTCTCGCCTTCCAACCCTGGAAGCGCGGCGCGATGACCTGATCAACGCCCTCAGCCTGCTTGCCGGCGAACCGCCGCGCAGCCTGCAGGCCGAGTTGCTGCAGGGCGGCGAACTGCCTGCGCCGCAGCAGAAGTTCGCCATTGGCTTGCCGTCCGAACTGGCCGAGCGCCGCCCGGACATTCGCCAGGCCGAGGCCCGCCTGCATGCCGCCACTGCCAGCATTGGCGTGGCCAAGGCTGACTTCTACCCCAGCATCCGGCTGTCGGGCAATGTCGGGTTCCAGGCCATGCAGCTGTCCGATTTCGGCGCCTGGGATTCGCGCCGTTTCGCCTTTGGGCCGCAGCTGTCGCTGCCGATCTTCGAGGGTGGCCGGCTCAAGGGCACCCTGGAACTGCGCGAGGCGCAGCAGCAGGAAGCGGCGCTGAACTACCGCAAGGTGGTGCTGGGTGCCTGGCATGAAATCGACGATGTGCTACGCCTGTACAACGCCAGCCAACTGCGCCGCGACCACCTGGCCGAGGCGGTGCGGCAGAACCGCATCGCCCTGGAAACTGCCCAGCGCCAGTATGTGGAAGGGGCGGTGGACTTTCTCAATGTGCTGACGGTGCAGGGTGCCCTGCTGGCCAGCGAGGAACAGTGGATCGACAGTTCGGCGGCGGTGTCGCAGGCGCTGGTGGGGCTGTACAAGGCCCTGGGTGGTGGCTGGCAGGCGTTTGATGAGCAGCCAGCGAAGAAAGCATAAAGACGGGGGCCGCGTTGCGGCCCATCGCCGGCAAGCCAGCTCCCACAGGTACAGCGCTGGCCCCAGGCACAGTGCAATTCCTGTGGGAGCTGGCTTGCCGGCGATGGGCTGCAAAGCAGCCCCCTGCGATTCCCCAGACAGATGAGGAGGCACAGATGCACATTTCCCTGAACGGCAAGCGCGCCATCGTCAGCGGCTCCACCGCGGGCATCGGCCTGGCCATCGCCATCGGCCTGGCCGAAGCGGGGGCCGAAGTGGTCCTCAACGGACGCACCCAGGCCCGGGTCGACGAAGCTCTCAAAGTTGTGCGCGAACGCCTGCCACAGGCGTGCATCATCGGCATCGCTGCCGACCTGGGCACCCAGGCTGGTGCGCAGCAGCTTTTCGACCAGGTGCCGCACACCGACATACTGGTCAACAACTTGGGCATCTTCGAGCCCAAGCCGTTTTTCGAGATCGAGGATGAGGACTGGCAGCGTTTCTTCGACGTCAATGTGCTCAGCGCCGTTCGCCTGTCGCGCCACTATGCCCAAGGCATGGCCGAGCGCAAATGGGGGCGGGTGGTGTTCCTGTCCAGTGAGTCAGCGCTGCAGATTCCGAGCGAGATGATTCATTACGGCATGACCAAGACTGCGTTGCTGGCGGTGTCGCGCGGGTTGGCCGAGACGCTGGCTGGTACCGGGGTGACGGTGAATTCGGTGCTGCCGGGGCCCACACGCTCGGAGGGGGTGGGTGATTTCTTTGCCAAGCTGGCCGAGGAGCAGGGGGTGTCGACTGAAGAACTGGAAGCCAACTTCCTGGCTGAGCACCGGCCGACCTCGCTGATCAAGCGGCTGGCGACGGTGGAGGAGGTGGCGAACATGGTGGTGTACCTGGCGTCGATGCAGGCCAGTGCTACCACCGGGGCTGCCTTGCGGGTGGATGGCGGGGTGCTGCGTTCCATTGCCTGATCTGTTTTGCCTGTACCGGCCTCTTTGCGGGTAAACCCGCTCCCACAGGGATCGCACAGGACTCAAATTCTGTGGGGTACCTGTGGGAGCGGGTTTACCCGCAAAGAGGCCAGCACAGGCTACCCATCAATCAGAGCGGGCGCAGTAGGCCAAACCGCTTGCGTAGCGCCCAGTCCAGCACCCGCCGTGGCAGTAACCGGGCCATCAACGGCAACGCCATGCTGCCATTGCCCAACCGCACCATCGCCGGCACCGGCGACTTCCCGACCGCCGCCAGCACGCCCTGGGCAAACACTGCCGCCGAGGTGGGCTTGTCCTGCGAAGCCCGTGCCCGTGCCTGCACGTGCTCGCGCAACGGCCACCACGCCGAGTCCGCCGCCAGCACCTGCTCGGCCTGACGCTGGGCATTGCTGGCGAACTGCGAGGCAATCGCCCCAGGCTGCACTTCCATCACCCGCACCCCAAACGGCGCCAATTCCAGGCGCAATGCATCGCTCAGTGCATGCACGGCTGCTTTCGAAGCGCAGTAGGCGCCGGCAAACGGCGTGACCAGCACGCCTGATACGCTGCCGATGTTCACCACCAGGCCCCGTGAGCGGCGTAGCTGTGGGAACAATGCGCGAGTAACGCCGACCACGGCGAATACGTTGGTTTCGAACTGCTGGCGCAAGGCATCCACACCGCCATCGAGCAGCGGGCCCATGGCGCCGTAGCCGGCGTTGTTGATCAAGATATCGAGGTTTACCAGTTCCTCGGCCAGGCGGGCCAGCGCTTCGCTGTCGTTCACATCAAGTTGCCGGGCGGTGAAGCCGGCGGCGTTCAGTTGCTCGACATCCTCAGGTTTGCGGGCGGTGGCCCAGACGTGGTGGCCGGCATCGCGGAAGGCGTCGGCCAGGGCGCGGCCGATGCCGCTGGAACAACCGGTGATCAGGACGGTGGGCATGGTTGGGGCCTGTTGTCAGGGGAAGTTGGTGTTGCCTGTGCCGGCCCTTTCGCGGGCTTGCCCGCTCCCACAGGTACTCCACAGCTCTTGAGTACTGTGCAGTACCTGTGGGAGCGGGCAAGCCCGCGAAAGGGCCGGCACAGGCGATACATTAGTTGGCAAACGCACCTTGCAGGTGCTCTGCACGAAACTCCAGGGTCTGCGGCCGGTACCCAGAGCGCAGTGGCGGCAGTGGCAGGCAGTCTTTCCACTCGGCCCCCGGCTGTAGTTCACCCGGCCCACGGTAGCGCGGGGCGTTGTAGGTGTTCTCCGCCAGGTTCACGGTATCGCCCGGCGCATACGCGGCCACCCGCCAGCGCAGCTCGGTCAGCGGCACGTCGTTGCCGTTCTTCATGCGCACCTGCAGGGCGCGGTCGGCGGGGCAGTGTTCGGGGGCGTAGGCCAGGCGCAGGTCCAGGCGGGCCAGTTGCGAGGTTTCGCGGGTGTCCTGCCAGATGACGAACAAGGCCACCAGGCCCAGGCCACAAACCGCGGCCAGCGAGATCGGCAAGGCCTTGGCCGGGTAGCGCAACAGCAGCACCAGCCAGGTGAGGATGAGGAAGGCGCCGATGATCATGAAGGCGGGCAGACCTTGGTTGCGCGGGGTCTGACCATCGTAGCTCATAACAACAACGCTTCAAAAGCCTGATGTGTCTGGATCAATCAGCCAGCAGAAGAGTTTGATGGGTTATGACGCTGGGTAGGAGTATTGATTCAGGCATTACCTGGTATTTTTGATAGGTTACAACCCTCTGGTTATTGATTAGTTTCAATCTGTATGTATCGATAATCGGAGTGGAAGAAATGGAAAATTTCAGCGAAAAATGGACTGAGATTGAATTCGCTATTCCTGAGGGAGCTGTCTCGTGGGGGGCGGCAAGGTTGCGAGACGGAAATTATTATGTGGCGGCATCGTCGCAGTGTGAGATTTATGTGCTGCGGTATGACGATCGAGGAAGTCTGGATATATCCTTCGGCGAGCAAGGGATAGTGAAATTTCCAAATTCTGATCGTTTCGGCACTAGGTTTTCTTTCAGTCTGCAAGAAAATGCGGTCATGCTGTCCTGTCTGGCAGGTGAAACTGGTAATTATAGTAAATTTCTGCTCTGCAAGCTTGACGTCGATACCGGGGCGTTGGATCCGGGCTTCGGGGATAAAGGTGTAAAAGTTGTGCCGATACCCCAGGCGAACCAGACCACCCTTGTTGAGGCTGGTGTCAATCGAGCCCCGCAGTTACCGGATGGTAAGCATCGACAACTCGTATCTCATGGGATGGCTCAATTTGAATTGACAGGTGAGCTGGACACGGCATTCAACGAAAACGGGGTGCTCAGAAGTTTTCCCAAGTCAAGTTACGAATATCAGACAATGAATATCATGTCTTACACGAGTGCCGGTAAGCATGAAGGTTTCTTGATGAGTGGCTTCTTCAACCATGAAGGCTATGGCCGTGGCTGGGTGGGAGCCATCGATAGTGAAGGTAAATTATTGCGCGATTTCGATGGCGATGGTGAAGTCCATTTCATGAAGCTCCCAGATCAAGAACTCACCAATCTGGTAATGGAGCCGATGTTGCAGGTCGACGATTATCTGTATGTGGCTGGCAGTGGAGGACGAGAGCTGTATCCAAGGTTCATCTATCGTCTGCATCGGGATGGCAGAATAGATGAAAGTTATAACGATGGTAAGCCAGTATTTTTGGAAGTTGGAAAGGCCAAGGTTTTTCACCTGGTTCAAGACGGCGACGGCATTCTCATCGGGGTATGGGGTGTTGAAGCGACGGGTGGGGTTATTCGATGCGATGCCGCTGGTAAGCGAGACCTGTCATTCGGCCAGGGCGGTTGGTTGAACATGCCCGTGAAATACATGGATCCCGTATCGTTGACCATAAGGGAATATGAAGGCTCCAGGATTGTGGAAGTATTGAGTCACAGTTATCTCTTGCGTCACCGGATCGAATAGAAACAGCTGAGCAGGGCTCGGGCAGCCCTGGCCTGGATGGTTCCCAGCCATTGCATGGTGCAACGGCTGGGATGCCACTTTTACTGCGCGATGGTCTTCACCGAAACACCCCGTTCGATCGGAGTGGAGGTACGCCCGTAAACATCTTCGAAGCGCTCGATGTCATCCTCGCCCAGGTAACTGCCGGACTGCACTTCGATGATCTCCAGCGGGATCTTGCCCGGGTTGCGCAGGCGGTGCACCGAGGCGATCGGGATGTAGGTGGACTGGTTCTCGGTCAGCAGGAACACGTTCTCGTCACAGGTCACCTCGGCGGTACCGGACACCACGATCCAGTGCTCGGCGCGGTGGTGGTGCATCTGCAGCGACAGGCTGGCGCCCGGCTTGACGGTGATGTGCTTGACCTGGAAGCGGCCGCCCATGTCCACCGAGTCGTACGAGCCCCACGGGCGATACACTTCCAGGTGGTTCTGGGTTTCGCTGCGGCCCTGCTCGTCGAGGGTCTTGACCATCTGCTTGACGCCCTGGACCTTGTCCTTGTGGGCAATCATCATGGCGTCCTTGGTCTCGACCACCACGATGTTCTCCAGGCCGATCACCGACACCAGCTTGCCGTTACCGTGGATCATGCAGTTGTGGCTGTCCTGCACCACCACGTCGCCCTTGGTGACGTTGCCGTTGTCGTCCTTCTCGTGCACTTCCCACAGCGACGACCAGCAGCCCACGTCGCTCCAGCCTGCCGACATCGGCACCACGCAGGCGCGCTGGGTCTTTTCCATCACCGCGTAGTCGATGGAGTTGTCCGGGCAGCAGGCGAAGGTGGCTTCGTCGATGCTCAGCACATCACCGTCTTCCTGGCTGCGCTCCAGGGCCAGCACGCAGGTGTCGTAGATGTCGCCGTCGTGTTTTTTCAGCTCTTCGAGGAAGCGGCTGGCACGGAACAGGAACATGCCGCTGTTCCAGAAGTAACCGCCGGCCTGGACGAACTCGGCGGCGCGTTTTTCATCGGGCTTCTCGACGAACTGCGCCACGCGCGCCACGCCTTCTGGCAGCAGGGCGTCCTGGCTGGAACGGATGTAGCCGTAGCCGGTTTCCGGCTTGGTTGCCGGCACGCCGAACAGCACCATCTCGCCACGCTCGGCGGCCACGGTGGCCAGGGCCAGGGCGCGTTGCAGGGCCTTCTGGTCCTCGATCACGTGGTCAGCGGGCAGCACCAGCATCAGCTCGTCGCGGCCTTCGTTGATCAGTTTCATGGCAGCCATGGCCACGGCCGGCGCGGTATTGCGGCCGAACGGTTCCATCAGGATGCCTTGGGTTTCCAGCTTCAGCGCGGCCAATTGCTCTTGCACGATGAACTTGTGGTCCTTGTTGCAGACCACGATCGGGGTGTCCATGCCTTCGAACACCAGGCGCTCGAGGGTTTGCTGGAACAGCGTGTGTTCACTGGTCAGGGCCAGGAACTGCTTGGGGAACTGCTTGCGCGACAGAGGCCACAGACGGGAACCGCTACCACCAGAAAGAATTACCGGGATCATCATGTTTCTCCAATAGTCGTTGAGAGGCAGGGGAATCAGTTGCTAGCCACGGGGCGAGTTACCCACACCGGCGACAAGGCGTTGCCGGAACCCGTTACGTACAGCACTGCGGCTTCGCCGCGCTCCAGGGCGACGGGTTTGACGTCACCCACTTTCTTGTCTCCTTGGTACAGCGCCAGGTTGACCTTGACCGGGTTGATTTCGCGTTCGCCACGGCCGTTGGCGGCAACGGGCTTGACCACTTCGGTCTTGCCGTCGGCGGTCTTCAGGGTCAGTTGCTGGTCACTGAGGTTCTGCACACGAACCAAGGCTTTCTGCTTGTTCTTGAACGGCGGCTCTTCGATCAGCTGCGGGTTGCCGCTGGCGCTGTTGACCAGGGTGTAGTACTTGTCCGCAGCCAGCTTGACCGGCACGCTCTTGCCGCCGACCTGGGCGGTGTAGTCACCCCCTGGCAGGAAGCTGAAGTCGCTGCTGCCCTGGGCGCCAACCTGCTTGATCTGGGTGTTGCCGACCGAGGCTGCAGCCGGTGCGCTGGAAGCGTTGTACAGGCGCACGAAGGTTGAGCCTTTTGGTGCGCTCGGGCCGTACAGCGCGGCGTCGGCACCGGCGAAGGCCTGCATGGAGGCCAGGGACAGGCCGGCTGCGAGGGTGAGGGCTTTGGCAATGGAAGTCTTGGTAGTCATATGTATGTTCCTCTGATTAGTGGTTAGTCCGGGTGGACGACAAAGCCAGGTTTTCTTCGGATTTACGGGTGTTCTTCAGCTGGGCGATCCACTGCGGATCGAAGCTGCTGAGGTCGTTCTTCATTGGCAGATAACGTTCGGGGAATTCCCACACCACCACCTGGGGTGCGGCGTTCTTGAAGGCATCGCTTTGCAGGTACTTGAGCATCGGCAGCAGCGGGCCATGGCCGTCTTCGGCATAGTTGGCCACGTCGCTGCGCAGGGCCTGCTGCAGCGCGCCGAGGAAGTTCCAGTGCGGGTTGGCGCTGTAGCTGGTGCCCACCAGGGCAACCGGGATCTGCTTGTCGGCGAACAGTGCGTCACCGGCTTCACCTTCGGCCTCGACAGGGCGAGTGGTGCGTTGCTGCAGGTTGTCCGGGGCCGGCAGCAGGTTGCTGAACAGCGGGTCCAGTGGCAGGAAGTTGGTCAGGTCACCCTTGTATGGCGCGGTGCTGCCGGCTTCGGTGATGAACGCCTGCGGGTCGCCGTTGAGCAGGCTCTGGCGGCTGACCGCCTCGGCCACGGCCTGCGCCGCCACTTCGGCACCCATTGGCGTCCAGTGGGTGTCGGTGCGCAGGAACACTTGGCCGCGGGCCTTGGCCTGTTCCATGGGTGCCATCAGGTCCGGAGCGAACACGTTGGCCTGGCGCACCTGGGCATGGAACTGGTTGTACAGGTCGTCATGCAGGCTGGTCGGCAGTTCCTTGCCCAGGTACTCGGCGTACACCCGCGCCTTGGCCGGCACGATCGCCAGCACCAGCTGGCTGCCGTGCTGCTGCAGGGTGTCGCGCACGCCACGGATCAACGCCAGGTTTTCCTGCATCAGCTGCTCGGCACCGGCGGTGGGCTTGAACTCCTCGTCACTGAACAGCCACTGGTCGCGGCCCAGCACCACGCCGGGGCGGCCTTCGTTGAACAGCTTGAAGTCCATCGCCGCCCACAGGTTGGTGCCCAGGCGCTTGATCGGGAACTGCTCGTCGTAATGGGTCTCGGCGGCCTTGGCCAGCTTGCCGTTGAGCAGGGTCATCTGCTCGGTACGCTGGAAGCTTTGCAGGCCACCGGTGGACCAGACGCCCATGCCCACCAGCAGGCCGAGGAACGACAGCGAATAGGTAATGCGTAATGTCCGGGTCATGTCATCAACCTCAGAACTGGAAGTAAAGGAACGGCGAGTAGCTCTGCGCCGAAAGCTTGAGGATCGAGGCCACGAACAGCAGCAGCACCAGGGCGCGGGTCATCACCCGGGTCCAGTCCAGGCCGATCGAACCGTCGCTGTTGACCTCCACCGGGGTGGCCTTGGGCGTTGGCCTGGCGTTGCGGTAGAAGTCGCGCAGGCCGAAGAACGCAAGGGTGATGTAGGCGACAACCAAGGTGGCTACCTGCAGGCCGGTGAGCTGGGCACGGTTGAGTTCCGACAGCTGCCATTCACCGAAGCTGAACATGGCGCCATACATGCGGCCGGCCACTTCCAGGTTCTCGGCACGGAAGATCACCCAGCCGACCACCACCAGCAGGAAGGTGAATGCCCACTTCACCGGGTTGAAACGCTGGGGGTTGGTGTCGATGCCCAGCGCGCGCTCGATGGCCAGCCACATGCCGTGCCAGGCGCCCCAGATGATGTAGGTGAAGTTGGCGCCATGCCACAGGCCGCCCAGCAGCATGGTCAGGAACAGGTTGCGGTAGGTGTTGAAGGTGCCTTTGCGGTTACCGCCCAGGGTGATGTACAGGTAGTCGCGCAGCCAGGTCGACAGGCTGATGTGCCAGCGCCGCCAGAACTCGGTGATCGACTGGCTGATGTACGGCTGCTTGAAGTTCTCCATGAAGCGGAAGCCCATCATCAGGCCCAGGCCGATGGCCATGTCGCTGTAGCCGCTGAAGTCGAAGTACAGCTGCGCGGTGTAGGCCAGGGCGCCGAGCCAGGCATCGCCGGTGGTCGGGTTCTGCAGGGCGAAGCAGTGGTCGGCCACTACCGCCAGGGTATCGGCGATGAACACTTTCTTGATGAAGCCCTGCATGAAGCGGGTGCAGCCTTCGGAGAACTTGTCCAGGGTATGGGTGCGGTTGTTGAACTGGTCGACCAGGTCCTTGAAGCGCAGCACGGGGCCGGCGATCAGGTGCGGGAAGATCGCCACGAACGCCGCGAAGTCGATCAGGTTGCGGGTGGCCGGGGTATCGCCGCGGTACACGTCGATGATGTAGCTGATCGACTCGAAGATGTAGAACGAGATACCGATCGGCAACAGCACGTGGGTGAGGATGAACGGCTCCAGGCCGAACGAAGTTATGATCGCGTTGAGGCTGTCGACACCGAAGTTGGCGTACTTGAAGTAGCCGAGGATCGCCAGGTCGACACCGACGCCGAGCAGCAGCCAGCGCTGCGCGGGCTTGGTACGCACACCGGCAGCGCCGACTTTCAGGCCGATCCAGTAGTTCCACAGGGTGACCCCGGCAAACAGGGCCAGGAAGTCCACCCGCCACCACGCGTAGAAGATGTAGCTGGCGACCAGCAGCAGCAGGTTGCGATAACGTTGCCCGCTCAAGTAGTACAGGCCGAGGAAGATCGGCAAGAACAGGAACAGGAACACGTTGGACGAGAAGACCATCCCGGTTCTCCTTTTTGTTCACAGCATCCGGGGCAAAGCGCCCCCCAAACCCCCCAGCGAAAAACCGGGAGGCAACTTAGGTCCCTGTGGTAGCGGGCAAGCCCGCTGCCACAGGTTCACTCCCAGATGGGAGGTGTCACTTCTTGCTCTTTGCGCTCGGGTCGTAGACCCGTGTCACGTCGCCGCCGAGCCTGAAGCTGTTGAACGGCTGCATGTCGTGCTTGCGCTCCAGGGTGTCACCGACGCAGTGGTACAGCGCGCACCAGGGTTCGAGCCATGAATACTTGCTGTCGATCTTCAGGTCGGTCATGTCCTGCTTCTCGCCGGCGCGTGCCTTGAATTGACTCGGGTCGCGTACACCGGCCAGCACGCCTTCGCCCAGACGCTGCAGGGCGAAGTTGTTCTCGCTGCGCAGGTCGACACCATTGGCCTGGGCGAAGCTGGCGATCATCGCCAGCGGCGGCAGGGCGTAGTTGTGATACGCCAGGGCGCGCTGCTTGCGCTTGATCTCGTTGGGCAGGAAGCCCTGTTCATCCACCTGGTTGGCGCCGACCTTGTATTCCTTCACCGCCCAGTCGAACAGGTCGCGGCGGTCGGTGGCCACGGCGGTAGCCATCACCGACCAGGCCGCCCAGTAACTGTGGTTGTTGATCTTCTCCAGTGGCAGGTCGCTCCAGTCGCGCACGGTCTGTTCAGCGAGGCGGGCGAACCACTTCTCGATCAGCTCGGCCTCTTCCCGGTGCGCGGCCAGCGGCTGCGAGTTGGAAAACTTGAGGCGCAGCCAGGACCCGCTCATGCTGCCCAGCGCCCACTTGCGCATGGATTTGCCGGTGTGGTTGTAGTCGGTGGACATCAGCGCATCGGCACGTGCCCATGAGCCCAGCCAGGTGAGCGCGCAATCCAGCTGGGCCGGGCGGCCGTCACGCATGTACTGGCCGACCATCTTGCTCACGCCCTTCTCGAGGGTGGTGATGCCCTCGGTCGACTTGCGAAAGGCCTTTTCCGAGGCTACGTTGAGCGTCGCCCGAGCCTTGTCCGAACCTTCGTACTTGCTGCGGAACTGCAACGCGCCGGTGTACGGCTTTGGCGCCGGCTCGCAATGGAAGTTGCCGTCTCCGGTCTTGAGCTTTTCAATGCCCTCGTAATAACCCTGCGGGGGCACCAGCGCGGCCTGCGCGGCGCCGCCGAACAGGGCCAGGGTGAGCAGGGCAGGGCGGAAGATTCGCTTGAGCATGGTCATGGTCGCCTCACTGGCCGGCCTGCGCGGTCTGCGCGGGCACGGCGAAGTTGTTGCGTTTGCAGAGCTTGGCTTCGACCTTCTGGGTACCGCTTTCCGGCCCCTGCACCTCGAACGCCAGCAGGCTCTGGCTGGCCCAGTCCTCGTCTTCGCGCATCTGGAAGACGAAGCGCCCGTCGGTGTCGGAGGTTTCCGGTTTTTCCAGCTTGATGTCCTCGTGGCGACCGTTGAGGTACCAGAGGGTGGCCTGCAGCACCTTCACCGACGGGTCTTCGAACTTGACGTCCATCTGGATGTTGCGGTTGATCAGGTCTTTGATCACGCCGCCCTTGCCGTTGACCATCAGCTCGTTCTTGCCGGGCTTGAGGGTGGCGCTGGCGCTCATCAGGGCCGGGCGGTCATCGCAGCCGTCGTCGAGCAGACCAAGGATTTGTCGCCAGATGGTTTCCTGGTCCAGGCGATACAGCGGGGAGAATTCCCAGATCAGGATCTTCGGCGGGTTCTTCTGGAATTCCTCGCTGCCCAGGTACTGGATCATCGAGCCTTCCAGGCCGCCGCCGGGGAAGGCGACGTTCAGTACATCGGCACCAATGTACTGTTGCAGGAAACCCGCGAAGTTGTAGTTCTTGCCACTGTGGCTGGTACCCACCAGGGTGATCTGCGCGTTGCCGGCGTCACCGAACAGGTCGTCACCGCCACTGTCGGAGCCTTTGGGCTCGGTGGCGAACTGGTCCATGTACTGGACGGCGTAGCTGGTGCCACAGAGCTGACCGGCGACGTTATGCAAGGTGCCGGTCTTGCCCATGCGCCCGGACTTTTTCGTTTCGAATTCCTTGCGCGGGATGCCTTCGAAGGCCGGCATCTTGTGCACGGTATCGGCCACGATCCTGGCAGCGCGCTCGGCGCCGTAAGGCGTCCAGTGCTGGTCGCCACGGAAGTAGAAGTCCTTGCCCTGGTCGGCAGCGGCCAGCTGTTCGTTGGTCAGCGGCGACAGGTCGGGTACGTTGTAGCCCATGCTGGCAAAGCGCTTGAGCATGGCCTGGTAGTTGCCCAGGGCCTTCTGGTAGTCGAAGGCAGCCTTTTCCGCCGGGTTGAGCATGTTGCGGTTCACCAGGCCACGGGTCGGCTGGTACACCACCACCAGCTCCACGCCGCGCTTCTTGAACGCGTCGTGCACTTGCTGCAGGCGCTTGTAGCCGGCCGGGGTGGTATTGAACTCGGTGCGCAGGTCTTCGCGGGTACGGAACAGCCAGTCGCCCTGAGCCTGCACCAGCGTGGTGAAGTTCTGCTGGTAACGGGTTGTGTAGCGGCTTGGGTCATGCGCTTCAGGGCACAGCTGGCAGCAAGGCTCGGCGCTGAAGGTAGGGGCCTTGACGTCTTCGGCGCGCACGCCCTGGCTGATCGCCAGGAGGGCGGCGGACAGGCCCAGCAGTTTAATCAGATGTGGGGTCATGGTCTGGGCTTCCTTAATCGATCATTTCGGTCTGGCGTTCGACCGGGTCGATCAGCACAGCCTTTTGCTGGCGTACCAGCAGGTCGAGGATTTCGTCCTGGCGTTCGCCCAGAACGCCGTTGAGGCTGATACCGCTGGCCTTGCGCGGGGCGAGCATGGACACCTTGTACAGCTCGACCGACAGCGGCGAGTCGATCGACAGGGGGCCGGAGCCGTTGGCCGACAGTTCGCCACCGACCAGGATCAGCGACACCTTGGTGTCGAACGGGTCGAGGGCGATGTCGCGGTCGGTGTTGGACAGGTCCTTGATGTGGCCGTACACGCCGACCAGACCGTTGGCCATGGCGACGTTTTCGTACAGGCGGATGTTCACGCTGTTACGCACGCGGATGCCGTGGCGGCGGTTGTTGATCAGCTTGTTGCCCCAGATCAGGTTGTCGCCACTTTCGTACAGCGTGATGCCGTCGGTGTGGTTGCGGTAGATCTCGTTGTAGGCGATCAGGTTGTTGACGCTGTTGCGGTCGATCACCACGCCCGAGAGCTTGTTGTCGAAGCTCTTGTTGTTGATGATCCAGCTGTCGTTGACTTCACGCGAAACGATGATGCCGTGCTTCTTCTTGGTGCCGTACACCGTGTTGCCGGCGATGATCAGCCGGTGCGAGCGGTCGTGCGGGTCGATGCCGTAGACGATGTTGTCGCGGTAGGTGCTGTCCTTGACCACGAAGTCCTGGGTCTCGTAGCAGTAGAAGCCGTACCACATGTCGCTGAACTCAGAGCCGATGATCCAACCGGTGGGTTCCGGGCGGCCCATGCGCTTGGCCATGTTCGGCGTGTACTGTGAGATGCTCACGCCGTACGATTTGGACTTGGCGTAGCCGAAGCTGGCCATCTTGGTGTTGACGATGTAGGTCTCGGTACCGCCCCACGACAGCAGGAACGGGCGGAATTCCTTGGGCGAGCGGAAGGTCGCCGGGCCATTTTCCTTTTCCCGCCAGCCGGTCACCTGGGTGTCGGTGACGAACAGCTTGCCGTCGTTGACCAGGAACGAACCGCCTTCCTGGGACAGGCGCAGCTGCTTGACCTTGCCGTCGATCTCGAGGATGCCCTTCTGCCCGACCACGATCGGCAGGCGCGCCAGGTACACACCCGGCTCGACTTCGCTGAGGTACTGCTTGGGTACCTTCTTGCTCAGCTCGACCAGGTCGACATGGCCGTCATCGATGAAGATCGCCTGTGGAATGCCATGCTGGCGCTGGACCCACTCGGCCGCCTTGTTGTCGCCGCCGACGAATTCCTTGAGGGTATCCTCCTGGAACATGCGGCGCAGGCTGACCTTGCCCTTGTGGCGGCGGTCGATTTTCTTCTGCACCGCATCAAAGGTGTAGCCGGTCAGGTCAGGCAGCTTCGGCGGGTCCATGTGCAGCGGCTCGATCGGCGCGCTGGAGACCGTGTAGGTCTTGGCCTGCTGCAGTTCCTTGGCGATCACCTGGGGCTCTGCGGCAGCCACCAGGCCGCTGGCCAGCAGCAAGGCGCTGGCCAACAGGCTGTGACGTAAGTGCGGGTGAAGGTTCATAACGGTAAGTCCTCTACCGGCCTCAGAAGCGCCAGATCACGTCGACGAAGGCGCGGTGCATGTACGAGTCCGCTTCCTTGCCATAGGCATCGCCCGGCTTGAACACGCCAGCACGCAGGCGCACCAGGGCAGATGGCTCGTCGATGGCCTGGCTCATCGAAGCCGGCAGCAGGCCTTGCTTGAAGTACTTGGTCACGACCACGTCCATTTCCTGGCCAAGGTCTTTTTCTCCATCGACCAGCGGGCGGTTCACGCCGTTGTCGTTGACCACCGCGTTGATGCCGCTGGAACCGATGTTCTGGTTGCCATCGACACGCCAGAACTTGTGGTAGATGAAGCTGGCGTCGTAGTCGTCGCGCAGCTGCCAGGAGGCGAACAGGGTGGCCGCCTGCAGGTTGCCCAGCTCGCCGCGGAAGGCTTCACCGAAGCGGTGCACGCGCGAACGGGTACCGGTGTAGTTGGAGCGGTTGCTCTCCAGGCCGGTCTGCTCGTAGTTGCTCGAACCGTCGTCGCCACCACCGCCACTGCCACGGGCGTAGGCCGCACCGACCTGCCATTGCGGGTCGAGGCGCAGGCGGATGCCGAGGTCGGTGGCCCAGGCGTTGACATCACCACTCTGCTTGCCGGTGGCCACGGTGTCGTCGCCGACCACCTGGCTGCTGAGGGTGTCGCGGTCACCGGTCAGCCAGGTGACGCTGCCCCAGTAGTTGACGGTGTGGTCGTTGCGCCAGTTGTAGGCGTCGCTGTTGGCTTCCAGGCCCAGCCAGGTGAGGTCGCCGGTGCGGGTCTTGTCCAGCGCATCGACGGTTTCGCCCGGGTTCTTCAGGCTGCCGCCGTCGTGGGTGTGGTGGGCGCGTACACCAACCCAGTGGCCAGGGGTCCACTGCGTGGCGACATTGCCGTAGACGTGCGTACGGTCCTTGTCTTCGGGGGCCAGCTCGGTGAGGTCGGTGCGGTATTCGCTGAAGCGTTGGGCAACGCCCAGGTCGGCCTTGAGCAGGGTGGTGTCGAAGGTCCAGTTCAGCGCCTCGATGTTGGTGTCGCGCCACATGCCATCGTCGCTGCGCAGGCGCTGGCGGCCGAAACGCAGCTGCTCGCCGGGATAGGCGGTGAGGCCGCTGTAGCCGACCCAGAATTCGCGCATGGCCAGGTAGCTCTTGTCCTGCTCACGGCCGTCGGCGGCGGTGTCGGTCGTGGTGCCGTCGTCGTTCTGGCGCAGAGTGTCGGTTTCGATGGTGTCGGTCGCGGTGACGGCTTGGCCCATGGCATAGGCGCTCCAGTTGCCACGCTCGCCATATACCCAAGGGCGCAAGTCGAGACCCAGGCCGTTGACGTCGCCGCCGGAGCGGGTGCCCAGATCACGGTCGTCTTCCGACTGGCCGGTGATCTTCACATCCAGGCCGAAGTTCTTTTCAGCGGTCATTTCCGCCAGGGTCGGGCAGGACCACAGCAGGGCGAAGCTCAGGCCGATGCCGGCTTTCACGAAGGGATTGAGCGTCATAGCGAGTCCTCACCGGTTACTTCTTTTTCATCGTCTTGCAGGGCTTCGATGGCCAGGGTGCTGTTGGCGCCTTGCGCCATGCTGCCGCGTGCCTGCTTCTCTTGTGCCAGCAGTTGCTGGGCCTGGCTGCGCTGGTCAGGCGTAAGTTGCTGGTCGAGCTGCTGCAGCAGTTCAGCGGACTGCGGCGACGGGTTGGCCTGGGCCAGCTGGGCGAATACCCAGGCGTTGCCCGGTTGCGGGCGAATGCCATGGCCTTCGCTGAACAGCTGGGCCAGGGCATAGTCGGCACTGTTCTGCCCACCACGGGCGGCGGCCAGCAGGTTGTCGACGGCCTTTTGTGGCTCGACGTTGCCCAGGTAGCCGCGGCGGTACAGCTGGCCCAGGTAGTAATGGGCGCTGACTTCGCCTGCGTCGGCGGCAGCCTGCAGGTGTTGTTCGGCTTTGGCCGCGTCCGCAGGCACGGTCTTGCCTTCGTAGTACAGGCGGCCCAGCAACAGTTCGGCGCGTGGCTGTTCGGCTTCGCGGCCCTTGTCGATGTAGGCCATCAGCTGGTCGGTATCGCCCAGCTCTGGGAAGTCGTACACCAGTTGCGCCAGGCTGACCCAGGACGCCGGGTTGGCCGGGGCCACCTGTTCGAGCAGGTCCTTGGCGGTTTTCTCGTCGGTCTGGCCGAGGCTGCGGTCAGCCAGGACCCGGGCAACGCTGTCTACCCGGGTGGCCGGTACTGCGCCACGGGCGTAGGCAGCCTTGAGCTGGCCGAGCAGGGCAGCCTGCTGGTCGGCCTGGCCACGCTTCTGGTACACGGTGGCCAGTTCGACGTAGCAGATGTCGGTGCTGTTCAGCGCGGCCTTGCAGATTTTTTCCACTTCGCCCAGATGCTGGTCGTAGGTGCCCTGGGTGCGGTACAGCAGCACCTGGGCCAGGCCCGCTTCCGGGTTGCCGGCGGCGCGCCATTGGTCGATCTGCTGCTGCGCGTTGACCTTGGGGAAGCTCTGCGGGTAGGTCAGGTAGAGCATCGCCAGCGGGATCAGGGTGTTGCTTTCGCCCTGCTTGGCGGCTTGCTTGAGCAGTGTTTCGGCTTCTTCGCGCTCGGCCTGGGTGCTGTCGGGCTTGGCCACCAGCAGGCGGCCAAGGCGCGCCTGGGCACGCGGCGAAATGGCGGCCGCGGCGCGGTAGGTAGCCTCGGCTTCCTTGATTTTCGCCGGATCGCGGGTGGCAACCTTGATGTCGGCCAGGCCCACTTGCGCTTCGCTGTAGCCCAGGTCGGCCAGCGCCTTGTAGTTGCGCTCGGCCAGTGCAGTGTCACCGCGCTTCATGGCTTCGTTGGCCAGGCGCTGGTCGGGCAGGCCCGCACAGCCGGCCAGGGTGATGGCAGCAGCCAGGGCACACAGGCCCAGGCTGGCGCTTTTCTTGTGGGGAATCATGTTGTGATCCTCTTACAGCCCACGGGCCATGGCTTTGTCGATCAGCCAGTTCAGCGATGGGCCACGGTCGCTGTTGACCGAAGCCGGGCGACCGGCGAGTTCGGCGGGCAGGGCGCTGTCAGGTTTGATCTGCACACGGATGTCGGCGGCCAGGTCTTCGCTGTTGAGGCTGGCGCTGCTGACGATCTGGCCGGTGCGTACTTCGTCTTCGCCGGCTACCTGGAAGTTGACCCGGGTGCCTGGCTTGACCTCGTCGAACTGGCGGTAGGTGAAGCGCGCCTCGATCATCGGGTTGGTGGTACGCGGGATCAGCTGGAAGATCGGCTGGCCCTTGGCGGCGTACTGGCCGTTGTCGACCAGCTGGCGGGCAACCACGCAATCACACGGGCTGGTGAGGGTGCCGGACAGCTGCTTGCCGAACAGTTCCTCGATCTTCGCCGGCTCCAGCTGTGCGTCTTCCAGGTTGCCCTTGAGCATGTCCAGCATGCTGGTGGTGAAGCTGGCCAGTGGTGCGCCCTTGGCGATCTGGCCACCGCTTTCGACCAGGCTGTTCACGGTGCCGTCGCGCGGCATGGTGACGTTGGTGGTGGGTACCGCGACCACGCCGGCTTCGGCATGGCTTACGAAGTACATGCCGTACAGCGACTTGGCGATGAAGCCGAAGGCGGCGACACCGACTACGAATACACCGAGGGTGACGGTGACTGCCTTGAGGCGGCCGAAGGCGCTCAGGCCACTGCCGCCATCCTTCTGCTTGCGTGCCTTGGTGAAGTTGTCGCGCTGCAAGGTGCTGAGCACATCGCCGGCAGTGATCAGTTCACCCGAGAGGTGCGAGGTGATGATGTGGCGCAGCGTGGCGATGTCGCGTGGCTCGAGGTTCTGGAACTGCGCGCCGGTACGGCCGCTGTCCGGGTTGTAGGAGCGCACCTGGAACTCGATGTCCATCGACAGGCCGAGGTTGTCGACCGTGAACTGCAGCCGCCCGCGGAGCACGTCGCCAACCGACAGTGGTTGCTTGGTGTGGAAACTCAGGCCTCCGGCGGAAAGATCGTCGACCTTCACATCGTGGGCTTGGCGCTGAGGGTCGAGGAAGCGCAGCTTGGCGGGGATGCGTACCCGGGCGTGCTGGCGCTGGGCTTCGGACTCATGCACGACGTTGACGTTCACGGCGGTATTCATGTGGTTTGTTCCTGTTAGTTCCGATCCGGGTTGGGCTCACACGACCATGAACAGCACAGCGACGAAGATGCTGGCAGCCGAGAAGGTCATGGTCCGCGAGGACCAGGTGTTGAACCATTGTTGAAAGCTGGCGAGGTCACGCTTGAGGGCAGTGGGCTGACGCGTCCAGGACTGCTTGTCGAGGCGGAAGAACACGTAGATCTTCATCAGCGCGCCGATGATCTGGTTGTAATAGAGAATCAGCGGGTAGGCCGGGCCCACGTTATGGCCGGAGCACAGCAGCATGATGGTGAGGATCAGACGGGTGATGCCGATCCACAGCAGGTACACCAGCAGGAAGCCCATGCCGAACTTGAGGCTGGCGATTACCGCCACGGTCAGGCCCAGCAGGCTGGTCCACATCGACACGCGCTGGTCGAACAGCACGATGCTGGTGAACAGGCCCAGGCGGCGCAGGCCGAGGCCCAGCGCGCGGGAGTTCTGCCGCAGGTTGTTGCCGTACCAGCGGTACATCAGTTTGCGGCTGGCCTTGAAGAAGCTCTTCTCCGGCGGGTGCTCGACCGTGTTGATGGCGGCGTCCGGCACGTAGAAGGTGTCGTAGCCCAGGCGCATCAGGCTGAACCAGCTGGACTTGTCGTCACCGGTGAGGAACTTGAAGCGGCCCAGGCGCCAGTGCATCAGCGAGTCGCTTTCGACGTCGGCGATGAACTCGGGGTTGGTCACCACGCTGGCGCGGAACATCGACATGCGCCCGGTCATGGTCAGCACGCGCTTGGACAGGGCCATCGAGCACATGTTGATGTGGCGCTGGGCGAAGCGCAGCTTGTGCCACTCGCTCATGATGTAGCCGCCACGCACTTCGCAGAACTCGTTGGTGGTCAGGCCGCCGACGTTGGGGAACAGCTTGAACCACGGCACGGTCTTGCGTACCACGCCATCGCCCAGCACGGTGTCGCCGTCGATGACCGCCACCACGGCGTTCTCGTCCGGCAGCATGCGCGAGATGGCACGGAAACCGTAGGCCAGGCCGTCACGCTTGCCGGTACCGGCGATGCGCACGATGTCCAGCTTCACGTGGGCGGGCGGGTTGTATTTGGCCCACAGGCTTTTCACCAGCAGTTCGTCCGACATCTCCACCAGCGAGCAGACCACGGTGGTGGGGAAGCCACAGTTGATCGCCTCGCGAATCACCGAGCTGTACACCTGGGCGGTGGTCAGCGCTTCGATGCGGAAGCTGGTCACCATCAGGTAAACGTGGGACGGGTCGGCGTCCTTGCCCATTTTCTGCACCTTGCGGCGCAGGTACGGGTACACGCCGTAGAGGAAGATCATGCCGCGGATGAAATGGGTGGCGCCCATGGAATAGCGCCAGATGCCGACTGCGCCGACCAGGAAGATGAAGTGCTTCGACTGCGAGTCGAAGATATCGGCTGGCAGGGCCAGGGCGATCAGCATGAGCAGACTCATGTAGAGCAGCCAACCGGCGCACTGCAACAGCACTGTCTGGATCCTTTGCATGTTCAGCATCCGTCGAGAATTCGGGAAAAGGTGGGCAGCGGGGGTGGGGAGGCCCCCGCTGCCCGGCCAGCACTTACCAGCAGATGCCTTCGGTACGGCTGGTGGCGCAGGTCGGTTTGCTCATGAAGCCGACCAGGTCGATCACGTGCTTGCCGGCCGGCGCTTGCTGGGCCAACGCACGGAACTGCTCGTCACGGTTGCCCAGGACGATGATGTCGGCGTTGTCGATCACCTTCTGGAAGTCGGCGTTGAGCAGCGACGACACGTGCGGGATCTTCGACTCGATGTAGTCCTTGTTGGCGCCGTGGACGCGGGCGTACTGGACGTTCTCGTCGTAGATGTCCAGCTGGTAGCCCTTGCCGATCAGGCGTTCGGCCAGTTCCACCAGCGGGCTTTCACGCAGGTCGTCGGTGCCGGCCTTGAAGCTCAGGCCGAGCAGGGCGACCTTGCGCTTGTCGTGGGCTTCGATCAGTTCGAAGGCGTTCTGCACCTGCGATTCGTTGCTGCGCATCAGCGAGTCGAGCAGCGGTGCGCGTACATCGAGGCTGGCGGCGCGATAGGTGAGGGCGCGCACGTCCTTGGGCAGGCACGAGCCGCCGAAGGCGAAGCCAGGGCGCATGTAGTACTGGGACAGGTTCAGTACTTTGTCCTGGCAGACCACGTCCATCACGTCACGGCCATCCACGCCTACGGCCTTGGCGATGTTGCCGATCTCGTTGGCGAAGGTGACCTTGGTGGCGTGCCACACGTTGCAGGTGTACTTGATCATCTCGGCCACTTCGATCGGCTTGCGGATGATCGGTGCGTCGAGCTCTTCGTACAGGGCCTGCAGGATGTCGCCGCTGGCGCTGTCCAGTTCGCCGATGACGGTCATCGGTGGCTGGTCGTAGTCCTTGATCGCGGTGCTTTCACGCAGGAATTCCGGGTTGACCGCGACGCCGAAGTCGACGCCGGCTTTCTTGCCCGAGCAGTCTTCGAGGATCGGGATCACCACGTTCTTCACGGTGCCCGGCAGCACGGTGCTGCGTACCACGATGGTGTGGCGGCGCTCGCTGTCACGCAGCACGTAGCCGATTTCGCGGCACACCGACTCGATGTACTCGAGGCCCAGGTCGCCGTTCTTCTTGCTTGGGGTACCCACGCAGATCATCGATACGTCGCTGGCACGGATGGCTTCGGCGAAATCGGTAGTACCGCGCAGGCGGCCGTTGGCGATGCCCTGTTGCAGCAGTGCTTCCAGGCCAGGTTCGACGATGGGCGACTTGCCCTGATTGATCAGGTCGATCTTGGTGCTGGACACATCCACACCGATCACTTCATGGCCTCGCGCCGTCAGGCAACCTGCACAGACCGCACCCACATAACCCAAACCAAAGATGCTGATACGCATCGCTATCACCTCATGTGTTTATCACGTCGGCACCTCCGGAGAGAGCCGGACTGGGTTGATTAACAACAGTTTTCGGGCGCACGGATCCATGGCGAAATGCACACTTCGCCGAGCGCAGGCAAAATAAATCCGGAGCGCAAAAAGTTATGCACTCAAATGTGGCAGTAAAAAGCCATTAATTAAAAAACGTGCCCTGAAATGCAGCCGTCTTTATTGCAAGGCGCTACATGGCGCTTTGCTGTGCTTGTTTTTTCAAGTGGAAAAATCCTTTGAAATCAACCACTAGGACGAATTGAAAGGGACGCGTCTCTCCTGCATGGACAGGCTCTTCGGGGGGTGCCCGTCATACCTGTCGAAGTTGTTGGGCTGGTAGTGGATACCTGCCGTTGTCATCTGTAAGTCATCTCTCACAGCCCGGGGGCAGGAAAATCGTTACGGCACTATGAGCGATTCGTCGTAGCAGAAGTTCCGGGGTGGGTTCGGTGTGGATGAAAGATTTCTAAATATTTTTTCAGTGGCGGACAATTTCAATCTGATAGCACACGGGTGTTTTGCCCCGATATATAAAGGGCGAAACTGTTGCGAGATATTTTTATGCCAGCATCGAAAAATATTTTGAAAAATTCGTCAAAAAAGCTACGAACGGTCTTATGGCGTTTGGCTATAAGTGGCAGAGTGTCGATTTTTTGGCGTCGGATTTGTGGCGTGATGGCGATGTGAAGAGCGCCCTGTTGCGGGGCAGGAGAGATGCGTAAATGGCTGCTGGCCTCTTTGCGGCTAAAGCCGCTCCCACAGGTAGTGCACTGGTCTTGCGTTCAGTGAAGTACCTGTGGGAGCGGCTTTAGCCGGGAAGAGGGCGTGACAGGATCACTCGGAAGGATGATCCCGCAGGAACACCAGGTGGTCCGGCTTCGACTGCTCGGCACTGTAGTAGTACCCCTGCACATCGAATTGCTTGAGTTGCTCCGGGTCGCTGATGCGCTGCTGGATGACGAAGCGGCTCATCATCCCTCGCGCCCTCTTGGCGTAGAAGCTGATGATCTTGTACTGGCCGTTCTTCAGGTCCTTGAAGTCGACGTTTATCACCCGGGCCTTCAGCGCGCTGCGTTTCACCGCGCTGAAATACTCGTTGCTGGCCAGGTTCAGCAGCACGTCATCGCCCTGTTCGGCCAGGGCCTGGTTCAGCCATTCGCTGATGCGTGTGCCCCAGAAGGCGTACAGGTCCTTGCCGCGGGCGTTGGCCAGCTTGGTGCCCATTTCAAGGCGGTAGGGTTGCATCAGGTCGAGCGGGCGCAGCAGGCCATACAGGCCCGAAAGCATGCGCAAGTGCTGCTGGGCATAGTTGAAATCGTCATCGCCCAGGCTCTCGGCATCAAGGCCGGTGTACACGTCGCCCTTGAACGCCAGCAGCGCCTGCTTGGCATTGGCCGGGGTGAAGTCCGGGGTCCAGCTGCCGAAGCGCGCTGCATTCAGGCCGGCGAGCTTGTCGGACAGGTGCATCAGTTCGCTGATCTGCGCTGGCGACAGGTCGCGCAGCTGCTGGATCAGTTCCTGGGAGTCGTCCAGGTACTGGGGCAGGGTGAAACGCTCGGTCACCGGCGGGGTGTCGTAGTCGAGGGTCTTGGCGGGTGAAATCACCGTCAGCATCGGGTCGGCTCCTGGCATCGTTGGCCGGGAATTCTACGGGCTGTACGGTGCAAGTCCAAACTATGGCGACGATAGTCACAGACCATGGCCGGTGCAGAGGCTATAGTGCGCGTTTCGCCGTTGCGGAGCCTTCAACCGTGCGTATTGCCTCTGCCTTGCTGGCCGCTCTGCTGAGCCTGGCCGTGCAGGCCGCCCCGTCATCACCCCAGGTGAGCCTGGACCGCGGCCTGTGGCCCGAACAGCTGGACAGCCCGGCGTTGTTCGATGTGGCCTCGCGGGCCGAGATCCTCTCCTTCGCCCAGGTACTTCACGAAAGCGAACTGCTGGACGACGCGGCGCTGGCGGCACGCCTGGGGCTACGGCAAGTCAACCTGCAGAAGGTGCGCCAGGCGCGGGCGCGCATGTGGCAGCGGTTGTGGGAAGGCTATCAACAGGCGCAGCGCAGTTGCGAGCAGGATGCGTCGTTCTGCTATCCGGTGACGTCGATGGCGGAGTTGCGCACGCAAGCGGCGACGTTCGCTGCCGATGTCGGCACTTTCTACACTGGTTGGATCGAGCCTAGCCACCAGTTCCATGTGCGTTACCTGGACGAACAATTGCGCAAGGCGGCGTTGCTGCCGCAGACCAGCAGCGAGGTCGAGCGGCTATCCTCGCGTGAGCGCAATGGGGATGAACTGAACGACCGAATGTTCCTGCTGACCTTCGTCGGCGGGCCAGGGCCGGATGGCGGCAGCACCGACCTGCTGGCGGATTACCTGCGTCGGCAAAAGCTTGAAGGCACGTTCTTCGTGCTCGGCAACCGCCTGCAGCAGCGCCGCGATGCCGGCGCGGCAGATACCTTGCGCAAGCTCTATGCCGGGCAGTGCGTGGGGGTCCAGGGTTGGGAGTACCGCTCCCACGCGCAGTGGACAGGCTGGCAGGACTCGCTGCGACGCAGCCAGGCGCGGGTGCAAGCCGACCTGCCGGAGCAGTATGTGCCATTGTTCCGGCCGCCTTATGGGCAGCGTCGGGCCGATGGCGAGGCGTTCATGGCCAGCCAGCAGTTGCAGGTGTCGTTGTGGGACATCGATGCACAGGATGACGGCGCACTGAGCGCCGAGGCCTCTGCCCAGCGGGTGCTGACCTTGATGCTGCTGTGGCGCAAGGGAGTGATCCAGTTCCATGACAGCCTGCCCAAGGCACAGCCGGCGGTAGAGTGGTTGTTGCGCAATACGGCGCAGAGCGGGATTGGTTGGGAAGATTGCCAAGGATATGCCAACCAGGGGTGATAGGGGGCTGCTACGCAGCCCATCGCCGGCAAGCCAGCTCCCACAGGTACCGTGCATGGCCAGCTGGCGATGGCCCCTGCAAGGCCAGCCTGATTTTTGACTGTAGTCCTCACACGCCCCCTCGCCAACCCCTGTTCGTCATTTGGAAAAATAAACTTCACCTGCACGTAAAAAGACTTTTTCTAGTCATCATTTTTGCGGTATGAAGAAACCAGACAGCCGATTCCTGCAGCACAGGTGGCGTCATCCAGGCCCACCTAGCCAGGTTCGCTTCCCGCCCGTAACAACGCGGATACGGGGACAGCGGCAGTCACTCTGCGGCGTAACAGACCACGCCGTGTGGCTTCGACATAAGGTGACCGAGTATGGATGACCAAGGACGCAACCCTTCCTCCAGCAAGCCTATCCTGTATGTGCTCGATACCAACGTCCTGATTCACGACCCCAACGCGTTACTGAACTTCGAGGAGCACCATGTCGCCATCCCGATGACGGTGCTGGAGGAACTCGACAAGCTCAAGACCGGCAAACAGAGCATCGCCGCCGAATGCCGCCAGGCCATTCGCCTTATCGACCAGACCCTTGGTGACTCCTCGCCCAGCGATGTCGAGCAGGGCGTGCCGATTCAGCGTGGCAAGAGTGGGCCCAAGGGCTTCCTGTCCATCCTGATGACTCCGCGCAACGAGCCGAACAAGCTGCTGCCGGAAAACCTCAACGACAACATCATCATCAACCAGTTGCTCGAAGTACGCGCCCGGCGCACCGACCTGGACGTTGTGCTGGTCACCAAAGACATCAACATGCGCCTGAAGGCGCGTGCCTGTGGCATCGCGGCCGAGGACTACAGCACCGATCAGTTGGTCGATGACGTGTCCTTGCTGTCCAAGGGCTACCATTCGGTCACCGGCTCGTTCTGGGACCGGGTGAGCAAGGTCGATACCCGTCAGGAGCGTGGCCGCACCTGGCACCGCGTGCAATTGATCGACAACCTGCCGGCGGTTCACGTCAATGAGTTCATCATCGATGAACAGGGCTTCGTCGGCTGGATCAAGGGTATCCGCAACGATGAGCTGCTATTGCTCGACCTGCACCAGGAGCCGCTGCTGCACCAGGAAGCGTGGGGTCTGAAGCCGCGTGACATCCACCAGAGCCTGGCGCTGTTCGCCCTGCTCGACCCGGATATCCACCTGGTCAACCTGACCGGCGCAGCCGGTTCCGGCAAGACTATCCTGGCCCTGGCTGCGGCGATAGAACAGACCATGGTCAGCAAGCGCTACCGACGCATCATCGCCACCCGCAGCGTGCAGGGGCTGGATCAGGAGATCGGCTTCCTGCCGGGCACCGAGGCCGAGAAGATGGAACCCTGGCTGGGTGCCATCACCGACAACCTCGAAGCCTTGCACATGGATGACGAAAGCACCCATGGCAGCGTCGAGTACATCCTTGAGCGCGTGCCGTTGCAGTTCAAGTCGCTGAACTACATCCGTGGCCGTAGCTTCCAGCAGAGCCTGATCCTGATCGACGAGTGTCAGAACCTGACGCCGCACCAGATGAAAACCATCATCACCCGTGCGGGTTCCGGTTCCAAGGTTGTCTGCCTGGGCAACCTGGCGCAGATCGACACCCCCTACCTGTCCGCGACCAGCTCGGGCCTGACCTACCTGACCGAGCGCTTCAAGGACTTCCCCCATGGCGTGCATATCACCCTGCAGGGCGTGCCACGCTCGGTGCTGGCCGAGTACGCCGAGTCGCATCTGTAACCCTCGGTGCCGGGCGGTTCTCCGCCCGGCCTCTTCGCGGGCGTGCCCGCGAAGAGGCCGGCCCGGTTGACGCACCCTCTGCTCAAACCTGACTCACAGGTTTACACTGCGAATTCCCTTCACAGGAGCAGAGCAGTGCTGACACATCTTGATTCCCAGGGGCGGGCCAACATGGTCGACGTCACTGAAAAGGCCGTGACCGAGCGCGAGGCCACCGCCGAGGCGCGGGTGCGCATGTTGCCGCAGACCTTGCAGATGATCGTCGACGGTGAACACCCCAAGGGCGACGTGTTCGCCGTGGCGCGCATTGCCGGGATCCAGGCGGCGAAGAAGACCAGCGACCTGATCCCGCTGTGCCACCCGCTGATGCTGACCAGCGTCAAGGTCGAGCTCAGCGCCGAAGGGCAGGACGCCGTGCGTATCGTCGCCCGATGCAAGCTGGCCGGGCAGACCGGCGTGGAGATGGAAGCGCTGACCGCCGCCAGCGTGGCTGCGCTGACGATCTATGACATGTGCAAGGCTGTGGATAAAGGCATGGTCATCGAACAGGTGCGCCTGCTGGAAAAACTCGGTGGCAAGAGCGGCCACTACAAGGTGGAGGCGTGATGAAGGTCAAGGTGATGTACTTCGCCCGTTACCGCGAACTGCTGGGCGTGGATGCCGAGCGGGTGGAGGGTGCGTTCAAGGTGCTCGACGATGTGCGCCAGGCCTTGGTGGCCAAGGGCGGGCAGTACGAAGTGCTGGCCGAGCAGAACCTGATGTGTGCGCGCAACGAAGAACTGTGCAAGCTCAATGAACCGCTGGAAGAGGGCGATGAAGTGGCATTCTTCCCGCCGGTGACCGGAGGCTGAACATGGCTGTGCGAGTACAGGAGGGCGCGTTCGATCCGGGGGCCGAGACCAACGCCATGCACGCGGCGAATGTCGGCGTGGGCGCGGTGGTCGGTTTTGTCGGCTACGTGCGGGATTTCAACGATGGCCGCGAAGTGGCGGGGATGTTCCTCGAGCACTATCCGGGCATGACCGAAAAGGCCTTGGCCAAGATCGTGGTCGAGGCCGAGCAGCGCTGGCCGTTGCTCAAGGTGGAGGTGCTGCACCGCATCGGTGCACTGGAGCCGGGTGAGCCGATCGTGTTCGTAGGTGTGGCCAGTGCCCATCGGCAGGCGGCGTTCGATGCCTGCAACTTCATCATGGACTACCTCAAGACCCGGGCGCCGTTCTGGAAGAAGGAAAATACCCAGGAAGGGGCGCGGTGGGTAGAAGGGAAGCAGAGTGACCAGGATGCCGCCGAGCGCTGGTAGATCCTTGTTTGATGGCCGGGGAGGAGCCCCGGTTCGCGGGAGAACCCGCCCACACAGGTACTGCACAGGTTTCGAAAGCTGTGCAGTACCTGTGGGAGCTGGCTTGCCGGCGATTGGGCTGCAAAGCAGCCCCAGCATCAGTGATGCTTGCGCGGCACCGGCTTCAGCAGCTCATCCGGCGGCATTTCACACTTGATCTTGCGCCCCAGCAGCTCTTCGATCGCCGGCAGCTGGTACGAGTCATCCTCACCGGCAAAGCTGATCGACACACCACTGGTGCCTGCACGGCCAGTCCGGCCAATGCGGTGCACGTAGTCGTCCGGGTCTTCCGGCAGGGTGAAGTTGATCACGTGGCTGATGCCATCGATGTGGATGCCACGCCCCGCCACGTCGGTGGCCACCAGCACAGTGATGCGCCCTTCGCGGAAGTTCTCCAGGGTGCGGATACGCTTGTGCTGCGGCACGTCGCCCGACAGCTGCGCGGCATTGATGCCGTCGCGCACGAGTTTTTCCTCGATGCGCCGCACTTCGTCCTTGCGGTTGGCGAATACCATCACCCGTTCCCACTTGTTCTGGGTCACCAGGTTGAACAGCAGCTTGTACTTGTCGCTGCCGGCCACCGCATAGACGTGCTGCTCCACCGTTTCGCTGGCAACGTTCTCCGGCTCGATCTCGACGATGGCCGGGTTCGTGGTCCACTGCTTGGCCAGGTTCATCACATCGTCGGTGAAGGTGGCGGAGAACAGCAGGGTCTGGCGCTCGCTTTTCGGCGGCGTCTGGCGAATGATCTGACGCACCTGGGGGATGAAACCCATGTCGAGCATGCGGTCGGCTTCGTCCAGCACCATCACCTCGACCATGTCCAGGTGCACCTCACCGCGCTGGTTGAAGTCCAGCAGGCGGCCCGGAGTGGCCACCAGGATGTCGCAATGGCGCGCTTCCAGGGCCTTGAGCTGCTTGTCGAAGTCCATGCCGCCGACGAAGCTCATCACGTTCAGGCCGGTGTACTTGGTCAGGGCGATGGCATCCTTGGCGATCTGCACCACCAGCTCGCGGGTGGGCGCGATGATCAGCGCGCGTGGCTCGCCCATGTAGCGTTCCTTCGGCGGCGGCGTCTGCTGCAGCTGGGAAATGATCGAGATCAGGAACGCTGCAGTCTTGCCGGTACCGGTCTGGGCGCGGCCGATGGCGTCCTGGCCACGCAGGGTATAACCCAGCACCTGTGCCTGGATCGGCGTGCAGTACGGAAAGCCCAGGTCGTGGATGGCGTGCATCAGCTCGTTGGATAGCTTGAAGTCGTGGAAGCGGGTCTTGCCTTCCTGCGGCTCGACCACGAAGTCCTCCGGTTTCCACAGGCTGGCCTGTGGCTTGGGCTTGCGCTCGCGACGCGGTTTGTCCTTGGCCGGCTTGTCGGCGGCTGGCGTAATGGTGGCAGGCTGCTCGGCCAGGGGGGCGTGGGTGGCGCGTGAGGCGGCCGGTTTTGCCGCAGGCTGGGCCTCGCTGGCGGGGGCGGGCGCAGGCGGCGTCACGCTGGCAGCAGGAGCGACGGCCTGTGGCGCGGCGTCTCCCTTGCCGAAGATTTTCTTGAGTGCCTTGAGCACGATCGTCTCGTCAACTGGTTAAGGAATGTACGCCGGGCAGTGTAATGCAAGATTCAGGCGCGGCGTAGTGGAATAGCCTTACAACTACATGCGGCCCTGGCTTATTGCAATTGCTTGCTCAGCCAGTCGTGGATGTCGCTCAACTCTTCCACCACCACTTCATGTTCCATCGGGTATTCGTGCCAGCGGGCGGCTACGCCCCAGGTATTCAGGTACTCGAAGGCGGTGCGGCCCATCGCGGGGATCACCACCGGGTCGTGCACGCCGTGCAGGCACAGGGCCGGGGTGCGTTGCTGGCAGGCGCTCAACTGATGCTGGTCGTTGAAGGTAGGGGCGTAGGTGGACAGGGCGATCACCCCACCCAGTGCTTCTTGCCACTTTATATAGGCAGTGTGCAGCACCACCGCGCCGCCCTGGGAGAAACCGGCCAGGAAGATCCGCGACAGGCTGATGCCTTTGGCCTGCTCGGCCTTGATCAGGGCAATGAGCTGCTCGGCCGATTCTTCCAGCTGCGCCTCGTCAATGGCGCGGGCCGGGGTCATGGCCTTGATGTCGTACCAGCTGGGCATGGCGTAGCCGCCGTTGATGGTTACCGGGCGGGTTGGAGCCTGGGGCATGACGAAACGGGTGCTGAGCAGGCGTTCCTGCATGAATTCGGCCACTGGTAGGAAGTCGTAACGGTCGGCACCCAGGCCGTGCAACCAGATCACACAGGCGTCTGCGGTTTTCTGCGGTTCGAGAATCAGCGGATTGGTCATGACTGCTCCGAAAGTGTGCGGGTCTTGTTATGGCGTGCGTGAAAAGAAGGCGCTGGAAATGATTGTCGGAAAAAGAATGTCGCAACGATACAACTTTCCCTACTTGACTTGCGCTTAAACGCTACAGCCAGAAATTTTGGTACGCGCTTTGCAATTCCACCAACGATGCAAAGGGCAGGCCGTGACGGTAACACCCTTTGCACGCGAAGGCTGTCACAGAACAGTCCATTGCGCCATTGACCCAATAACAAGCCAACACGGGTCGGATACGCCTCAAAAGGGTGCGGTGCAATTCCGGCTCGATACAACAAGAGCGATTTGGAGGTTGTGAATGAAGATGTTGAAAACCACCCTGGCAGTCCTGGCCGCTGCTGCCGCGCTGGGCGCCGTGAGCAACGCCCAGGCCGGCGCCACCCTCGATGCGGTAAAGAAGAAGGGCTTCGTCCAGTGTGGCGTGAGCGACGGTCTTCCAGGGTTCTCGGTACCTGATGCACAGGGCAAGATCATTGGTATCGACGCTGACGTCTGTCGCGCCGTGGCTGCCGCCGTGTTCGGCGATGCCACCAAGGTCAAGTTCAGCCAGCTCAACGCCAAGGAACGCTTCACCGCCCTGCAGTCGGGCGAAGTCGACGTGCTGTCTCGCAACACCACCTGGACCAGCTCGCGCGATGCGGGCATGGGCCTGGTATTCGCCGGTGTTACCTACTACGACGGCGTCGGCTTCCTGGTCAACAAGAAACTGGGTGTTTCCAGCGCCAAGGAGCTCGATGGCGCGACCATCTGCATCCAGGCCGGTACCACCACCGAGCTGAACGTGTCGGACTTCTTCCGCGCCAATGGCCTGAAATATACCCCGATCACTTTCGATACCTCTGACGAAAGCGCCAAGTCGCTGGAGTCCGGTCGTTGCGACGTGCTGACCTCGGACAAGTCGCAGCTGTTCGCCCAGCGTTCCAAGCTGGCCGCGCCGGCCGACTACGTGGTACTGCCGGAAACCATTTCCAAGGAACCGCTGGGCCCGGTGGTGCGCAAAGGCGACGAGGAATGGTTCAGCATCGTCAAGTGGACCCTGTTCGCCATGCTCAACGCCGAAGAGGCGGGCATCACCTCGAAGAACGTAGAGGCCGAGGCCAAAGGCACCAAGAACCCGGACGTCGCCCGCCTGCTGGGTGCGGACGGTGAGTACGGCAAGGACCTCAAGCTGCCCAAGGACTGGGTAGTGCAGATCGTCAAGCAAGTCGGTAACTACGGCGAAGTGTTCGAGAAGAACCTGGGCCAAAGCACCGACCTGAAGATCGACCGTGGCATGAACGCCCTGTGGAACAACGGCGGCATCCAGTACGCGCCACCTGTGCGCTGATGGCTGCACCCTGCGGCGGCATCCCGCCGCCGCAGGCTGTTCGGAACCCTACTGTCCGGGGCACTTCATGCAAAATCGAATCGGCGCACAAAAGGGTTTATCCCTGAGCGATCCACGTGTGCGCGCGTGGCTGTTCCAGATCCTCACGATAGTCTTCGTGGTCGGTCTGGGCTGGTATCTGTTCCACAACACGCAAACCAACCTGCAACACCGGGGCATCACCTCGGGCTTCGACTTCCTCGACCGCAGTGCCGGCTTCGGCATCGCCCAGCATCTGATCCCCTACGTGGAATCCGACAGCTATGCGCGGGTGTTCGTCATCGGCCTGCTCAATACCTTGCTGGTGACCTTCATCGGCGTGGTACTGGCGACCATCCTCGGCTTCATCATCGGTGTGGCGCGGTTGTCGCCGAACTGGATGATCAACAAGCTGGCGACCGTGTATGTGGAAACCTTCCGCAACATCCCGCCGTTGCTGCAGATCCTGTTCTGGTACTTCGCAGTGTTCCTGACCCTGCCGGGACCGCGGGGCAGCATCAATATCGACGACACCTTCTTCATCAGCAACCGTGGCCTGAACATGCCCGGCGCATCCATGGCCGAAGGCTTCTGGCCGTTCGTCGTGGCGCTGGTCCTGGCGCTGCTGGCCATCGTGGCGATGGTGCGCTTTGCCAACAAGCGCTTCGACGAGACCGGCGTGCCGTTCCACAAGTTCTGGGTGGGGCTGGCAATGTTCATCGCCATTCCGGGCGTTTGTGCACTGCTGTTCGGCAGCCCTGTGCACTGGGAAGTGCCGCAATTGAAAGGATTCAACTTCGTCGGTGGCTGGGTACTGATCCCCGAGTTGCTGGCGCTGACCCTGGCGTTGACCATCTATACCGCTGCGTTCATCGCCGAGATCGTGCGCTCTGGTATCCGTTCGGTCAGCCATGGCCAGACCGAGGCCGCGCACTCGCTTGGCCTGCGCGAGGGGCCGACCCTGCGCAAGGTGATCATCCCCCAGGCACTGCGGGTGATCATTCCGCCGCTGACCAGCCAGTACCTGAACCTGGCGAAGAACTCATCGCTGGCAGCCGGTATCGGCTACCCGGAGATGGTCTCGCTGTTCGCCGGTACCGTGCTCAACCAGACCGGCCAGGCTATCGAGGTGATCGCCATCACCATGAGTGTCTATCTCGCCATCAGCATCAGCATTTCGCTGCTGATGAACTGGTACAACAAGCGCATTGCGCTGATCGAGCGGTGAGGATACGCCCGTGAATGCCCATGTTTTCAAACCTGACATGCCGCCACCGGTGAAAACCGTCGGCGTGCTCGCATGGATGCGTGCCAATCTGTTCTCCAGCTGGCTCAACACGCTGCTCACCCTGTTTGCCATCTACCTGGTATGGCTGATCGTGCCACCGCTGCTGCAGTGGGCGTTGCTTGACGCCAACTGGGTCGGCACCACACGCGCCGACTGCACCAAGGAGGGCGCCTGCTGGGTGTTCGTGCAGCAGCGCTTCGGCCAGTTCATGTATGGCTACTACCCGGCCGAGTTGCGCTGGCGCGTGGACCTCACCGTGTGGCTTGCCGTGCTTGGCGCCGCGCCGCTGTTCATCAAGCGTTTCCCACGCAAGGCCTTCTACGGCCTGGGCTTTCTGGTGCTGTACCCGCTGCTGGCCTACACCCTCCTGCACGGGGGCGTGCTGGGCCTGGAAAACGTACCGACCAGCCAGTGGGGCGGGCTGATGCTGACCCTGGTGATCGCCACCGTGGGCATTGTCGGCGCATTGCCGCTGGGCATCCTGCTGGCCTTGGGGCGGCGCTCGAAGATGCCGGCGGTGAAGGTGGTGTGCGTGACCTTCATCGAGTTCTGGCGTGGCGTGCCGCTGATCACCGTGCTGTTCATGTCATCGGTGATGCTGCCGTTGTTCCTGCCTGAGGGCATGAGCTTCGACAAGCTGTTGCGGGCGATGATCGGCGTGATCCTGTTCCAGTCGGCGTACATCGCCGAGGTGGTGCGTGGTGGCCTGCAGGCCATCCCCAAGGGCCAGTACGAAGCTGCCGCGGCCATGGGCCTGGGCTACTGGCGGGCGATGGGCCTGGTGATTCTGCCGCAGGCGCTCAAGCTGGTGATCCCCGGCATCGTCAACACCTTCATTGCCTTGTTCAAGGACACCAGCCTGGTGATCATCATCGGCCTGTTCGACCTGCTGAACAGCGTCAAGCAAGCCGCCGCCGACCCGGCCTGGCTGGGCATGGCTACCGAGGGCTACGTGTTCGCCGCCCTGGTGTTCTGGATTTTCTGTTTCGGTATGTCCCGCTACTCCATGCATCTGGAGCGCAAGCTGGACACTGGCCACAAGCGTTAGGAGTTTCGAAATGAGTGAAGCGATCAAGCAGCCTGCCGGCCCCGAAGGCATCATCCAGATGCAGGGCGTGAACAAGTGGTACGGCCAGTTCCATGTGCTCAAGGACATCAACCTGAACGTGCGCCAGGGCGAGCGCATCGTGCTGTGCGGGCCGTCCGGCTCGGGCAAATCCACCACCATCCGTTGCCTCAACCGCCTGGAAGAGCACCAGCAGGGGCGCATCGTGGTCGATGGTGTGGAGCTGACCAACGATCTCAAGCAGATCGAGGCCATTCGCCGCGAAGTGGGCATGGTGTTCCAGCACTTCAATCTGTTCCCGCACCTGAGCATCCTGGAAAACTGCACCCTGGCGCCGATGTGGGTGCGCAAGATGCCACGGCGCAAGGCCGAGGAAATTGCCATGCACTATCTGGAGCGGGTGCGTATTCCGGAGCAGGCGCACAAGTACCCAGGGCAGTTGTCCGGTGGCCAGCAGCAGCGTGTGGCGATTGCCCGCGCGTTGTGCATGAAGCCGAAAATCATGCTGTTCGACGAGCCGACCTCGGCGCTGGACCCGGAAATGGTCAAGGAAGTGCTCGATACCATGGTGGGCCTGGCCGAGGATGGCATGACCATGCTCTGCGTGACCCACGAGATGGGCTTTGCCCGGACCGTGGCGAACCGGGTGATCTTCATGGACAAGGGCGAGATCGTCGAGCAGGCGGCGCCGGATGACTTCTTCGACCGGCCGCGCAGTGACCGGACCAAGTTGTTCCTGAGCCAGATCCTGCATTGATGCTATTGGGGCCGCTTTGCGGCCCATTTGCAGCACAAGGCTGCTCCTACAAAAGCGAATTTCGCCGCCTCTTGCAGGAGCAGCCTTGTGCTGCGAAGCAGCCCCTGGAGACCAGATCGAAGCCTTACTTCTCTTCCTTGGCGACTGCCGGCGCCGGTGGCGGCCGCAGCCCCACCTCGGCGATCAGCTTAAGCTGCTGCCCATTGCGCATCACTTCGATGGTGATCTTCTCGTTGGGCTTGATCCGCGCCACCTGGTTCATCGACTTGCGGCCATCGCCGGCCGGCTCGCCGTTGATGCTCAGGATCACGTCACCCAGCTGCAGCCCGGCCTTGGCCGCCGGCCCTTCGCGGAAGATACCCGCCACCACGATGCCCGGGCGGTCCTTCATGCCGAACGATTCAGCCAGTTCCTGGCTCAGCGGCTGCACTTCGATGCCCAGCCAGCCACGGATCACCTGGCCGTGCTCGATGATCGACTTCATCACCTCCAGTGCCAGTTTCACCGGGATGGCGAAGCCGATGCCCTGTGAACCGCCGGACTTGGAGAAGATCGCCGTGTTGATACCGATCAGGTTGCCGTTGGCATCCACCAGCGCACCACCAGAGTTGCCCGGGTTGATCGCGGCGTCGGTCTGAATGAAGTCTTCGTAGTTGTTCAGGCCCAGCTGGTTGCGGCCAGTGGCGCTGATGATGCCCATGGTCACGGTCTGGCCGACCCCGAACGGGTTGCCGATGGCCAACGACACGTCGCCGATGTGAATGTTGTCGGAGCGGCCGATGGTGATCGCCGGCAGGCTCTTCAGGTCGATCTTCAGCACCGCAAGGTCGGTCTCCGGGTCGCTGCCGATGACCCGGGCCAGGGTTTCGCGGCCATCCTTCAGGGCTACGACGATCTGATCGGCGCCGCTGGTGACGTGGTTGTTGGTCAGCAGGTAGCCCTCGGGGCTCATGATCACCGCCGAGCCCAGGCTTGATTCCCAGCGGCGCTGCTTGGGCAGGTTGTCACCGAAGAAACGGCGGAACTGCGGGTCTTCGAACAGCGGGTGGGCGCTCTTGTTCACCACCTTTGTGGTGTACAGGTTGACCACCGCCGGGGCGGCCAGGGTCACGGCGTCGGCGTAGGATACCGGGCCCTGCATGATCCGCGAGGTCTGCGGCGCCTGCTGGAGGTTGACGTCCTGGCTGGGGAGGCCGACCCACTCCGGGAAGCGCTGGATGATCAGCATGGCGATCAGTACGCCGGTAAGCAGGGGCCAGCCAAAATAACGCAAAGCCTTGAACATGAATGAATCCTGGAAAGAGCCGGGGACGGTGACCGTGCGGTGGGGCATGAGCGCGCGCGATCATACACCGGTTCCCCCAGTGCCGGCGACGGCCCATAATGGCCGGCATTATACGGGCGTTGCATGGGCGTTGTGCCCGAGAAAAACGCAGATTTCGAGGAGATTTTCATGGCCGTCGCTCTGAACACCCTGGTCGAGGAAGCCGAGCGTTACCTGGGCAGCGCGAAGATCCAGGATTATTGCCCCAATGGCCTGCAGGTCGAAGGCCGGCCGCAGGTCAGCCGAATCGTCAGCGGCGTTACCGCCAGCCAGGCGCTGCTGGATGCGGCGGTCGAGGCCGAGGCCGACCTGGTGCTGGTGCACCATGGCTACTTCTGGAAGGGTGAGAACCCTTGCATCACCGGCATCCGGCAGCGCCGGCTGAAGACCCTGTTGAACAACGACATCAGCCTGCTGGCGTTCCACCTGCCGCTGGATGTGCACCCGGACGTGGGCAACAACGTGCAACTGGCGCGGCAGCTGGACATCACCGTCGAAGGGCCGCTGGACCCGGAGAACCCCAAGGTGGTCGGCCTGGTCGGCTCGCTGGCCGAGCCGATGACCGCGCTCGACTTTGCCCGACGGGTGCGTGAGGTGCTGGGGCGTGAGCCTCTGCTGGTCGAAGGTGAGCTGATGATTCGCCGGGTCGGCTGGTGCACGGGGGGCGGGCAGGGCTACATCGACACCGCGATCGCGGCCGGGGTAGACCTTTACCTGACCGGCGAGGCGTCGGAGCAGACCTACCATAGTGCTCGCGAGAATGGTGTCAGCTTCATTGCCGCCGGGCACCACGCCACCGAGCGGTATGGGGTGCAGGCGCTGGGGGATTACCTGGCGCGGCGCTTTGCCGTGGAGCACCTGTTCATCGATTGCCCGAACCCGATCTGACATCGGCGTCGCCTTCTTCGCGGGCGCGCCCGCTCCCACAAGGGCTCCGCTGCACCTGTGGGAGCGGGCGTGCCCGCGAAGGGCCGCAGAGCGGCCCCAATTCCAGCCCAAACCCCCAGTCATATCGTTAGACTTTTTCGATCTAGCCAGCCTCCTAAATAGAAGCAGCCGCTGTGATAAAGTGGCTCGCTCGAACACGGCCCGCAGGCCGTCCATAAGATCGTTTTTCGTGAGTAGCCATGGTCGACAAACTGACGCACTTGAAACAGCTGGAGGCGGAGAGCATCCACATCATCCGCGAGGTGGCCGCCGAGTTCGACAACCCGGTGATGCTGTACTCGATCGGCAAGGATTCCGCCGTGATGCTGCACCTGGCGCGCAAGGCCTTCTTCCCGGGCAAGTTGCCGTTCCCGGTGATGCACGTCGACACTCAGTGGAAATTCCAGGAGATGTACAGCTTCCGCGACAAGATGGTCGAGGAAATGGGCCTGGAGCTGATCACCCACGTCAACCCCGAGGGTGTGGCGCAGGGCATCAACCCGTTCACCCATGGCAGCTCCAAGCACACCGACATCATGAAGACCCAGGGCCTGAAGCAGGCGCTGGACAAGCATGGTTTCGATGCCGCCTTCGGTGGTGCGCGCCGCGACGAAGAGAAATCGCGGGCCAAGGAGCGCGTGTACTCGTTCCGTGACAGCAAGCACCGCTGGGACCCGAAGAACCAGCGCCCGGAACTGTGGAACGTTTACAACGGCAAGGTCAACAAGGGCGAGTCGATCCGCGTCTTCCCGCTGTCGAACTGGACCGAACTGGACATCTGGCAGTACATCTACCTCGAAGGCATCCCGATCGTGCCGCTGTACTTTGCCGCCGAGCGTGAAGTGATCGAGAAGAACGGCACCCTGATCATGATCGACGACGAGCGCATCCTCGAACATCTCACCGACGAAGAGAAAGCGCGCATCGTCAAGAAGAAGGTGCGTTTCCGTACCCTCGGCTGCTACCCATTGACGGGTGCTGTCGAGTCGGAAGCCGAGACCCTGACGGACATCATCCAGGAAATGCTCCTGACCCGTACGTCCGAACGCCAGGGCCGTGTCATCGACCACGATGGCGCCGGTTCCATGGAAGACAAGAAACGCCAAGGCTACTTCTAATTTCAGGGTTACTCCATGTCGCACCAATCTGATCTGATCAGCGAGGACATCCTCGCCTACCTGGCCCAGCACGAGCGCAAGGAACTGCTGCGCTTCCTGACCTGCGGCAACGTCGACGATGGCAAGAGCACCCTGATCGGGCGCCTGCTGCACGACTCGAAGATGATCTACGAGGACCACCTCGAGGCCATCACCCGTGATTCGAAGAAAGTCGGCACCACCGGGGAGGAAGTCGACCTGGCACTGCTGGTCGACGGTCTGCAGGCCGAGCGCGAGCAGGGCATCACCATCGATGTCGCCTACCGCTACTTCTCCACCGCCAAGCGCAAGTTCATCATTGCCGACACCCCAGGCCATGAGCAGTACACCCGCAACATGGCTACCGGTGCGTCCACCTGCGACCTGGCGATCATCCTGGTCGACGCCCGCTACGGCGTGCAGACCCAGACTCGCCGCCACAGCTACATTGCCTCGTTGCTGGGCATCAAGCATATCGTGGTCGCGGTCAACAAGATGGACCTCAAGGGCTTCGATCAGGATGTCTTCGAGTCGATCAAGGCCGACTATCTGAAGTTCGCCGAAGCCATCAAGCTGACCCCGAGCAGCCTGCATTTCGTGCCGATGTCGGCGCTCAAGGGCGACAACGTGGTCAACCATAGCGAGCGTTCGCCGTGGTACGCCGGCCCTACGCTGATGGAAATCCTCGAAACCGTCGAAGTGTCGGCCGACCGCAACTTCACCGACCTGCGCTTCCCGGTGCAGTACGTCAACCGTCCGAACCTGAACTTCCGTGGCTTCGCCGGCACCATCGCCAGCGGTGTGGTGCACAAGGGCGACGAAATCGTCGTGCTGCCGTCGGGCAAGAGCAGCCGCGTCAAGTCCATCGTCACCTACGAAGGCGAGCTGGAAAACGCAGGCCCTGGCCAGGCCGTGACCCTGACCATGGAAGACGAGATCGACATCTCCCGTGGCGACCTGCTGGTGCATGCCGACAACGTCCCGCCGGTCACCGACCAGTTCGACGCCATGCTGGTGTGGATGGCCGAGGAACCGATGCTCCCGGGCAAGAAATACGACATCAAGCGCGCCACCAGCTACGTACCGGGCTCGATTGCCAGCATCACCCACAAGGTTGATGTGAACACTCTGGAGCAGGGCGCTGCCAGCGCGCTACAGCTGAACGAAATCGGCCGCGTCAAGGTGTCCCTGGACGCCTCGATCGCTCTGGACGGTTACGACAGCAACCGCACTACTGGTGCGTTCATCGTCATCGACCGCCTGACCAATGGCACCGTTGGCGCTGGCATGATCATCGCCCCTCCAGTCCTGCCGCACGGCAGCACCGGCCATCATGGCAAGCTGTGCCATGTGGCCACAGAAGAGCGTGCCCTGCGCTTCGGCCAGCAGCCTGCCACCGTGTTGTTCAGCGGCCTGTCCGGCGCTGGCAAGAGCACGTTGGCCTACGCCGTGGAGCGCAAGCTGTTCGACATGGGCCGTGCGGTGTACGTGCTCGACGGCCAGAACCTGCGCCACGACCTGAACAAGGGCTTGCCACAGGACCGCGCCGGCCGCACCGAGAACTGGCGCCGCGCCGCCCATGTGGCGCGCCAGTTCAACGAAGCCGGTCTGCTGACCCTGGCAGCGTTCGTGGCCCCGGATGCCGAAGGCCGCGAACAGGCCAAGGCGTTGATCGGCAAGGAGCGCCTGGTGACCGTTTACGTCCAGGCCTCGCCGCTGGCCTGCCGTGAGCGTGACCCGCAAGGCTTGTACGCTGCTGGTGGCGACAACATCCCGGGCGAAAGCTTCCCGTACGATGTGCCGCTGGACGCAGACCTTGTGATCGACACCCAGGCCACCAGCGTGGACGAGGGCGTGAAACAGGTGCTGGACGTGCTGCGTCAGCGTGGCGCGATCTAAGCGCCAGACTGCAAGAGAAAACCCGCTTCGGCGGGTTTTTTTATGGGGTAACTAGAGGCGCATTGCCTTTTCCTGCGCTAACAAGCAAGAAGTCCGACTATTGCGTAGAAGACCGTTCACTCACCCTGTGTGCTCCTACAATCAAGGAGACGCAACGGTGAAAATCACCAACCATTTTGCAGCATTGACACTGATATTGGCTGTTGGGTTATCGGGCTCGGCAAGTGCCGACTTGGGTTCCAAATGCTGCCCGTTCAGTGATGCACGCCTGAAGACGGATGTAAAGGAACTGCTGAATTCCACCGACACCCTGTTGAAGATTCACGGCGTGCGGATGAAGTGGAAAGAGTCCGGTCGAGATGATATCGGTGTGATCGCCCAGGATGTGCAGAAGATCTATCCGGAGCTGGTACATGAAAAGGACGGCCTGCTGACAGTGGATTACGAAAAGCTGGTTGCGCCGTTGATCGAATCTGTTCGCGAACTGGATCGTCGAATAACGGCTCTGGAAAAATCCAGCACCTCGCACTAGTCGCTGGACAGAGCAAGCCAGGCGCTGATCTGCGAGGAGTGCCTGGTGTTCGCTGTAACATTTCAAGCGTCTATCAGGTCGAGCACCATAAAAAACCGAAAAGTTGCCCTATAAAAAAATGTCGAGTCGAATCGGGCAACGAAGTGCCATTTCCGTGACGATAGTCAGTTCAAATATGTTTTTCCGATACCGGAATTACCCGCCGTTCCTTCACCGCCTTATAGGAAAAGCTCGAATAGATCTCCTTCACCCCCGGCAACCGCTGCAGCACTTCCCGGGTGAACTCCCCAAACGACTCCAGATCCCGCGCCAGAATCTCCAGCAAGAAGTCGTAGCGCCCGGAGATGTTGTGGCAGGCGACAATCTCGGGAATTTCCATCAGCCGCTGCTCGAACGCCAGCGCCATGTCCTTGGTGTGCGAGTCCATCATGATGCTGACGAACGCGGTCACGCCAAACCCCAGCGACTTGGGCGACAGGATGGCCTGGTAGCCGGTGATGTAGCCGTTGTCCTCCAGCAATTTGACCCGCCGCCAGCACGGCGAGGTGGTCAGCGCTACCTGGTCGGCAAGTTCGGCAACGGTGAGGCGGGCGTTGTCCTGCAGGGCAGCGAGCAGGGCGCGGTCGGTGCGGTCGAGGCTTGAAGGCATGTTTTGCCCTCCTGGTCCGGTAATTGTTGTTTTTGTTCCAGAAAGCACGCGTATGCGTGGGTCATTTTGGAAAAATTCGGGCAGCTCGGTGGCATAAGCTTATAGCAAACCACAAGAGGCTGTTGCCATGCGCGACTCCCATAACAACACCGGTTTTTCCACACGGGCCATTCACCATGGCTACGACCCGCTTTCCCACGGTGGCGCCCTGGTGCCGCCGGTGTACCAGACCGCTACTTATGCCTTCCCCACCGTGGAATACGGCGCTGCGTGCTTTGCCGGGGAGGAGCCTGGGCATTTCTACAGTCGCATCTCCAACCCTACCCTGGCCCTGCTGGAACAGCGCATGGCCTCGCTGGAGGGCGGTGAGGCGGGGTTGGCACTGGCATCGGGCATGGGGGCCATCACCTCGACGATCTGGACCCTGCTGCGCCCCGGTGATGAGCTGATCGTCGGGCGTACTTTGTACGGCTGCACCTTTGCCTTCCTTCACCATGGCATTGGCGAATTCGGGGTGAAGATCCGCCATGTAGACCTGAACGATGCCAAAGCCCTGAAAGCGGCGATCAACAGCAAAACGCGGATGATCTATTTCGAAACGCCGGCCAACCCCAACATGCAGCTGGTGGATATCGCTGCGGTGGCCGAGGCGGTGCGCGGGCATGATGTGCATGTGGTGGTCGACAACACCTACTGCACACCCTACCTGCAGCGGCCGCTGGAGCTGGGGGCGGACCTGGTGGTGCATTCGGCGACCAAGTACCTCAGTGGCCACGGTGATATCACTGCCGGGCTGGTGGTGGGGCGCAAGGCGTTGGTCGACTGCATTCGCCTGGAAGGGCTGAAGGACATGACCGGGGCGGTGCTGTCGCCCCACGATGCAGCGCTGCTGATGCGCGGGATCAAGACCCTGGCCCTGCGCATGGACCGCCATAGTGCCAATGCCCAGCATCTGGCGGAGTTTCTGGCTCGGCAGCCGCAGGTGGAGCTGATTCACTACCCGGGGTTGCCGTCGTTTGCCCAGTACGAGCTGGCGCAGCGGCAGATGCGTTTGCCGGGCGGGATGATCGCATTCGAGCTCAAAGGGGGTATCGAGGCCGGGCGCAGGTTCATGAATGCCCTGCAACTGTTTGCCCGGGCGGTGAGCTTGGGCGATGCCGAGTCACTGGCGCAGCACCCGGCGAGCATGACCCATTCCAGCTATACGCCGCAGGAGCGGGCGCATCACGGGATATCGGAGGGGCTGGTGCGCTTGTCGGTGGGGTTGGAAGATGTGGAGGACCTGCTGGCGGATGTCGAGCAGGCGCTGGAGGCTTGCAGCTAGGTTGCCTGGGCCGGTCTCTTCGCGGGTCAGGCGTAGTATTTGAAACCTGCGCCGACCCTGTAGGAGCGGGTTCACCCTCGAAGAGGCCAGTGAATCCAGCCCACAAAAAAGGCCTCTTGCGAGGCCTTGTTCATGTTCGGCAGATCAGCGCTTGAGCCCGTAGCTCTCGTCGAGCATGCCCGGCGAGTTCGGCGCTTTCGGCGCGTAGTCGCGCGGCACTTCGGCGGTGTCTTTCGGAGGGGTCAGGCGGTCACGTGGGCCCTGGCTGCCTTCGGAATGCAGGGCGGCCAGCAGGCGCTGACGGGTCACGTCGTCGAGGGCCAAGGTATTGGCGCCGTCGGCCAGGTGATCCTGGACGTCCTGGTAGCTCTGGGTCAGTTTCTTGACCAGCACGGCAGTGCTGTTGAAGTGGGTGACCACTTCGTTCTGGTAGCTGTCGAAACGCTTCTGGATATCATCCAGCTGACGCTGGGTGCTGCTCGGCGCGGCATTGGGCAGCAGGCGAGCGACGACGAAACCGACCACCACGCCGATGACCAGGGCCAGGGTCGGCAACAACCAAACAAGGAGCGAGAGTTCCACGAGTCCTTCCTCTATAAACGGCTTTGCTTTACGTTAACGGCTCAGACCTGCGCTGTATACCGCGAGCGATCGCAAATCAGAACAGAATTCCTCACCTAGACGAATCGACCCCTCCCGAGGTCACGGAGTAGTGCCTTGCTTGTCCGCGAAACCCCCTTGTTCATCGATGGCCCCAGCGGCCAGCTGGAAGCCTTGTATCTGGATGTGGCCAACGCACGTGGTGCGGTGCTGATCTGCCACCCCAACCCTGTCCAGGGCGGCACCATGCTCAACAAGGTGGTCTCGACCCTGCAACGCACTGCCCGTGATGCCGGTTACGTGACATTGCGGTTCAACTATCGTGGCGTCGGGCAGAGCGCCGGCACCCATGACATGGGCGCTGGCGAGGTGGACGATGCCGAGGCCGCTGCGGCCTGGCTGCGCGAAAAGCATCTGGGCCTGCCGCTGGTGCTGATGGGCTTCTCGTTCGGTGGCTTCGTCGCCATCAGCCTGGCCGGCCGCCTGGAGGCCGCCGGGGTAGAGCTGCAGCAGCTGTTCATGATCGCCCCGGCGGTCATGCGCCTGACGGCGGAATTCCCCTTGCCGCAGCGCTGCCCGATTACCGTGGTGCAGCCGGACGCCGACGAAGTCGTCGCGCCGCAGCTGGTTTACGATTGGTCCGACAGCCTGTCGCGCCCCCATGAGCTGCTGAAAGTGGCAGAATGCGGACACTTCTTCCATGGCAAGCTGACCGATCTGAAGGATCTGCTGCTGCCGCGCCTTTCGAACTGAGCCAAGCCTGAATAAGCGAACACCCATGACCACGCGCATTCTTACCGGTATCACCACCACCGGCACTCCGCACCTGGGCAACTACGCCGGCGCCATCCGCCCGGCGATCCGTGCCAGCCAGCAGCCCGGTGTCGACTCGTTCTACTTCCTGGCCGACTACCACGCCCTGATCAAGTGCGACGACCCGCTGCGCATCCAGCGTTCGCGCCTGGAAATCGCCGCCACTTGGCTGGCCGGTGGTCTCGATCCGGACAAGGTCACCTTCTACCGCCAGTCCGATATCCCGGAAATCCCCGAACTGACCTGGCTGCTGACCTGCGTCAGCGCCAAGGGCCTGCTCAACCGCGCGCACGCCTACAAGGCCTCGGTGGACAAGAACCTGGAAAACGGCGAAGACCCGGATGCCGGCGTGACCATGGGCCTGTACAGCTACCCGGTGCTCATGGCCGCGGACATCCTGATGTTCAACGCCAACAAGGTGCCTGTCGGCCGTGACCAGATCCAGCACGTGGAAATGGCCCGCGACATTGGCCAGCGTTTCAACCACCTGTTCGGCCAGGGCAAGGACTTCTTCGCCCTGCCGGAAGCGGTGATCGAGGAGAGCGTGGCGACCCTGCCGGGCCTGGACGGGCGCAAGATGTCCAAGAGCTACGACAACACCATCCCGCTGTTCACCAGCGCCAAGGAAATGAAAGACGCCATCTCGCGCATCGTCACCGACTCGCGTGCGCCTGGCGAAGCGAAAGACCCGGACAACGCGCATCTGTTCACCCTGTACCAGGCCTTCTCGACGCCGGCGCAGTGCGCCGAGTTCCGTGAAGAGCTGCTACAGGGCCTGGGTTGGGGGGAGGCCAAGCAGCGCCTGTTCCAGCTGCTGGACGGCCAGTTGGCCGAGAAGCGCGAGTACTACCATCAGCTGATCGCCCGCCCGGCGGACCTGGAAGATATCCTGCTGGCCGGTGCCGCCAAAGCCCGCAAGATCGCCACGCCGTTCCTCGAGCAGCTGCGCGAGGCCGTTGGCCTGCGTTCGTTCCGCAGCAGCGTGCAGGCCAGCACCGAAGTGAAGAAAAAGGCCGCCAAGAGCGCGCGTTTCGTCAGCTTCCGCGATGAAGACGGCAGCTTCCGCTTCCGCCTGCTGGCCGCTGACGGTGAACAACTGCTGCTTTCGCGCAGTTTCGCCGACGGCAAGAGCGCCGGCGCCGTTAGCAAGCAGTTGCAGCAAGGTGGCGAGGCAGATGTGCGCGTCGAAGGCCTGGGCTTCGGCCTGTGGCTGAACGGCGAACAAGTTGCCGACGGGCCGCAGTTCGACAGCGCCGAAGCCCGTGATTCAGCCATCGAAAGCCTGCGTGCAGCGCTTGCGCCTCAACCGGACTGAGGCATTTCGCCTGTAGGAGCGGGTTTACCCGCGAACACCGGCAAAGCTGGTGCCATCCAGCACTTTGTTGGTCTGGATGAGGCATATTGACGCAAGTCTGATTGCCATTAAGCGGGCCTGTCGCTACAGTGACGGCCCGTTTTTTGTTGCCTCGCTAACGAATCATGACGCCCCTAGAACGATATCAAGCAGATCTGAAACGTCCCGACTTCTTCCATGACGCGGCGCAGGAAACTGCGGTGCGTCACCTGCAGCGCCTGTACGACGACCTGGTGCACGCGCAGAACAACAAGCCGGGCGTGTTTGGCAAGCTGTTCGGCAAGAAGGAGCAGACCCCGGTCAAGGGCCTGTATTTCTGGGGTGGGGTAGGGCGCGGCAAGACTTACCTGGTCGATACCTTCTTCGAGGCGCTGCCGTTCAAGCAGAAGATGCGTACGCACTTCCACCGCTTCATGAAGCGTGTGCACGAGGAAATGAAAACCCTCAAGGGCGAGAAGAACCCGCTGACCATCATTGCCAAGCGCTTCAGTGAAGAAGCCAAGGTGATCTGCTTCGATGAATTTTTCGTGTCGGACATTACCGACGCGATGATCCTCGGCACCCTGATGGAAGAGTTGTTCAAGAACGGCGTATCGCTGGTGGCTACTTCCAACATCGTGCCGGACGGCCTGTACAAGGACGGCCTGCAGCGCGCGCGCTTCCTGCCGGCCATTGCCATGATCAAGCAGTACACCGATGTGGTGAACGTCGACAGCGGGGTCGACTACCGCCTGCGTCACCTGGAGCAGGCCGAGTTGTACCATTACCCGCTCGATGAGGCTGCGCACCAGAGCCTGCGCGCAAGCTTCAAGGCGCTGACCCCTGAATGCACCCAGGCGGTCGAGAACGACGTGCTGATGATCGAGAATCGCCCGATCAATGCCCTGCTTACCTGTGACGACGTGGCCTGGTTCGACTTCCGCGCCCTGTGCGACGGCCCCCGCAGCCAGAACGACTACATCGAACTGGGCAAGATTTTCCATGCCGTGCTGTTGAGCAACGTCGAGCAGATGGGCGTCACTACCGACGACATCGCCCGCCGCTTCATCAACATGGTGGACGAGTTCTACGACCGCAACGTCAAGCTGATCATCTCGGCCGAAGTGGAGCTGAAGGACCTGTATACCGGTGGGCGCCTGGCGTTCGAGTTCCAGCGTACCCTGAGCCGCTTGCTGGAAATGCAGTCTCACGAGTTCCTGGCGCGGGCGCACAAGCCTTGACATTCCCGGGGCCGCAAAGCGGCCCCATTCGCCTCAAGCCTCTTGCATGAACTGTTGCCGATACTGGTTCGGCGACAGCTCGGTATGCTGGCGGAACAGCCGCGCAAAGAAACTGGCATCGTCATATCCGACCTCATAGCTGATGGTCTTGATGCTCTTGCGCGTACTCGACAACAAGCCCTTGGCCGTCTCGATCCGTAGCCGTTGCAGGTAGTGCAGCGGCTTGTCACCCGTCGCGCCCTGGAAGCGGCGCATGAAATTACGAATGCTCATGCCGTGGTTGCGGGCCACGTCCTCGAAGCGGAACTTGTCTGCGAAGTGTTCTTCCAGCCAGTGCTGGATCTGCAGGATGATCAGGTCCTGGTGCAGCTTCTGCCCGCCAAAGCCCATGCGCCCGGGGGTGTAGTTGCGCTGCACTTCGTAGAGGATGTCGCGGGATACGGCGCGGGCCACGTTGGCCCCACAGAAGCGTTCGATCAGGTAGATGTACAGGTCGCAGGCCGAGGTGGTGCCGCCGGCGCAGTACAGGTTGTCCGCGTCGGTCAGGTGCTTGTCCTGGTTCAGCCGGATCTTCGGAAAGCGTTCGGCAAAGCTGTTGAAGAAGCGCCAGTAGGTGGTTGCTTCCTTGCCGTCGAGCAGGCCGGACTCTGCCAACCAGAACACGCCACTGGCCTCGGCGCACAGCACAGCGCCACGGGCATGCTGTTCACGCAGCCACGGCAGCACCTGTGGATAACGTTGCAGCAGGTTGTCGAAGTCGTCCCAGAAGGCCGGGAGGATGATCACATCGGCGTCGTCCAGGCCGCCTTCGACTGGCAGCTGCACATTGCTGAAGCTGTCCACGGGCTGGCCGTCCGGGCTTACCAGGCGGATCTCGAACATGGGCTGAAGGCCCAGGCCCAGCTGCTTGCTGTAGCGCAAGCTGGCGAGGTGGAAGAAATCCTTGGCCTGCATCAAGGTCGAAGCGAACACCTTGTCAATGGCCAGGATGCTGACGCGCCGCAGCGACGCGGAGGGTTGGGTAAACATCATTGTCATTGTTCTTATAGGGTAGAGTGGTCAATCACCGGCTGGATCGTCTTATTTTTTGGCGATTGTGTCTAGCCTGTGCAAGAGAGGGTGAGTGCCAACCTGTAGGAGCAGCCTTGCTGCGAAGAGGCCGGGCTGAAGATTGCCTGCGCAAGCAATGGCCTCTTCGCAGCACAAGGCTGCTCCTGCAGGTGCCCCACAGGCCTTGAAGTGGGCACAGGGTCCGGCTCAAGGCGCTGGGTTCGGTTGCTCCTGGTGAATTGCCTCGATCGCCGCCAGTAGTTCATCACTGAGGTTCAGCTCGAGGCTGGCAAGGTTGCTGTCCAGTTGCTCGAGGCTGGTCGCACCAATGATGTTGCTGGTCACGAACGGCTGCCGGGTGACGAATGCCAGAGCCATCTGCGCCGGATCCAGGCCGTGCTCGCGGGCTAGTCGCACATAGCGGCTGCAGGCAGCCACGGTCTGTGGGTTGGAGTAGCGGGCAAAGCGGCTGAACAAGGTCAGGCGCGCGTTTTCCGGGCGTGCGCCGTTCTCGTATTTGCCGGAAAGCATGCCGAACGCCAGCGGCGAATAGGCCAGCAGGCCGCACTGTTCGCGGATGGCCACTTCTGCAAGGCCTACCTCGAAGCTGCGGTTGAGCAGGTTGTACGGGTTCTGGATCGACACCGCTCGCGGCCAGCCGCGGCTTTCGGCCAGTTGCAGGAACTTCATGGTGCCCCATGGCGTTTCGTTGGACAGGCCGATGTGGCGGATCTTGCCCGCGCGCACCTGCTCGTCGAGCACTTCGAGGGTTTCTTCCAGCGGGGTGAAGTGGTCCTGTGGCAGGTGCTGGTAGCCCAGCTTGCCGAAGAAGTTGGTGCTGCGCTCGGGCCAGTGCAGCTGGTACAGGTCGATGCGGTCGGTCTGCAGGCGCTTTAGGCTCTCGTCCAGCGCGGAGACGATGTGCTGGCGGTTGTGCTTGAGCTGGCCGTCGCGGATGTGGCTGATGCCATTGCCGGGACCGGCGACCTTGCTGGCCAGCACCCAGGCGTCGCGATCGCCATTGTCACGGAACCAGTTGCCGATGATGCGCTCGGTGGCGGCGTAGGTTTCGGGGCGGGGCGGCACCGGGTACATCTCGGCGGTGTCTATGAAGTTGACCCCGGCGGCCTTGGCTCGGGCAATCTGTTCGAAGGCCTCGGGCTGGACGTTCTGCTCGCCCCAGGTCATGGTGCCCAGGCACAGGGCGCTGACATTGAGGTCGGTACGGCCGAGCTGGCGGTATTCCATCGGATAGACACTCCTTGACAAAGAAGCCCATCAAAGCAGGTTGAAATTTTTCGCGCAATCTGGATAATTCGGCCCCTCTCCGTGTGGCGGAAGTGATGCACCACCACACAGGAAGAACCCCGTCGAACATTGGCGTGCCTGACCCGAGCCCCCAAAAGCGTCAGCGTTCGGCTGCGCGCTTGCCCTTGGCAAGCTGTGCACTATCCAGTAAGATTCGCCGTCTATTTTTCGCTGGGCGGCCTCTGAGGCTTTAGAGAATGAAAACTTTTACTGCTAAACCGGAAACAGTAAAGCGCGAGTGGTTCGTAGTCGACGCCGCTGGCCAGACCCTGGGTCGTCTGGCTACCGAAATCGCTAGCCGTCTGCGTGGCAAACACAAGCCAGAATACACCCCTCACGTTGACACCGGCGACTACATCGTCGTCATCAACGCCGAGCAGGTTCGTGTGACTGGTGCCAAGTCTTCCGACAAGATGTACTACTCCCACTCCGGTTTCCCGGGCGGTATCAAGGAAATCAACTTCGAGAAGTTGATCGCCAAGGCCCCTGAGCGTGTTATCGAAACTGCGGTCAAAGGCATGCTGCCGAAGAACCCGCTGGGTCGCGACATGTACCGCAAGCTGAAAGTGTACGCGGGTGCTGCTCACCCACACACTGCTCAGCAGCCTCAAGAACTGAAGATCTAACGGGATAGTTCATTATGTCGGCGACTCAAAACTACGGCACTGGCCGTCGCAAGACCGCAACCGCTCGCGTATTCCTGCGTCCGGGTACTGGTAACATTTCCATCAACAACCGTTCTCTGGACGTGTTCTTCGGTCGCGAAACCGCTCGCATGGTTGTTCGTCAGCCACTCGAGCTGACCGAAACCGTCGAGAAGTTCGACATCTACGTCACCGTTTCCGGTGGTGGTGTCAGCGGTCAGGCCGGTGCGATCCGTCACGGTATCACCCGCGCTCTGATGGAATACGACGAAACCCTGCGTGGCGCTCTGCGTCGTGCTGGCTACGTCACCCGCGACGCTCGTGAAGTCGAGCGTAAGAAAGTGGGTCTGCGTAAAGCGCGTAAGCGTCCTCAGTACTCCAAGCGTTAATACCGCTTCGGCAGTCGAAAAAAGCCCGGTTCCTTGGAACCGGGCTTTTTTTATGTCTTGGACTAACCTGTCAGCATGTCAGTGACCACTTGTCGCATAGACGCAGATCAAGCAAAGCGCGGGTAGTGCCCCCTGGCTGGGGTATTCACCTTGTCAGTGTGTGGATTTGTTTCTTACCATGGCGACCAATTTTTAGCGCCACTGACACAACCTAAGTACAGGGTCTGGTTCAACAGGCCAAGCAAGCTGATGGGAGAGGACTGAATGAGCAATGACGGCGTCAACGCAGGCCGGCGCCGCTTCCTCGTAGCCGCGACATCTGTAGTCGGGGCAGCGGGGGCAGTGGGGGCTGCGGTACCGTTCGTGGGGTCATGGTTTCCCAGTGCCAAGGCGAAAGCCGCGGGTGCACCGGTGAAGGTCAATATCGCCAAGGTCGAGGCCGGGCAGCAGATGGTGGCCGAGTGGCGTGGCCAGCCGGTGTTCATCGTGCGGCGAACGGACGAGATCCTCGGTAACCTGAAAAAGGTCGTTGGCGACCTGGCTGACCCCGAGTCCAAGGCCTCGGTACAGCCCACCTACGTCGATCCGCAGGTTCGTTCGATCAAGCCGGAAATCCTCATTCTCGTCGGCCTGTGCACACACCTGGGTTGCTCGCCCACCTTCCGCCCGGAAGTCGCACCTGCCGATCTTGGCCCGAAATGGGTCGGTGGCTATTTCTGCCCGTGCCACGGCTCCCACTATGATCTGGCCGGCCGTGTCTACAAGTCGCAGCCGGCGCCTCTCAACCTGCCCGTGCCACCGCACTCTTACGAGTCGGACGAGATCGTCGTCATCGGCGTTGACCAGGAGAACGCATGATGAGCAAGTTCATGGACTGGATTGATGCTCGCTTCCCCGCCACCAAGATGTGGGAAGACCACCTGAGCAAGTATTACGCGCCCAAGAACTTCAACTTCCTCTACTTCTTCGGCTCCCTGGCGCTGCTGGTGCTGGTCAATCAGATCGTCACCGGTGTTTGGCTGACCATGAGCTTCACGCCCTCGGCGGAAGAGGCGTTCGCCTCGGTCGAGTACATCATGCGTGACGTGGAATACGGCTGGATCCTGCGCTACCTGCACTCCACCGGTGCATCGGCGTTCTTCATCGTGGTCTACCTGCACATGTTCCGCGGCCTGCTCTACGGCTCCTACCAGAAGCCGCGTGAACTGGTGTGGCTGTTCGGCATGCTGATCTACCTGGCGCTGATGGCCGAAGCCTTCATGGGCTACCTGCTGCCGTGGGGCCAGATGTCGTACTGGGGAGCCCAGGTGATCATCTCGCTGTTCGGCGCCATTCCGGTGATCGGTGGCGACCTCACCCAGTGGATTCGCGGTGACTACCTGATCTCGGGCATCACCCTGAACCGCTTCTTCGCCCTGCACGTGGTCGCCCTGCCGATCGTGATTCTCGGCCTGGTGGTGCTGCACATCCTCGCCCTGCACGAAGTGGGTTCGAACAACCCCGATGGCATCGACATCAAGAAGAAAAAGGACGAAAACGGTATCCCGCTGGATGGCATCCCGTTCCACCCGTACTACACCGTCAAGGACATTGTCGGCGTGGTGGTATTCCTGTTCGTGTTCTGCGCCGTGGTGTTCTTCTTCCCGGAAATGGGTGGCTACTTCCTGGAGAAGCCTAACTTCGAGCAGGCCAACGCCTTCAAGACCCCGGAGCACATTGCGCCTGTGTGGTACTTCACACCGTTTTACGCGATCCTGCGTGCGGTGCCTGACAAGCTGATGGGCGTCATCGCCATGGGTGCGGCCATTGCCGTGCTGTTCGTACTGCCCTGGCTCGACCGCAGCCCGGTGCGTTCCATGCGCTACAAGGGCTGGATCAGCAAGCTCTTCCTGCTGGTGTTCTGCGTGGCCTTCGTCATCCTCGGCGTGCTGGGCGTACTGGCACCGACACCTGGGCGTACCTTGCTTTCGCAGGTGTGCACGGTGTTGTACTTCGCCTACTTCCTGCTTATGCCGTTCTACACAAGGCTCGAGAAGACCAAACCGGTTCCGGAAAGGGTGACTGGCTGATGAAAAAGTTGATTGCAGTATTTTTGCTGGCAGTGATGCCTGCCTTTTCCTTTGCGGCCGAAACGGGCCTGGAGCTGGACAAGGTCGACATCGACCTAACCGACAAGGCCGCCATGCAGGACGGTGCGCGTACTTTTGCCAACTATTGCATGGGCTGCCACAGTGCTAAGTTCCAGCGTTACGAGCGGGTGGCTGATGACCTGGGCATCCCCCACGAGCTGATGCTCGAGAAGCTGGTGTTCACCGGTGCCAAGATCGGTGACCACATGCAAATCGGCATGAAACCCAGTGACGCCAAGACCTGGTTCGGCGCTGCACCACCCGACCTGACCCTGGTAGCCCGGGTGCGTGGCACCGACTGGCTGTACACATACCTGCGCAGTTTCTATGAGGACCCATCGCGGCCTTATGGGGTAAACAACAAGGTGTTCCCGAACGTCGGCATGCCCAACGTACTGGTTGGCCTGCAGGGCAACCAGCACATCGGCTGCAAACAGGTGCAGACCGTGGCCGATGGCAAGAAGCAATTCGACCCATTGACCGGCACCCCGATCACCCATGAAGCGTGCGACCAGCTGACCATTACACCGAATTCCGGTACCCTGACGACCGAGCAGTTCGACGAGAAGGTCAAGAACCTGGTGACCTTCCTGGCCTATTCGGCCAACCCGGTCAAACTGGAAAGCCAGCGCATCGGTACCTACGTGTTGCTGTATCTGGCTTTCTTCTTCGTATTCGCCTACTTGCTCAAGCGTGAATACTGGAAGGACGTGCACTGATCACGCAGTAGTTTCTGGTTGTTGAACGCGCCCGTGGTGGCCTGGCAGATCTGCCAGGTCACCACGGGCGCGTTTTCATTTACAGTTTCACAAGCATCCCGTGCGAGGAGGCGCTACATGGGCGCAACCAACAGGTTAGCCTGCTATTCCGACCCCGCTGATCACTATTCTCATCGGGTACGCCTTGTGCTGGCCGAGAAGGGTATCAGCGTGCAGGTCATCGATGTCGACCCCAGCCGCCTGCCGCCCAAGCTGGCCGAGGTGAACCCTTACGGCAGCGTGCCGACCCTGGTCGACCGTGACTTGGCGCTGTATGAATCGACCGTGGTGATGGAATACCTCGAGGAGCGTTATCCGCATCCGCCGCTGATGCCGGTGTACCCGGTTGCGCGGGGCAACAGCCGCTTGCTGATGCATCGCATCCAGCGTGACTGGTGCTCCCTGGCCGATACCGTGCTCGACTCGCGCAGCAGCGAGGCTGCCCGAGCCGAAGCGCGCAAGGAATTGCGTGAGAGCCTGACCGGGGTTTCGCCGTTGTTCGGCGAATTCGCCTGCTTCATGAGTGAGGAGCAAAGCCTGGTCGATTGTTGTCTATTGCCCATACTCTGGCGGTTGCCAGTGTTGGGCATCGAGCTGCCGCGGCAAGCCAAGCCGCTGCTGGATTACATGGAGCGGCAGTTCGCCCGCGAGCCTTTCCAGGCGAGCCTGTCCTCCGTAGAACGTGAAATGCGCAAGCTTTAAGGAGCCGTTGATGAACTCCAGTCGCCCCTATCTGGTTCGAGCACTGTACGAGTGGATCGTCGACAACGATTGCACGCCCCATATGCTGGTCAATGCCGAATTCCCAAAGGTACAGGTGCCGGACGGTTTCGCCAGTGATGGCCAGATCGTGTTGAACATCTCGCCAAGCGCCGTGCGCAGCCTGCACATGGACAACGACGCGGTCAGCTTCGAGGGCCGCTTCGGTGGCGTGGCTCACTCGCTGTTCGTGCCGGTTGGCGCCATTCTGGGTATCTACGCCCGCGAAAATGGCCAAGGTATGGTCTTCGAACTGGAGCCGCCCGTGATGGATGACGATGAGCCGGAAGATGATGATGTGCAGCCGGACGACAATGGCCCGCCAGAAGGTGGTGGCCAGCCGCCACGCCCGACTGGTCGACCAAGCCTGAAAGTGGTCAAGTAACAAAAAAGGCGATCCAACCGGATCGCCTTTTTTGTTGCTGCCAACCCTGGCTTACAGGTCGCTGATGGTGCGTACCTGATCCTTGTTGATGCGGGTACGCTTGCCGTCGAGTTGCTGGAACTCGTAGAAGCCGGCGTCGCGGTCGAACTTCGGTGCGTCGACGGCCTGGATTTCACGGCCATCGTTGAGGGTGATCAGGCTTGGGGTGGAGCAGCCGGCCAAGGTGGCGAAAGTGCCGAACAGCAGGGCGGGCAGCAGAAGCTTTTTCATGCGGTGTTTCCTGGATTTCTGAAAGGTGGGGCAGTGTTGTCGCCTGTGCTGGCCTTTTCGCGGGTAAAGCCGCTCCCACACAGGAATACAACAAGCCTTGAAAGCTGTGAGATCCCTGTGGGGGCGGGTTTACCCGCGAAGAGGCCGACGCAGGCAATCAGTGAATCAGTCGATGTACTCGAACAGCTTGACGATCTTCTGCACACCCGACACGCCCTGTACCACGGCCGTGGCCGAGTTGGCCTCCTGCTGGGTCACCAGGCCGAGCAGGTAGACGATGCCGTTCTCGGTAATCACCTTGATACGCGAGCTTGGCACGGCATTGTCGGTCAGCATCTGGGCTTTGATCTTGGTAGTCAGCCAGGCGTCGTTGTTGCGGGCCAGGATGGAGGAGGGCTGCATTACCTGCAGCTCGTTGTGCACTTTCTTGACCCGCTGTACCTGGCTGGCAGTCTGCTCGGCAAGGCTCTTGAGGTCGGCGCGCGGGGTCTGGCCGGCCAGCAGAACGATGCCGTTGTAGCTGCTGACAACGATGTGCGAACCTTTGTCCAGGTCAGGGCTGGCTTTGGCGATGTTGACCGAGGCCTTGGTTTCGATCAGCGAGTCGTCGATCTTGCTGCCGATGGTGCGAGTGCCGCGATCGTCCTCGATCGGCGAATTGCGGGTAGAGGTCAGTACCGAGCTGCAACCAGTGACGCTCAGGCACAGGGTCAGGGCCATAAGGCCGAGGCGCATAGGGGTCATTCTTCACTCCCGAACAGTTGGCTGTCGATCAGATCACACAGGCAGTGGATCGCCAGCAGGTGGACTTCCTGGATACGCGCGGTAACCGTCGAAGGCACGCGGATTTCCACGTCTTCGGGCAGCAGCAACGAAGCCATGCCGCCGCCGTCGCGACCAGTCAATGCTACGACAATCATTTCACGGTCATGTGCGGCCTGGATCGCCTGGATCACGTTGGCCGAGTTGCCGCTGGTAGAGATCGCCAGCAGAACGTCACCGGGCTGGCCCAGCGCGCGGATCTGCTTGGAAAAGACTTCGTTGTAGCTGTAGTCATTGGCGATCGAGGTCAGGGTGGAGCTGTCGGTAGTCAGCGCAATGGCCGGCAGGCTCGGGCGTTCGCGCTCGAAGCGGTTGAGCAGCTCCGAGGAAAAGTGCTGGGCATCGCCAGCCGAGCCGCCGTTGCCGCAGGCGAGCATCTTGCCCTCGTTGAGCAGTGCATTGACCATGACCAGGCTGGCCTGCTCGATGTGCGGTGCCAGGATGTCCATTGCCTGTTGCTTGGTATCGATGCTGGCCTGGAACAGCCGGCGAATTCGGGATTGCATGTCCATCTGGTGACCTTAAGTGGGGCGGTGGCCTTTGCTACGCGCAACAACGACCAGCCCGCGAAACATAGAGCAAAAAAACGGAGTGGGTTCAGCATTCGAAGGCGTTTTTCAGCCATTGAAGCGGTCTGCCTGCATGGTGGCTGCCCTGCAGGGCGACTACGTCGAAGCGGCAAGGGTGGTTGCCCCAGTGGGGCTCCTTCTGCAAGAACAGGCTGGCGGCAAGCACCAACCGTTTCTGCTTGCGCCCGTCGATACTGCCGAGGGCGCCACCGAAGCCGGCGTGCAACCGGTAGCGGACTTCGACGAATACTACTGTATCGGCGTCGAGCATGACCAGATCAAGCTCACCGCCTTTGCATCGCCAGTTGCGCGCCAGCAGTTGCAGGCCCTGCCCTTGAAGGTACTCAAGGGCCTGGGTTTCCGCTGCCTGGCCGGCGCTGGTAGGCGACGCTGCTGCCATCAGCGAGCGGTATCAGGCAGGCGCTGGACCTGGCCGCCGACGAACTCGGCCCAAGGCAGCTGGCGCTCGACACGCTGGTTGGCGTTCATGCTCAGGCTGCCCGAAAGGCCCAGTACGCGATTGTCCGGCAGCGCTTTCAGCTGGCCCAGGCGCGGCGCCAGGCTGTAAGCGTCGACGCCCATGGCATACAAGCGGCCCAGGCTGCCGGCGGCTTGCGGCCACTGCTGCACGACCTGCTGGCGCAGGCTGTTGCTGGTATCGAGCAGCCACGGGGTTTCGCAGAAGCGGATACCGTTCATGTCTTTGTACTGGTTGACGTCACCACTGGCACTGTACAGGTTGGAGGTGGCGTAGACCGGTACGTCACCGGCGTATTGGAAGTTCAGGGTCGGCTTGATCTGCTGCGCCTGTTGCGGGGTCGAGGCGAGGAAGATGAAGTCGATGTCCTGGCGGCGCGACGGCTGCGCGGCGATGCTGCCGCCTACCGTGCTCTGCAAGCTCTTGGCGCGGCCTTCGCTCTGGCGCAGCTGGAACAGGTCGGCAATCTGCTGTGCCAGTGCAACCGGCTGGGCGATGCGCTCGGCGGCGAGCAGGGTGCCACCGTTGCCTTCCCAGTCCTGGCGGAAGGCGGCAAGCACGCGGTCGCCCCATTCGCCGCTCGGCACCAGGGCCACGGCGCGGACCATGCCATCGGCGCGGGCGCGGCGGGCCACTTCACGGGCTTCGTCTTCGGCAGCCAGGCCGAACTGGAACAGTTGCGGTGGCGCCTTCTGGCCGGCGTCGGCGTAATTCAGGGCCAGGGTGGTGATCGGTAGTTGTGGCTTGGCAGCCAGTTGCTTGACCAGCGGTTTCTCCAGCGGGCCGATGACCAGCTGTACGCCTGCGGCCTGTGCCTGGCGATAGAAGTCGTCGAGCGAGCCGATGCGCGAACTGTCGAATACCTGCACGGCTGGCGCCTGCTGGCCGGCTTGCTGAGCCTGGAAGTGCGCAGCCATGAAGCCGTCACGCAGGGCGCGGGCAACACCTGCCAGTGGGCCTTCCTGGGGCAGCAGCAGGGCAATCTTGGTCAGCGGCTGGCTGGCCAGTTCCTTGAGCTTGGTCAGTGCCAGCGGCAGTTGCTGGGCGGCCGGGTGGTCAGGGTGCTGTTTGACCCAGGCGTCGATAGCCGCTTGCTGCTGCTCCAGGGTGCCGGCGCTTTTTACCGCGAAGGCCAGGCTGGTCCAGCCGGCCAGGGTCTGGTCGTTGCCAGGCTGCTGCAATTGCTCTGCCGGCAGCGAGGCGACCAAGGCCCAGATGGCGTCATTGTTGGCGCTGGCGGCCTGGCCGCTGAGCAGCGGAGCCAGCAGCACGCGCTGTTGCGCGGCGGCCAGGGTCTGGCCATCGGCTTCGAGGGCGGCCGCGTGCACGCTGTAGGTGCGCGCTTGTTGGTCTTCCGGCAGTTCGGCGACGCGCTGCAGGCTGGGGTGGGCCAGGGCGGTCAGGGCAGCCTTGGGCTGGTTGCGGCTCATGGCCAGCTCGGCACCGAGGGTGCTGGCGAACACTTGCTGGGCCGGCTTGAGCGTTTCCAGCGGCACCAGCTCGAGGATGCGTGCGGCGCGTGGGAAGTCCTTCTGCTTGTAGGCCAGGTCGGCTGCGCTCAGGCGCAGCAGCGCGGCGTCTTCCGCGGACTTGCTGGACGCCGCCTTTTCGAGCAGTTGCTCGATGCTGGCGTCCGGGGTGCGCGGCAGCTCGCCCAGGCTGGATGAGGGCGAGCTGGCGCAGGCTGCCAGCAGGGCGGCAAGGCAGAGGGCTGTGAACAGCCGCAGGCAAGCGATCATGTAAAGGTCCTGTTACTCGATCAAGTTGGCCGGCAATTGTACCCAAGCGCTGGCCGGGGCGCGATGTTGCCGTGTCGATCCTTCACTATAGGTGGCCTGCCATCGGTCGTCGGCGAAGTTCTTTGCGCCCTGTTGCAGGCGCTCGGGCTACAATGGCGCCTTTGATCCGAACGACAGGTGTGCGCAGTGACTGATGTGGCAGGGGCTTCGAAATCCACCGTGGGGACGCTGTATGTGGTCGCAACCCCCATCGGCAACCTCGACGACATGAGTGCCCGGGCGCTGAAGGTGCTGGCGGACGTGGCCCTGATCGCGGCGGAAGATACTCGTCACTCGATCCGCCTGTTGCAGCACTTCGGCATCGACACGCCGCTGGCAGCCTGCCATGAGCACAACGAGCGTGATGAGGGCGGTCGTTTTCTCACCAAGTTGCTGGCGGGCGAAAATGTGGCGTTGGTCTCCGATGCCGGCACGCCGCTGATTTCCGACCCGGGGTACCATCTGGTTCGCCAGGCGCGGGCTGCGGGTGTGAACGTGGTGCCGGTGCCGGGCGCCTGCGCTCTGATCGCCGCGCTGTCGGCGGCCGGCCTGCCTTCGGACCGCTTCATCTTCGAAGGCTTCCTGCCGGCCAAGGCAGCGGGGCGCCGGGCGCGCCTGGAGCAAGTAAAGGAAGAGCCGCGCACGCTGATCTTCTATGAGGCCCCGCACCGTATTCTGGAATGCCTCGAGGACATGGAGGCGGTGTTCGGTGGAGAGCGCCCGGCGCTTTTGGCGCGCGAGCTGACCAAGACCTTCGAGACCCTCAAGGGCCTGCCCCTGGCCGAGCTGCGCGCGTTCGTTGCCGGTGACAGCAATCAGCAGCGTGGTGAGTGCGTGGTGCTGGTCGGTGGCTGGAGTGCGCCGGAGGGCGAGCAGGCAATCAGTGCCGAAGCGCAGCGGGTGCTCGACCTGCTGCTGGCCGAGTTGCCGCTCAAGCGGGCAGCGGCGCTGGCTGCGGAAATTACCGGGGTTCGCAAGAACCTGCTCTATCAACTTGCTCTGGAAAAGCAGAAAGCCGAGTAGTGGCAAATTGATATAGATGTCGGTAATGCTTGTTCTCGGGCGCGCGTGCCGTTAATCTTGGCGGCGGAGAGTCGATCGGACAGTCGCTGCCTGCTTTTGTTCCGCAACAGCAGGGGGAGGAAAGTCCGGGCTCCATAGGGCAGAGTGCCAGGTAACGCCTGGGAGGCGCGAGCCTACGGAAAGTGCCACAGAAAATAACCGCCTAAGCACTTCGGGTGCCGGTAAGGGTGAAAAGGTGCGGTAAGAGCGCACCGCACGGCTGGCAACAGTTCGTGGCTAGGTAAACCCCACTCGGAGCAAGACCAAATAGGGTTCCATCAGGCGTGGCCCGCGTCGGAACCGGGTAGGTTGCTAGAGGCGTCCAGCGATGGCCGTCGTAGAGGAATGACTGTCCTCGACAAAACCCGGCTTACAGATCGACTCTCCACCTTTCCCTCCCTGCTTTATTCGATAGCAGATGCCCTCTGGTAATACCGAAAAAATCTTACTCTTAATAAATCACTTTAACTTTGAACTCCATCCGCTTGCGTGGGTTTGATTTTTCTCGTGTTTTTTTCCCCTCGGTAGTCCTTCCGCATTCCTTTATTGCGCTAAATCTCGGTCCTGTAAGGCTTTTCCTTCCGAACGTGCCTTGACGGTGCTGCGGGCGGATTCCTATAGTGTGCGCAAGTGGCAGAAAGTGGGATGAAGTGGGTTTTCTGGCACAAAAAAGCTAACATTGTGGGGAATCGCAGCCGTGTTCCGCGGAGCCAACGCCGTCAGCCTCGATGCCAAGGGCCGTCTCGCCATGCCGAGCCGGTACCGTGACGAGCTCGATTCGCGTTGCAATGGTCAGCTGATCGTGACCATCGACGCCGTTGACCCCTGCTTGTGTGTTTATCCCCTCGATGAGTGGGAACAGATAGAAGCCAAGTTGCGTGCCTTGCCATCGTTGCGTGAGGAAAACCGCCGCCTGCAGCGTTTGCTGATCGGTAATGCGGTTGACCTGGAGCTCGATGGCAGCGGGCGTTTCCTGGTGCCGCCCCGTCTGCGTGAGTACGCCAAGCTCGACAAGAAGGCGATGCTGGTGGGGCAACTGAACAAATTCCAGCTGTGGGATGAAGATGCCTGGAACGCGGTTTCGGCAGCCGACCTTGCAGCTATTCAACAACCGGGCGCCATGCCCGACGAATTGCGTGACCTGATCCTGTGACCATAGATAGCGGCTTCAACCACATTACCGTCCTGCTCGACGAAGCTGTCGAGGCATTGGCCCTGCGCGCCGACGGTTGCTATCTGGACGGCACTTTCGGCCGTGGCGGGCACAGCCGGCTGATTCTCAGCAAACTCGGGCCGCAAGGGCGGCTGCTGGGTTTCGACAAAGATCCACAGGCGATTGCCACGGGGCAAGCGCTGGCGGCCGAAGACGGCCGCTTTGTCATTGTGCAGCGCAGCTTTGCCGAGCTGGGCTCGGAAGTGGCTGAGCGCGGCCTGGATGGCAAGGTCAGCGGCGTATTGCTGGACCTGGGCGTTTCCTCGCCGCAGCTGGATGACCCCGAGCGTGGCTTCAGCTTCCTCAATGATGGCCCGCTGGACATGCGCATGAACCCGGATCAGGGCATCAGCGCCGCCGAGTTCATCGCCACTGCACCTGAAGAAGAAATCGCCCGCGTGTTCAAGGAATACGGCGAAGAACGTTTCGCCAAGCGCATGGCCCGCGCCGTGGTGCAGCGCCGTGAACAGCAACCGTTCACCCGCACCAGCGACCTCGCCGAGGTGCTGAAGGTGGCCAACCCGGCATGGGAGAAGGGCAAGAACCCAGCGACCCGCGCCTTCCAGGGGCTGCGCATCCACGTCAACAACGAACTCGGTGATCTGGAGGCAGGCCTCGAGGCCGCGATCAATGCGCTGGAAGTGGGTGGCCGCCTGGCAGTCATCAGTTTCCACTCGCTGGAAGACCGTATCGTCAAGCTGTTCATGCGCAAGCTGGTCAAGGGCGAGGCCGACAACCTGCCACGCAACCTGCCGGTTCAGCACAAGGCCTTCGAGCCGAAAATCAAGCTCATCGGCAAGGCCCAGTTCGCCTCCGAAGCTGAGCTCAAGGCCAATCCGCGGGCGCGCAGCGCCGTGATGCGGGTGGCGGAGAAGCTGCGGTGAGCAGGCTGTTTGCCAAACCCTTGCCAGGCGGAAGCTTCCTGATGCTTCTGCTGTTCGTTGCCGTGCTGATTTCGGCCATCGCCGTATCCTACAGCGCGCACTGGAACCGTCAGTTGCTCAACACCCTTTACGGCGAGTTGAACGAGCGCGACAAGGCCCAGGCCGAGTGGGGCCGGCTGATCCTCGAGCAAAGCACCTGGACCGCCGCCAGCCGCATCGAAAACCTGGCCTCCGAGCAACTGAAGATGCGCGTACCTTCGGCTGACGAAGTACGGATGGTGGCGCCATGATGAAGCTCGAAGGCGCACTCTACCCATGGCGCTTCCGCGTGGTGATCGGCTTGCTGGCGCTGATGGTCGGTGCCATCTGCTGGCGCATCATCGACCTGCAGGTGGTCGACCGTGACTTCCTCAAGGGCCAGGGCGATGCGCGCAGTCTGCGTCACATCCCTATTCCGGCTCACCGCGGGCTGATCACCGACCGTAATGGTGAACCGCTGGCAGTCAGTACCCCGGTCACCACCTTGTGGGCCAACCCAAAGGAAATGCAGGCCTCCAAAGACCGCTGGCCACAGCTGGCCGCAGCACTGGGGCAGAACCCGCAGCAGTTGGCCGAGCGCCTGACCCAGCAGGCCAACAAGGAGTTCATCTACCTGGTTCGCGGCCTGACCCCGGAGCAGGGCCAGCATGTACTCGACCTGAAGGTGCCGGGCGTTTACGGCCTGGAAGAGTTCCGTCGCTTCTATCCGGCCGGTGATGTCACCGCGCACATGGTCGGCTTCACCGACCTCGACGATCACGGTCGCGAAGGAGTGGAGCTGGCCTATGACGAGTGGCTGGCCGGCGTACCCGGCAAGCGGCAGGTGATCAAGGACCGGCGCGGTCGGCTGATCAAGGACATCCAGGTAACCAAGAACGCCAAGGCCGGGAAGACCTTGGCGTTGTCGATAGACCTGCGCCTGCAGTACCTGGCCACCCGCGAGCTGCGCAACGCCATTGCCGAACAGGACGCCAAGGCCGGTAGCCTGGTGATCATGGACGTCAAGACCGGTGAGGTCCTGGCCATGGTCAACCAGCCGACCTACAACCCCAACAACCGCCGCAGCATGTTCCCGGCCGCCATGCGTAACCGCGCGATCATCGACGTGTTCGAGCCGGGCTCCACGGTCAAGCCGATCTCCATGAGCGCGGCGCTGGAAAGTGGCCGCTGGAAGCCGACCGACAAGGTCGAGGTGTATCCGGGCAGCCTGCAGATCGGACGCTACACCATCAAGGACGTGTCCCGGAGCGAGGGGCCGATCCTCGACCTGACCGGCATCCTGATCAACTCCAGTAACGTGGGCATGAGCAAGATCGCCTTCGACATCGGCGGCGAGGCCATCTACCGGGTCATGTCCCAGGTCGGCCTGGGCCAGTACACCGGCCTTGGCTTCCCCGGCGAGCGTGTCGGCAACCTGCCCAACCACCGCGAGTGGCGCAAGGCCGAGACCGCGACCCTGTCCTATGGCTATGGCGTGTCGGTGACCGCCCTGCAGCTGGTGCATGCCTACGCGGCGCTGGCCAACGACGGCAAGATGGTGCCGTTGTCGATCCTCAAGGTCGACAAGGCCCCGGAAGCCGTGCAGGCCATTCCGAAGGAAACCGCCGAAACCGTCCAGGGCATGCTGCAACAGGTGATTGAAGCGCCACGTGGCGTGTTCCGCGCCCAGGTGCCGTTCTACCACGTGGCCGGCAAGTCCGGTACCGCGCGTAAAGCCACCGTGGGCTCCAAGGGCTACACCGAAAACGCCTACCGCTCGCTGTTCGCCGGCTTCGGGCCGATGAGCGACCCGCGCTACGCCATCGTCGTGGTCATCGACGAACCAGGCAAGGGCGGCTACTTCGGTGGCCTGGTTTCGGCGCCGGTGTTCAGCAAGGTCATGTCCGGCACCCTGCGCCTGATGAACGTGCCGCCAGACAACCTGCCGCCACCAGCACCCGTCGAACAATCGCAAGTCAATGCAGCAGCAACAGCCAAGGGAGGGCGTGGATGATGACAATGCCATTGAGCAAGCTTTTCGCTCACGCCAGCCGTGACCCGCTGATCCGTGAACTGACCCTGGACAGCCGCAATGTGCGCCCGGGTGATCTGTTCCTGGCCGTGCCGGGCGCCAAGGTCGATGGCCGCGAGCATATCGCCGATGCCCTGGCCCGTGGCGCCGCCGCCGTGGCCTACGAAGAGCAGGGCGCCAGGGTCCTGCCGATCACCGATGTGCCGCTCATCCCGGTCAAGGGCCTGATCGCCCAGCTTTCGGATATCGCAGGTCGCTTCTATGGCGAACCGAGCCGCCAGCTGAACCTGGTGGGCGTGACCGGTACCAACGGCAAGACCAGCGTTACCCAGCTGGTGGCCCAGGCGCTGGACTTGCTTGGCCAGCGTTGCGGCCTGATCGGCACCCTGGGTACCGGCTTTTATGGTGAGCTGCAGAGTGGCCGCCTGACCACGCCCGACCCGATCGCCGTGCAGTCGACCCTCAACGACCTCAAGAAAGGTGGCGCCAAGGCCGTGGCCATGGAGGTTTCCTCCCATGCCCTGGAGCAGGGCCGGGTCGCCGCGCTGGAATTCGACATCGCGGTCATGACCAACCTGTCCCGCGACCACCTGGACTACCACGGCAGCATGGAGGCCTACGAGGCCGCCAAGGCCAAGCTGTTCGCCTGGCCGAGCCTGCGCTGCCAGGTGGTCAACCTGGATGACGATTTCGGCCGCCGCCTGGCCGCCGATTTTGCCCGCCGCCCGAGTGTCGACCATATCGAGACCCGGTTGCTCAGCTACAGCCTGGAGAACTCGGAGGCCTCGCTGTACTGTCGTGAAGCCGTGTTCAATGACGATGGCGTGCGCGCCACCCTGGTCACCGCCCAGGGCGAACGTACTCTGCGCAGCCAGTTGTTGGGCCGCTTCAACCTGAGCAACATGCTCGCCGCCGTGGCGACCCTGTTGGCGCTGGACTATGCGCTGGACGAAATCCTGAAGGTCACCCCGCAGCTGAAGGGGCCGATCGGCCGCATGCAGCGCCTGGGTGGGGGCGACAAGCCGCTGGTGGTGGTCGACTACGCGCATACTCCGGACGCCCTGGAGAAAGTGCTCGAAGCCCTGCGCCCGCACGCGCACGGCAAGCTGCTGTGCCTGTTCGGCTGCGGCGGCGACCGAGATCGCGGCAAGCGCCCGCTGATGGCCGAAGTGGCCGAGCGCCTTGCCGATCGCGTGCTGGTCACCGACGACAACCCTCGTACCGAAGACCCGCTGCGCATTTTCGATGACATCCGTCCCGGTTTCGCCAGGCCTGCCGAGGTCGAGTTCGTTGCCGGTCGTGGCGAAGCCATCGCACACCTGATCGCCACTGCCGCTGCCAATGATGTGATCGTGCTGGCCGGCAAGGGGCACGAGGATTACCAGGAGATCAATGGCGAGCGCCATGACTTCTCCGATTTGACCGAGGCCGAAAAGGCACTTGCAGCCTGGGAGGCTCCACATGCTTAAGCCGATGTCACTCAGCCAGCTGACCAGAACGCTGGGTGGTCAACAAGTCGGTGCCGATGCCACCTTTACTGGCGTCAGTATCGACAGCCGCAGCGTTGGCGCCGGGCAACTGTTCGTCGCCCTGGCCGGCCCGCGCTTCGATGGCCACGACTACCTTGCCGACGTTAAGGCCAAGGGCGCTGTCGCGGCCCTGGTCGAGCGTGAAGTGGCCGATGTCGACCTGCCGCAGTTGCTGGTCGCCGATTGCCGCCTGGCCCTCGGCCAGCTTGGCGCGCTGAACCGTGCTGCCTTCGACAAGCCGGTGGTGGCCATCACCGGTTCCAGCGGCAAGACCACGGTCAAGGAAATGCTCGCCAGCATTCTGCGCACCCGTGGCCTTGTGCACGCCACCCGCGGCAACCTGAACAACGACCTCGGTGCGCCGCTGACCCTGCTGGAGATCGCCCCCGAGCACAGCGCCGCGGTGATCGAGCTGGGTGCCTCGCGCATTGGCGAGATCCGCTACACCGTCGGCCTGACCCAGCCCCAGGTGGTCATCATCAACAACGCCGGTACCGCCCATGTTGGCGAGTTCGGCGGCCCAGAAAAGATCGTCGAAGCCAAGGGCGAGATCCTCGAAGGCCTGGGCGAGGGTGGTATCGCCATCCTCAACCTGGACGACAAGGCCTTTGATATCTGGAAGGCACGCGCCGGCACGCACAAGGTCTTCAGCTTCGCCCGCAGCAATGCAAAGGCCGATTTCCATGCCAGCGACATCGGTCGCGATGCGCGTGGTTGCCCGTCGTTCAAGCTGCATGGCGCTGGTGGAGTGGTAGACGTGCAGCTCAATGTGCTTGGTGAGCACAACGTCAGCAACGCCCTTGCTGCCGCCGCTGCTGCCCATGCCGTTGGTCTGACCCTGAGCGGCATCGCTGCCGGCCTGGCTGCCGTGCAGCCGGTCAAGGGCCGTACCGTGGCGCAGATCGCGCCGAACGGCGTGCGTGTGATCGACGACAGTTACAACGCAAATCCCACCTCCATGTGCGCGGCCATTGATATACTCGCCGGCTTTTCCGGACGCACCGTCCTGGTGCTTGGAGATATCGGCGAACTGGGGCAATGGGCGGAAGAAGGCCACCGTCAGGTGGGTGACTACGCGCGTGGCAAGGTCGACGCCCTGTATGCAGTGGGTTCCAACATGACATACGCGGTCAAGGCGTTCGGCGCCAATGGTCGCCATTTCGCTACTCAAGCTGAGCTTATCGACGCGGTTGGCGCCGAGAATGCCAGCGACACCACTATCTTGATCAAGGGCTCGCGCAGCGCTGCGATGGAAAACGTCGTGGCGGCATTGTGCGGTGCCAGCGGGGAGAAACATTAATGCTGCTGCTGTTGGCCGAGTATCTGCAACAGTTCCACAAAGGCTTCGCGGTCTTCCAGTACCTGTCCCTGCGCGGGATTCTGGGTGTGCTGACCGCGTTGTCCCTGGCGCTGTGGCTGGGGCCGTGGATGATCCGTACCCTGCAAATCCGCCAGATCGGCCAGGCCGTACGTAACGACGGCCCGCAATCGCACCTGTCCAAGTCCGGCACCCCGACCATGGGTGGGGCGCTGATCCTGTCCGCCATTGCCGTCAGCACCCTGCTGTGGGCCGACCTGACCAACCGCTACGTGTGGGTGGTGCTGATCGTTACCCTGGCATTCGGTGCCATCGGCTGGGTCGATGACTACCGCAAGGTGATCGAAAAGAATTCGCGCGGCCTTCCAAGCCGCTGGAAGTACTTCTGGCAGTCGGTGTTCGGCCTGGCTGCAGCCATCTTCCTGTACAAGACCGCGCCGACCAGCGTCGAAACCACGCTGATCCTGCCGTTCATCAAGGATGTCACCATTCCGCTGGGCATCGGCTTCGTCGTGCTGACCTACTTCGTCATTGTCGGTTCGAGCAACGCGGTCAACCTCACCGACGGCCTCGACGGCCTGGCGATCATGCCGACGGTGATGGTCGGCGGCGCCCTGGGCATCTTCTGCTACCTGTCGGGCAACGTGAAGTTCGCCGAATACCTGCTGATCCCTTATGTGCCGGGTTCGGGCGAGCTGATCGTGTTCTGCGGCGCGCTGATCGGTGCCGGGCTGGGCTTCCTGTGGTTCAACACCTACCCGGCGCAGGTATTCATGGGTGACGTCGGCGCGCTGGCCCTGGGCGCCGCGCTGGGCACCATCGCCGTGATCGTCCGCCAGGAAATCGTGCTGTTCATTATGGGTGGCGTGTTCGTCATGGAAACCCTGTCGGTGGTGATCCAGGTTGCCTCCTTCAAGCTGACCGGCAAGCGCGTGTTCCGCATGGCGCCGATCCACCACCACTTTGAACTCAAGGGCTGGCCAGAGCCACGGGTGATCGTCCGCTTCTGGATCATCACCGTGATCCTGGTGCTGGTCGGCCTTGCCACCCTGAAACTGAGGTAGATGAGCGTGTCCCTGATCGCTTCCGACCAATTCCGCATCGTTGTCGGCCTCGGCAAGAGCGGCATGTCCCTGGTTCGCTTCCTGGCGAGCCGGGGCATTGCCTTTGCGGTCGCCGACACCCGCGAGCAACCGCCGGAACTGGACACCCTGCGCCGTGATTACCCGCAGGTGGAAGTGCGCTGTGGTGAACTGGACGTGGACTTCCTGTGCCGCGCCAACGAGCTGTACGTCAGCCCTGGCCTGGCCCTGGCCACCCCGGCCTTGCAGCAGGCGGCCGCACGTGGCGTGAAGCTGTCCGGTGACATCGAACTGTTCGCCCGCAACGCCAAGGCCCCGATCATCGCTATCAGCGGCTCCAACGCCAAGAGCACGGTAACCACCCTGGTCGGCGAAATGGCCGCCAAGGCTGGCAAGCGCGTGGCGGTGGGCGGCAACCTCGGTACCCCGGCGCTGGACCTGCTGGCCGATGACGTCGAGCTGTACGTGCTGGAACTGTCCAGCTTCCAGCTGGAAACCACCGACCAGCTCAACGCCGAAGTGGCCACCGTGTTGAACATCAGCGAAGACCACATGGACCGCTACAGCGGCCTGCCGGCCTACCACCTGGCCAAGCACCGGATCTTCCGTGGTGCCCGCCAGGTCGTGGTCAACCGCCAGGACGCCCTGAGCCGACCGCTGCCGGTGGAAGGCCGCCCATGCTGGACCTTCGGCCTGAATCAGCCGGACTTCAAGGCCTTCGGCCTGCGCGAAGTCGACGGCGAGAAATACCTGGCGTTCGAGTTCGAGACGCTGATGCCTGCACGTGAGCTGAAGATTCGCGGTGCCCACAACCAGAGCAACGCCTTGGCGGCGCTGGCCCTGGGGCATGCTGCCGGCCTGGCGTTCGAGCCGATGCTCGAGGCGCTGCGCGAGTTCGGCGGCCTGGCCCACCGTTGCCAGTGGGTGCGCGAGCGCAATGGTGTGAACTGGTACGACGATTCCAAGGCCACCAACGTCGGTGCTGCCCTGGCCGCCATCGAAGGCCTGGGTGCCGACATCGAAGGCAAGCTGGTGCTGATCGCCGGTGGCGATGGCAAGGGCGCCGACTTCGCCGCGCTGCGCGAACCGGTCAAGCGCTTCTGTCGCGCCGTGGTGCTGCTCGGTCGTGATGCCGAGCGCCTGGCCAAAGCCCTGGGCGATGGCGTGCAACTGGTCCGCGTCAAGACCCTCGACGACGCCGTGCAGCAATGCGCCGAACTGGCCCAGGCGGGTGATGCAGTACTGCTGTCGCCGGCGTGCGCCAGCCTCGACATGTTCAAGAACTTCGAAGAACGCGGGCGCCTGTTCGCCCAGGCAGCGGGAGGCCTTGCATGATCTTTGGCATCCTCAAGCCCTATCCGTCGCCGCTGATCAGCGGCCGTGGCATCGATCTGGACTTCGCGATGCTCGCTGGCTGCCTGGCATTGCTGGGCCTGGGCCTGGTGATGATCACCTCGGCGTCTTCGGAGGTGGCTGCGGTGCAGTCGGGCAACCCTCTTTACCACATGTTCCGCCACCTGGTGTACGTGTTCCTCGGCCTGGTCGCCTGTGGCGCCACCATGCTGGTGCCGATCGCCACCTGGCAGCGCATGGGCTTCCTGATGTTGCTGGGTGCCTTCGGCCTGTTGGTACTGGTGCTGGTACCGGGTATCGGCCGCGAAGTGAACGGGTCCATGCGCTGGATCGGCTTCAGCTTCTTCAACGTGCAGCCTTCGGAAATCGCCAAGGTGTTCGTGGTCATCTACCTGGCCGGCTACCTGGTGCGCCGACAGACCGAGGTACGCGAAACCTGGATGGGCTTCTTCAAGCCGTTCATCGTACTGCTGCCCATGGCCGCCCTGCTGCTGATGGAGCCGGACTTCGGTGCCACCGTGGTAATGATGGGCGCGGCGGCGGCCATGCTGTTCCTCGGCGGCGTGGGGCTGTTCCGCTTCAGCCTGATGGTGGTGCTGGCGGTGGTCGCGGTGTTCGTCCTGGTACAGGCGCAGCCTTACCGGATGGCGCGCCTGATTACCTTTACCGACCCGTGGTCCGACCAGTTCGGCTCGGGCTACCAGCTGACCCAGGCGCTGATTGCCTTCGGCCGTGGCGAGTGGCTGGGCGTTGGCCTTGGCAACAGCGTGCAGAAGCAGTTCTACCTGCCTGAAGCGCACACCGACTTCGTGTTTTCGGTACTGGCCGAAGAACTCGGCGTGGTCGGCTCGCTGCTGACTATCGCGCTGTTCGTATTCGTGACTGTGCGTGCCCTGTACATCGGCCTGTGGGCCGAAAAAGCCAAGCAGTTCTTTGCCGCTTATGTTGCCTTCGGCCTGGCCTTCCTCTGGATCGGCCAGTTCCTGATCAACATCGGTGTGAACGTCGGCCTGCTGCCGACCAAGGGCCTGACCCTGCCGTTCCTCAGCTACGGGGGCAGCTCGCTGGTGATCTGCTGTGCCTGCGTGGGCCTGTTGCTGCGAATCGAGTGGGAAAGCCGCACGCACCTGGGCAGTGAGGAACACGAATTCAGCGAAAGCGATTTTGCCGAGGAGACCAATCATGGCCGCTGACGGCAAGAACGTACTGATCATGGCGGGCGGTACCGGGGGCCACGTGTTCCCGGCCCTGGCCTGCGCCCGTGAATTCCAGGCGCGCGGTTACAGCGTGCACTGGCTGGGCACCCCGCGTGGTATCGAGAACGAACTGGTGCCCCAGGCCGGCCTGCCGCTGCACCTGATCCAGGTCAGCGGCCTGCGCGGCAAGAGCAAGCTGTCTTTGCTCAAGGCGCCGTTCACCCTGGTCAAGGCCGTACTGCAGGCGCGGCGTATCGTGCGTGAGCTCAAGCCGGTATGCGTGGTCGGCTTCGGTGGCTATGTGACCGGCCCCGGCGGCGTGGCCGCACGCCTGTGCGGTGTACCGCTGGTGATCCACGAGCAGAACGCCCGCGCCGGTACCACCAACCGCCTGCTGTTGCCGCTGGCTGCGCGTGTGTGCGAAGCCTTCCCGGCCACCTTCGCCGCCAGCGACAAACTGCGCACCACCGGTAACCCGGTGCGCCCGGAATTGTTCATGGATACCCTGCGCGCGCCCCTGGCCGAGCGCCGTGCGCGACTGCTGGTGATGGGCGGCAGCCTGGGTTCGGAACCATTGAACAAATTGTTGCCTAAGGCCTTGTCCGAAGTGCCCGCTGCGCTGCGGCCAGAGGTATTCCACCAAGCCGGCAAGCAACATGCGCCGGTCACCGCCGAGCGTTATCGCGAGGCGGGCGTCGAAGCTCAGGTAGAGCCCTTCATCAAGGACATGGCCCAGGCCTATGGCTGGGCCGACATTGTCGTGTGCCGGGCCGGCGCCTTGACCGTCAGCGAGCTGGCGGCAGCGGGCCTGCCTTCGATGCTGGTGCCGTTGCCCCATGCGATCGACGACCACCAGACCCACAATGCCCAATATCTGGCCCGGGAAGGCGCAGCCTTCCTGATGCCACAAGCGACAACTGGCGCAGCGCAGCTCGCTGAACGCCTGAACGAGGTGCTGATGCAACCCGAGAAACTCAACGTCATGGCAGGCACCGCACGGCGCCTGGCCAAACCTGCCGCAACCAGCACCGTGGTCGATATCTGCCTGGAGGTGGCCCATGGTTGAGAGCCAGAAAGCCATGCCCCAGCCGAAGATGGGCCGTATCCGCCGTATCCACTTCGTCGGTATCGGCGGCGTGGGCATGTGCGGCATTGCCGAAGTGTTGCTGAACCTGGGCTATGAAGTGTCCGGCTCCGACCTGAAGGCCTCGCCGGTCACCGAGCGCCTGGAATCGTTCGGCGCCGAGATATTCGTCGGCCACCGCGCCGAGAACGCCGCCACCGCCGATGTGCTGGTGGTGTCCAGCGCCATCAACCCGGCCAACCCGGAAGTCGCCACCGCCCTCGAGCGGCGCATTCCGGTGGTGCCGCGTGCCGAGATGCTCGCCGAACTGATGCGCTACCGCCATGGCGTGGCCGTTGCCGGCACCCACGGCAAGACCACCACCACCAGCCTGCTGGCCTCGGTGTTCGCCGCAGGCGGCCTGGACCCGACCTTCGTCATCGGTGGGCGCCTGACCGCTGCCGGCACCAATGCCCAGCTGGGTACCAGCCGCTACCTGATTGCCGAAGCGGACGAGAGCGATGCCAGCTTCCTGCACTTGCAGCCAATGGTTGCCGTGGTCACCAACATCGACGCCGACCACATGGCGACCTACGAAGGTGACTTCAACAAGCTGAAGAAGACCTTCGTCGAGTTCCTGCACAACCTGCCGTTCTACGGCCTGGCCGTGATGTGCCTGGATGACCCGGTAGTGCGCGAGATCCTGCCACAGGTCAAGCGCCCGACCGTGACCTATGGCTTCAGCGACGAGGCCGACATCCGCGCCATCAACGTGCGCCAGATGGGCATGCAGACCCACTTCACCGTGCTGCGCCGCGACCGCGAGCCGCTGGAGGTGTCGGTGAACATGCCCGGCAACCACAACGTGCTCAACGCCTTGGCCACCATTGCCATCGCCACCGACGAAGGCATCACTGACGAAGCCATCGTTCAGGGCCTGTCCGGCTTCCAGGGCGTCGGCCGCCGCTTCCAGGTGTACGGCGAACTGCCGGTCGAAGGCGGCAGCGTGATGCTGGTCGACGATTACGGCCACCACCCGACCGAAGTGGCTGCGGTGATCCAGGCCGTGCGCGGCGGTTGGCCAAGCCGTCGCCTGGTGATCGTCTACCAGCCGCACCGCTACAGCCGTACCCGCGACCTGTACGACGATTTCGTCCAGGTGCTGGGCGATGCCAACGTGCTGCTGCTGATGGAAGTCTACCCGGCCGGAGAAGAGCCGATCCCCGGTGCCGACAGCCGCCAGCTGTGCCATAGCATCCGCCAGCGCGGCAAGCTGGACCCGATCTACATCGAGCGTGGCGTCGACCTGGCGCCAGTGGTCAAGCCACTGCTGCGCGCTGGCGACATCCTGATCTGCCAGGGTGCCGGTGATGTCGGCGGCCTGGCCCCTCAATTGATGAAAAGCCCGCTGTTCGCTGGCGCCAAGCAGGAGAAGTCGAAATGACCAGCGCCTACGACAAGCTGCACTCGAGCCTGGACGTCAAGGCGTTCGGCCGCGTCGCAGTGCTGTACGGCGGCAAAAGCGCCGAGCGCGAAGTGTCGCTCAAGTCCGGTGCCGCAGTGATCGACGCGCTGACCACCGCCGGTGTCGACGTGGTCGCCATCGACGTGGGTGACGACCTGCTCGATCGCCTGCAAAGCGAGAAGATCGACCGCGCCTTCATCATCCTCCACGGCCGTGGCGGCGAGGACGGCAGCATGCAGGGCCTGTTGGAGTGCCTGGGTATCCCCTACACCGGCAGTGGCATCCTTGCCTCGGCACTGGCCATGGACAAGCTGCGTACCAAGCAGGTGTGGCAGAGCCTGGGCATTCCGACCCCGCGCCACGCGGTGCTGGCCAGCGAAAGCGATTGTTTGCAGGCCAGTACGGAACTGGGCTTCCCGCTTATCGTCAAACCCGCCCATGAAGGTTCCAGCATCGGCATGGCCAAGGTGAACAGCGCCCAGGAACTGGTCGCCGCCTGGCAGGACGCAGCTAAATACGATTCCCAGGTACTGGTGGAGCAGTGGATCCACGGGCCGGAGTTCACCGTCGCGGTATTGCGCGGACAGGTGCTGCCGCCGATCGCCCTGGGTACGCCACACGTGTTCTACGACTACGACGCCAAGTACATCGCCAACGATACCCAGTATCGCATTCCGTGCGGCCTGGACAGCGTCAAGGAACAGGAACTGATCGACCTGACCGCGCGTGCCTGCGATGCCATCGGTATCGAAGGTTGGGGGCGGCTGGACGTGATGCAGGACGAGCAGGGCCGGTTCTGGCTGCTCGAAGTCAACACCGCACCCGGCATGACCGACCATAGCCTGGTGCCCATGGCGGCCCGCGCGGCCGGCCTGGACTTCCAGCAACTGGTGCTGGCGATCCTGGCCGAGAGCGTGGCGACGCGAGGTTAACGACCATGCAAGGCGCGATGATACGTCAGCAGCAACCCGTTACCGGCCGAAGCAAGCCGGTACCGCGTGGTGCCAGCCGGCTGGTGGCCGACGAGCCCGTATCGGCGCGCCTGCCGCGGCCAAGCTTGGGTGGCCTGAAGCGTCTGCTGTGGCCGGTGGTCCTGGTGGCAGCCGGGTTCGGCGCCTACGAGGGCGCCATTCGCCTGATGCCGTACGCCGACCGGCCGATCACCAAGATCGATGTGCAGGGCGATCTCAGCTACATCAGCCAACAGTCGGTGCAGCAGCGTATCGCGCCCTACGTGGCAGCGAGCTTCTTCAGCGTCGACCTGCCGGCGATGCGCGCAGAGCTCGAGCAGATGCCGTGGATTGCCCATGCCGAAGTGCGCCGGGTGTGGCCCGATGAGGTGGTGATCCGCCTGGAAGAACAGTTGCCGGTGGCGCGCTGGGGTGACGAAGCCTTGCTCAACAACCAGGGCCAGGCTTTCACCCCGCGCGAACTGGCCAACTACGAGCACCTGCCGCAGCTGGCCGGGCCGCAGCGTGCTCAGCAACAAGTGATGCAGCAGTATCAGGTATTGAGCCAGATGCTGCGCCCCCTGGGCTTTTCCATCGCTCGCCTGGAGCTGCGCGAGCGAGGCAGCTGGTTCCTGACCACGGGCGCGAGCAGCGCCGGGCCGGGCATCGAGCTGCTGCTGGGGCGCGACCATCTGGTGGAGAAGATGCGCCGTTTCATTGCCATTTACGACAAGACACTCAAAGACCAGATCAGCACTATCGCCCGCATTGATCTGCGTTACTCCAACGGACTTGCCGTTGGTTGGCGGGAACCGATTGCACCGACGACGGCCCAACCCGCCGTTGCGAAGAATTAGAGAGAGGCAGGACCATGGCAAACGCGCATAGCGGCAAAATGATCGTCGGGCTGGACATCGGCACCTCCAAGGTGGTGGCGCTGGTGGGTGAAGTGGGCGAGGACGGCACCCTGGAAATCGTCGGGATCGGTACCCATCCGTCCCGCGGCCTGAAAAAAGGCGTGGTGGTGAACATCGAGTCCACCGTGCAGTCGATCCAGCGCGCCGTGGAAGAAGCGCAGCTGATGGCCGGCTGCCGCATCCACTCGGCCTTCGTCGGCGTGGCCGGCAATCACATTCGCAGCCTGAACTCCCACGGCATCGTCGCCATCCGCGACCGCGAGGTCAGCCTGGCCGACCTGGAGCGCGTACTCGACGCCGCCCAGGCCGTGGCCATCCCGGCCGACCAGCGCGTGCTGCACACCCTGCCGCAGGATTACGTGATCGACAACCAGGAAGGCGTGCGCGAGCCGCTGGGCATGTCTGGCGTGCGTCTGGAAGCCAAGGTCCACGTGGTCACTTGCGCGGTCAACGCGGCGCAGAACATCGAGAAATGCGTACGCCGCTGCGGCCTGGAAATCGACGACATCATCCTCGAGCAGCTGGCCTCGGCCTACTCGGTACTGACCGACGATGAAAAAGAGCTGGGCGTGTGCCTGGTGGACATCGGTGGTGGCACTACCGACATCGCCATCTTCACCGAGGGCGCGATTCGTCACACCGCGGTGATCCCGATTGCCGGCGACCAGGTGACCAACGACATCGCCATGGCCCTGCGTACCCCGACCCAGTACGCCGAAGAAATCAAGATCCGCTACGCCTGCGCCCTGGCCAAACTGGCTGGCGCCGGCGAGACCATCAAGGTGCCGAGCGTGGGTGATCGCCCACCGCGCGAGCTGTCGCGCCAGGCCCTGGCCGAGGTGGTGGAGCCACGTTACGACGAGCTCTTTACCCTGATCCAGGCCGAACTGCGCCGCAGCGGCTACGAGGACCTGGTGCCGGCCGGCATCGTCCTTACCGGTGGCACCGCCAAGATGGAAGGCGCCGTGGAACTGGCCGAGGAAATCTTCCACATGCCGGTACGCCTGGGCGTGCCGCACAGCGTTCGGGGGCTCAGCGACGTGGTTCGCAACCCGATCTATTCCACCGGTGTGGGCTTGCTCACCTACGGCCTGCAGAAGCAGACCGAAGACCTGCCCCTGACCGGCAACAGCAGCAACAACAGCTATGGCGATGAACCGAAGGCTCCAGTGCTTGAACGCTTCAAGCGCTGGGTCCAGGGCAATTTCTAAGTTTCAAAGCAGTAGTGGTAGGCGCGACAACTAGAGAACTGTAAGGAGAGGGAAAATGTTCGAGCTCGTAGACAACGTCCCGCAAAGCCCGGTCATCAAAGTGATCGGTGTTGGCGGTGGTGGCGGCAACGCCGTGAACCACATGGTCAAGAGCAGCATCGAGGGCGTGGAATTCATCTGCGCCAACACCGATGCCCAGGCGCTGAAAAACATTGGCGCGCGCACCATCCTGCAATTGGGCACTGGCGTGACCAAGGGCCTGGGTGCTGGTGCCAATCCGGAAGTCGGCCGCCAGGCCGCGCTGGAAGACCGTGAGCGCATCGCTGAAGTGCTGCAGGGCACCAACATGGTGTTCATCACCACTGGCATGGGCGGCGGTACCGGTACCGGTGCAGCGCCGATCATCGCCGAAGTGGCCAAGGAAATGGGCATTCTCACCGTTGCCGTGGTGACCCGTCCGTTCCCGTTCGAAGGCCGCAAGCGCATGCAGATCGCCGATGAAGGCATCCGCATGCTGGCCGAAAGCGTCGACTCGTTGATCACCATCCCCAACGAGAAGCTGCTGACCATCCTGGGCAAGGATGCCAGCCTGCTGTCCGCCTTCGCCAAGGCTGACGACGTACTGGCCGGTGCCGTGCGCGGTATCTCCGATATCATCAAGCGTCCGGGCATGATCAACGTCGACTTCGCCGACGTGCGTACCGTGATGGGTGAAATGGGCATGGCCATGATGGGTACTGGTTGCGCCAGCGGCCCGAACCGTGCGCGTGAAGCCACCGAAGCAGCGATCCGCAACCCACTGCTGGAAGACGTCAACCTGCAGGGCGCCCGCGGCATTCTGGTGAACATCACCGCAGGCCCTGACCTGTCGCTGGGCGAGTACTCCGACGTGGGTAGCATCATCGAAGCCTTCGCCTCCGACCACGCCATGGTCAAGGTCGGCACCGTGATCGACCCGGACATGCGTGACGAGTTGCACGTGACCGTAGTGGCTACCGGCCTGGGCGCGCGCATCGAGAAGCCTGTGAAGGTGGTCGACAACACCCTGCAGACTGCGCAGCAGGCATACGAGGCTTCCAACCCGGCGCCGGTACGCCAGGAGCAGCCTGCGGTCAACTACCGTGACCTGGAGCGCCCGACCGTAATGCGCAACCAGGCCCATGCAGGTGCCGCTGCGGCCGCTAAACTGAACCCTCAGGATGACCTGGACTACCTCGATATCCCGGCATTCCTGCGTCGTCAGGCTGATTAATGGAATTTATCAGGGGTATAAAGGTGATTGGTATTCATCAAAGGTTGGGTCTGTTATCATCCCCAGCCTTTGTTGATACCTGTTCGCAATTTGCGCTGAAGCGGCCAATGCCATGATTAAACAACGCACCCTGAAGAATACCATCCGTGCCACAGGTGTCGGTCTGCACTCCGGGGAGAAGGTTTACCTGACCCTCAAGCCTGCACCTGTTGACACCGGCATCGTCTTCCGCCGCGCCGACCTCGACCCTGTGGTCGAAATCCCGGCGCGTGCGGCCAACGTCGGCGAGACAACCATGTCGACGACGCTGGTCAACGGTGACGTCAAGGTCGATACGGTCGAGCACCTGCTCTCCGCCATGGCGGGCCTGGGCATCGATAACGCCTACGTCGAGCTCTCCGCCTCGGAAGTGCCGATCATGGATGGCAGCGCCGGACCCTTTGTATTCCTGATTCAGTCTGCCGGCCTGGAAGAACAGGACGCAGCCAAGAAGTTCATCCGCATCCTGCGTGAGGTAACCGTGGAAGAGGGCGACAAGCGCGCCACTTTCCTGCCTTTCGACGGTTTCAAGGTGAGCTTCGAGATCGACTTCGATCATCCGGTCCTCAAGGGCCAGACCCAGAGTGCGGTCGTCGATTTTTCCAGCACCTCGTTCGTGAAGGAAGTCAGCCGCGCCCGTACTTTCGGCTTCATGCGTGACATCGAGTACCTGCGCAAGCACAACCTTGCGCTGGGTGGCAGTGTCGAGAACGCCATCGTGGTCGACGAGACCGGTGTGCTCAACGAAGACGGCCTTCGTTCCGATGACGAATTCGTCAAGCACAAGATCCTCGACGCCATTGGCGACCTTTATCTGCTGGGCAACAGCCTGATCGGCGAGTTCAAGGGCTACAAGTCCGGCCACGCGCTGAACAACCAGCTGCTGCGCAAGCTGATTGCCGAAACCGATGCCTGGGAAGTGGTCACCTTCGAAGATGCCAGTACGGCACCGATCTCGTACATGCGCCCTGTTGCGGCCGTGTAAGTTCGAACACTCTCTAGTTCATTGAGGCCACCTTCGGGTGGCCTTTTTTATGGTTTGTCCCGGGCGTGGGCGGCCAATCGTTCCAGTGCTGCGCGCAGCCTTGGGTCAGTGATGCCCTCGGCCGTATCGAGCAGGCTTTCGGCTGCGTTATTGGACAGTTCCGCAGCATGGCCACCACGCTTGGCTGGCACCAGCGGGGGCTGGACCTTGTACAGGATGCGCCTGAGGTTGGCGAACGCTTCCATGGCCTGTAATGCCGACATCAGGCGTTTCTGCTGATAGCGCAGGCGGGTTGCCCAGTGGCCGTCGGTTACCACCAGCAACAATGTGCCATCGCGCCACGACGCCACATGGCAGTGCTCGCGGGCAGCCGGTTGCAACTGGCTTTCCAGCAGACGCTGCAGGTGTTCCAGGCGTTCGGCCTGGTTCAGCAGCAGGCGCAGCGGGCGTACCTGGCGAAGCAGGGCCGAGGGCGGCTGGGCGGGGGAGGGTTTGTAGGCCATGGGGGTACGCATGAGATTACATGGTCCGCAGTCTAACATCCCACAGCCTGCACTGGCCTCTTCGCGGGTGAACCCGCTCCCACAGGTACGGCACTGCCTTAGTGTGTAGATGATCCTGTGGAAGCGGGTTTACCCGCGAAGAGGTCGGCACAGATAACAAAAGACAAGACTCATTCTCGATACGTTTCATCTTCCCGAACCTTGAACTCAAGGAGAATGCCCCTATCTAAAACAAGCCCCCGCCAAAACGCTGTACAAGCATCGTGGAAATCCACCACTTTCCTCACCATCGTTTCCGGGTAGAATGCTCGTTCGCATGCGGCCTCAGGGCTGCACGGGCGACTCATGGGGCCGCCCTCCATCCCTACGTGTGGAAGATCCTGCCGATATGTTTGCGCCTTTGTTAAAGAAACTTTTTGGAAGCAAGAACGAGCGTGAAGTCAAACGCATGCTCAAGACGGTGAACATCGTCAATGCTCTCGAAGAGAAGATGGTGGCCCTCTCCGACGAGCAACTGCGGGGCAAGACCGCAGAGTTCAAGGAGCGCCTGGCCAAAGGCGAGACACTGGACCAGTTGCTGCCTGAAGCCTTCGCCGTGGCCCGTGAGGCCGGCAAGCGCGTGATGGGCATGCGCCACTTCGACGTGCAGCTGATCGGTGGCATGACCCTGCACGAGGGCATGATCGCAGAAATGCGTACCGGTGAAGGCAAGACCTTGGTCGGTACCCTGGCCGTGTACCTCAATGCATTGTCCGGCAAGGGCGTGCACGTGGTCACCGTCAACGACTACCTGGCCCGCCGCGACGCCAACTGGATGCGCCCGCTTTACGAGTTCCTCGGCCTGTCGGTCGGCATCGTCTCGGCCTTCCAGCCGCCGGAAGAAAAGCGCGCCGCCTACGCGGCCGACATCACCTACGGCACCAACAACGAATTCGGTTTCGACTACCTGCGCGACAACATGGCGTTCAGCCAGGACGAGAAGTTCCAGCGTGAACTGAACTTCGCCGTGATCGACGAAGTCGACTCCATCCTCATCGACGAAGCGCGTACCCCGCTGATCATCTCCGGTCAGGCCGAGGACAGCTCCAAGCTGTACATCGAGATCAACCGTCTGATCCCGCGCCTTACCCAGCACATCGAAGAGGTCGAAGGCCAGGTTACCCAGGAAGGCCACTTCACCATCGACGAGAAGAGCCGTCAGGTCGAGCTGAACGAAGCCGGTCACCAGTTCATCGAAGAGATGCTCACCCAGTCCGGCCTGCTGGCCGAGGGCGAGAGCCTGTACTCGGCGCATAACCTGAGCCTGCTGACCCACGTCTACGCCGGCCTGCGCGCGCACAAGCTGTTCCACCGCAACATCGAATACATTGTCCAGGACGGCCAGGTGCTGCTGATCGACGAGCACACCGGCCGTACCATGCCGGGCCGTCGTCTGTCCGAAGGCCTGCACCAGGCCATCGAAGCCAAAGAGAACCTGAACATCCAGGCCGAGAGCCAGACCCTGGCTTCGACCACCTTCCAGAACTACTTCCGCCTTTATACCAAGCTGTCCGGCATGACCGGTACCGCCGACACCGAAGCGTTCGAGTTCCAGTCGATCTACGGGCTCAACGTGATGGTCATTCCGCCGAACAAGCCGTTGGCGCGTAAAGACTTCAACGACCTGGTGTACCTGACCGCCGACGAGAAATACGCCGCGATCATCGCCGACATCAAGGAAAGCATGAAGCAGGGCCGCCCGGTGCTGGTGGGTACTGCGACCATCGAAACCTCCGAGCACATGTCCAACCTCCTGAAGAAGGAAGGTATCGACCACAAGGTGCTCAACGCGAAGTATCACGAGAAGGAAGCCGAGATCATCGCGCAAGCCGGTGCGCCAGGTGCCCTGACCATCGCCACCAACATGGCCGGCCGTGGTACCGACATCCTGCTGGGCGGTAACTGGGAAGCCGAAGTGGCTGCCCTTGAAAACCCCACCGCCGAGCAGATCGCCCAGATCAAGGCCGACTGGCAGAAGCGTCACCAGCAGGTGATCGAGACGGGTGGCCTGCATGTGATCGCTTCCGAGCGCCACGAGTCGCGTCGTATCGACAACCAGCTGCGTGGCCGTTCCGGCCGCCAGGGCGACCCGGGCTCCAGCCGCTTCTACCTGTCGCTGGAAGACAGCCTGATGCGTATCTTCGCCTCTGACCGGGTGAAGAACTTCATGAAGGCGCTGGGCATGCAGTCCGGCGAGGCCATCGAGCACCGCATGGTCACCAACGCCATCGAGAAGGCCCAGCGCAAGGTCGAAGGCCGCAACTTCGACATCCGCAAGCAGTTGCTGGAATACGACGACGTGGCCAACGAGCAGCGCAAGGTGATCTACCACATGCGCAACAGCCTGCTGGCCGCCGAGAACATTGGCGACACCATTGTCGAATTCCGCAAGGAAGTACTGGACGCTACCATCAGCCAGCACATTCCGCCGCAGTCGCTGCCAGAGCAGTGGGACGTGGCCGGTCTGGAAGCTTCGCTTGCCAGCGATTTCGCCATGAAGCTGCCGATCCAGCAGTGGCTCGACGAGGACGATCACCTCTACGAAGAGACCCTGCGCGAGAAGCTGCTGAACGAAATCACCACCGCGTACACCGAGAAGGAAGACCAGGCCGGTATCGAAGCCCTGCGTACCTTCGAGAAGCAGATCCTGCTGCGCGTGCTGGATGACCTGTGGAAAGACCACCTGTCGACCATGGACCACCTGCGTCACGGTATCCACCTGCGTGGTTATGCGCAGAAGAACCCGAAGCAGGAGTACAAGCGCGAATCCTTCAGCCTGTTCCAGGAGCTGCTCGAGTCGATCAAGCGCGACACCATCCGTGTGCTGTCGCACGTTCAGGTACGCCGCGAAGACCCGGTCGAAGAGGAAGCCCGCCTGCGCCGCGAGGCCGAGGAACTGGCCAGCCGCATGCAGTTCCAGCACGCCGCTGCTCCGGGCCTGGAAAGCGAGCAGCTGAACGAGGAGGGCGCAGAAGTGGCCGTTGCCTCGGCACCGGTGCGCAACGAGCAGAAGCTGGGCCGCAACGAGCCGTGCTGGTGTGGTTCGGGCAAGAAGTTCAAGCATTGCCACGGGCAGATCGAGTGATCTGACCTGAATTGGGGCCGCGGTGCGGCCCTATCGCGACACAAGGCCGCTCCTACAGGGATAGCGCACAGCCGCAACGCTGCGCCGTCCTATGTGGGAGCGGCCTTGTGTCGCGATGGGGCGCGAAGCGGCCCCGTTTTTCGATATCAACCGTATTTTCTAGGAGCGCTCTAATGGCTGTTGGTCTTGGTCCTTTGCCCACCCTGCACCCGGTTCCGGGTTTTGAACTCGGCATCGCTTCCGCCGGCATCAAGCGCCCGGGGCGCAAGGATGTGGTGGTCATGCGCTGCGCCGAAGGCTCCAGCGTGGCTGGCGTGTTCACCCTCAACGCCTTCTGCGCAGCGCCGGTGATCCTGTCCAAGCAGCGTGTGCAGGGCACCGTGCGCTATCTGCTGACCAACACCGGTAACGCCAACGCCGGCACCGGCGCGCCAGGCCTGGCCGCCGCCGAGCGCACCTGCGCCAAGTTGGCCGAACTGGCCGGCGTACCGGCCGAATCGGTACTGCCGTTCTCCACCGGCGTAATCGGTGAGCCGCTGCCGGTCGAGAAGATCGAAGGCGCGCTGCAGGCCGCCCTCGACAACCTGTCGGAAAACCACTGGGCCGAAGCCGCCACCGGCATCATGACCACCGACACCCTGCCCAAGGGTGCCAGCCGCCAGTTCCAGCACGATGGCGTGACCATTACCGTCACCGGCATCAGCAAGGGTGCAGGCATGATCCGCCCGAACATGGCTACCATGCTCGGCTACATCGCCACCGACGCCAAGGTTGCCCCAGCGGTACTCAAGGACCTGATGCTGGACGGCGCCAACAAGTCGTTCAACCGCATCACCATCGATGGCGACACCTCGACCAACGACTGCTGCATGCTGATCGCCACCGGCAAGGCCAACCTGCCGGAAGTTACCGAAGCCAGCGGCGCATTGTTCGAAGCGCTGAAGAAGGCGGTGTTCGAGGTGTGCATGGAAGTAGCCCAGGCCATCGTCCGTGATGGCGAAGGCGCCACCAAGTTCGTTACCGTGCAGGTCAACGGCGGTGGTAACCACCAGGAGTGCCTGGACGTCGGCTACGCCGTGGCCCACTCGCCGCTGATCAAGACCGCGCTGTTCGCTTCAGACCCCAACTGGGGCCGTATCCTCGCTGCCGTCGGCCGTGCCGGCGTACCGGAGCTGGATGTGAGCCTGATTGATGTGTACCTGGACAACGTGTGCATTGCCAGCAAAGGCGGCCGCAGCCCGAGCTACACCGAAGACCAGGGCGCCAAGGTAATGGCCCAGGAAGAGATCACCATCCGCATCGAACTGGGCCGTGGCCAGTGCAGCGAAACCATCTGGACCACCGACCTGTCCCACGAGTACGTGAAGATCAACGCCGAGTACCGTACCTGATGTAATTGGGGCCGCACTGCGGCCCTTTCGCGACACAAGGCCGTTCCCACAAGGACCTGCGTACACCGCCGCATGTGGGAGCGGCCTTGTGTCGCGAAAGGGCTGCAGAGCAGCCCCAAAATTCCTGAACGATGGAGCCGAACCATGAGCTATCACCTGATCATCGGCGACAAGCTGTATTCCTCCTGGTCGCTGCGTGGCGCCCTGGCCCTCGAGCTGGCTGGCGTGCCTTACGAAGAAACACTGATCAAACTCAACCAGCCTGACACTCGTCAGCGCATCCTCGCCTTCTCTGCCACCGGCAAGGTACCGCTGCTCAAGACCGAGCACGGTGTGATCGCCGACTCGCTGGCCATTGCCGAATACCTCAACGAACGCCACCCCGACGCCCAGCTGTGGCCTGCCGACGTGGCGGCCCGGGCACAGGCCCGTTCGGCCTGCGCACAAATGCACAGCGGCTTCTTCGCCTTGCGCGGTGCCATGCCGTTCGACCTGTCGCGCGACCAGGCGCTGGAGAGCGTGCCGTTGGAGGTTCAGATCGATATCGACCGTATCGTTGCACTGTGGTCCGAGTGCCGGCTGGTGGCCAAGGACAGCGGCCCGTTCCTGTTCGGCAAGCCGAGCCTGGCCGATGTCTTCTTCGCCCCGGTGGCCGTGCGTCTGCGCACTTACCGCGTGGAAGTGCCTGCGGAGGCGGCGGCCTATATCGAAACCATTTACCAGTGGCCGGCCTTCCAGGCCTGGCAGAAGGCTGGCCTGGCGGAGCGTGAAGGGTGAAACGGATTCATGTTGTAGCCGCTGTCATCCGCGGTACTGACGGCCGCATTCTGATCGCGCGGCGTGCTGATACCCAGCACCAGGGCGGCCTGTGGGAATTCCCGGGCGGCAAGGTGGAAGAGGGTGAGGGCGTCGAGGCGGCGCTGGCCCGCGAGCTGCGCGAGGAGCTGGGCATCGAGGTGAGCCGTTCGCGCGCGCTGATCAAGGTCAGCCACGACTACCCGGACAAGCAGGTGCTGCTGGACGTGCGCGAAGTCCAGGCGTTCACCGGCGAGCCGCATGGCGCCGAGGGCCAACCCCTGGAATGGGTTGCCCCACGTGATTTGCCGCAGTACGAATTCCCCGAGGCCAACAAGCCGATCGTTGCAGCCGCGCGCCTGCCGGACCAGTACCTGATCACCCCAGATGGCCTGGAAGTGCCGCAGATGCTCAAGGGCATCCAGAAGGCGGTGGCCAGCGGAATTCGCCTGATCCAGTTGCGTGCCCCGGACATGTACGACCCCAAGTACCGCGATGTGGCGGTGGATGCGGTCGGCCTGTGCGCGGGCAAGGCGCAGCTGATGCTCAAGGGGCCGCTGGAGTGGCTGGGTGACTTCCCTGCCGCGGGTTGGCACCTGACGGCTGCACAACTGCGCAAATATGCCGCCAACGGCCGGCCGTTCCCCAAGGAGCGCTGGCTGGCGGCGTCCTGCCACAGTGCCGAAGAGCTGGCGCTGGCGGAGCAGATGGGCGTGGACTTCGTCACCTTGTCACCGGTGCAGGCAACCCGGACACACCCTGAGGCGGTGCCGCTGGGGTGGGACGAGGCACAGCGGTTGATCGCCGGCTTCAACAAGCCGGTCTACCTGCTGGGTGGGGTTGGGCCGGGCGAGCGTGAGCAGGCCTGGGAAGCGGGGGCGCAGGGTGTTGCCGGGATCCGGGCGTTCTGGCCCGAGATCTGAGTCGCCTGTAATTGGGGCCGCTTTGCGGCCCATTCGCGGGCAAGCCCGCGAAGGGCTGCACAGCAGCCCCGGCAATCTCAAGCCTCCGGCTTTGGTGCAGGCTGCCACAAAACCTCAGCCACCCCCTGCCGCCGTCCGATGATCCGCGCCGCCACAAACAGCAGGTCCGAAAGCCGGTTGATATACGCCAACCCAACCCCCGCCAACGGCTCCAGCGCATTCAGCTGCTGGCACCGCCGCTCCGCACTGCGCGCCAGGCTACGGCACACATGCGCCTGCGCCACCAGCGCCGAGCCGCTGGGCAAGATGAAGTTCTTCAACGGCCCCAGCTCTTCATTCCACACATCGATCGCTGCTTCCAGGCGTTCCACTTCCGCCAGGTTCAGCGCCTGATAACTGGGCATCGCCAACTCACCGCCAAGGTCGAACAGGCGGTGCTGACATGGCGCCAACACTGCGCTCACTTCACTCAATCCTTGTTCGGCCAGCCCCGCCAGCAACAAACCCAGCTGGCTGTTCAGGCTGTCCACCTCGCCAATCGCTTCGATCCGTGGGTGGTCCTTGGGTACCCGGCGCCCGTCGCCCAGGGCGGTTTCGCCTTTGTCGCCGGTGCGGGTGTAGATCTTCGACAGGCGGTAGCCCATGTCATTTCTCCGTTTTGGCCGGCGCTACCGCTGCCGGCTGGCCGAGGGGCAGGCGCAGGGTGAAGCAGGTACCTTGGCCGGGCGTGGATTGCACTTCCATTTGCCCCTTGTGGTTGTTGGTGATGATGAAGTACGAGACCGACAGGCCCAGCCCGGTGCCCTGGCCGATTTCCTTGGTGGTGAAGAACGGTTCGAAGGTGCGTTTGCGCACCCCCTCGGGCATGCCGACGCCGTTGTCCTCGACCTGGATTTCCGCCCATGGCGGGCTCAAGCGGGTGCGCAGGATGATGCGCCCAGGCTCGCTCGGCTGTGGTCGCTGGTGAATAGCCTGGGCGGCGTTTTTCAGCAGGTTGAGCAGCACCTGCTCCAGTTCGTTGGCAGTGCACGGCACCGGCCCCAGTTCGGGGTCGAACTGGCGCACGATGGCCTGGCCCTTGAAGTCGAAGCCGATGGCCAGGTCGAAGTCGTTGCCTGCAATCTCCACCGCCTGGTCGATCAGCGCTGGCAGGTCGCACGGCGCCAGTTGGCGGTTGCTGCGTCGGCTGAAACTGAGCATGTGGGTGACGATCTTTGCCGCCCGGGCACCGGCCTGCTGGATGCCGTCGAGCAATTGCGGCACTTCGCGGCTCTCCAGGTAGCGGTTGACCGTGGGCAGGTCGATGCCCAGTTCTTCGGCCTGCTCCTGGTTGCGCGGCAGCTCTGGTGACAGGCGCCGGCGAATGTTCTGCACGTTGTGCAGGATCGCGCCTAGCGGGTTGTTGATCTCATGGGCCATGCCGGCGGCCAGGCCTCCGACCGAAAGCATCTTCTCCGATTGCACCATCATTTCTTCCAACGACAGGCGTTGGGTGATGTCGTCGATGCGGATGACCACGCCACGGCCGCCTCCACCGGTCAGCGGGTAGAAGGTCAGGGCGTAGTGGCGCAGGTCTTCGCCCTTGGGCCAGGTGACCCGCTCGATCTTTGCAACGCGGTGTTTCTCCACAGTTTCCTTCAACTGCGGCAAGAACGGCTTGAGCGGTTCGAAGGCGATGAAGATCGGCTGGTTCAGCGCTTCGTCCAGTGGCGTGCCGGATAGCACCGTGGCTTCGTGGTTCCATTGGGTCACGTAGAGCTGCTCATCGAGGGCGATCAGCGCCGAGGGCATCGAGTCGATGATGCTGTTGAGGTAGTTCTGGAAACCGGTGAGTTTCTTCTCGATCTTGCTGCGCACCTGGACTTCCAGTTCCAGCTTGCGGTTGGTGTGGCGGGTTTCCTCGGCCAGGCCCTGGGCCTGGTCATAGGCTTCCTGGAACTCGTCGCGGGTGCGCTTGAGCTGCTGTTCGCGAGCCTCGATGCGCGAGAGCATGGTGTTGAACGCTTCGGCCAGGCTGCCGATTTCGTCGTCGTTGCCGCGCTGCGCACGCAGGGCATAGCTCTCTTCGCGGGTGACCTGGCGGCTGAGCTCTTCGAGTTGGTTGATCGGCTGGGTGATCAGGCGTTTGATCTGCCGGGCGATGATTATCCACAGCAGGATGCTGAATACCAGGATGCCCAGGCTTGCGCTGAGGGTGCCGGTGTAAAAGGCCGTGGGCAGTTCGCTGCTGGCCACCAGCAACAGGTGCGCGGGTGGGTTGGCGTCACGTGGCATGCGGATCAGCTGGGTGCTGCGAAACTCCATCAGGCGCCAGCCGTCGATGTCGCGAAAACGCCTGGGCAGCGCCAGCGGCTCGCCGTGCTGCAGTTGCGCCAGTATACGGCCGTCACCCCCGTAGACGGCGGCGGCGCGCAGCGGCGTGTAGCTGTCCAGTTCCTTGAGCAGGGCGCTGGCGGTGTCCGGGCTATCGCCGGCGCGGGCCGCCAGCTGCGGGTTGGCCACCAGCCGGCCGATGGTGTGCAGCGCCTGTGGCGCCATGCTTTCCTGGGTGATCCAGTAGGCGGCACTGATGAAGGTGAGGTTGGCCACCAGCAGGATGGTCACCAGCAACACCAGCAGGGCTGCCAGCAGCTTCTGCCCGACCGGGAGGTTTTCCAGGCGTTGGCGCAAGGTCATGGGCTAGGCAATGTCCGTATCCGGTTGAAAGGGCCGCGTCAGTCGCAGGGCAAACCACGCCCGCGCAGGTTATCGACCAGGCGCCGCAGCAGGCGTTCCAGCTCTGGCAACTGCAGGCCGTGGCGGTCGGCGGCGCGGCAGGCGTGGCCAAGCAGGTAGTGCACTTCGGTGCGCCGGCCAGCGCGTACATCCTGGTACATGGAAGAGTAGTTGGCAGCCGTGGCGAGGATAACCCGCTGTACTTCTTCGTCCAGCCCATCCGCCGCCTCTGGCTGGCCACAGCGGCGCAGCAGTTGGGCCAGCTCGGCGCAGAGGGCGTCAACTTCGCCCAGGTGCCCCAGCAGCCCGCCGTTCTGGCAGTCGTGCAGCACGGTCAGCGGGTTGATGGCGCAATTGAGTGCCAGCTTGCGCCACAGGCGAGTGAGGATATCCACCGTCCACTCGGCGGGGATGCCGGCCTCGTGCAGGTCATCGAACCAGGTCGGGATCGTCGGGTTGCGTGGGTCACCCAGCCAGTTGAAGCCGTGGCCGGCAAAGCGTACCTGCCAGTCACCCTCGCGGAACGCCCCTTCGGTACTGGAGGCGAAGATGCAGCGCGCGTGGGGCACCAGGTCGGCGACTTCGTCCTGGCTGCCCAGGCCGTTCTGCAGCAGCACCACTTCGGCGCCCTCGGCCAGGCGCGCTGCGACGCCTGCAATGGCCGGGGCGGCGTCGTAGGCCTTGCAGGCCACCAGCAGGCGATGGATCGGGCCGTGTGCCTGCGCGGTTTCGGCGGGGATGGCGTAGTGGCGGGGCTGGTCCTGTTCGACCACGGTAAGGCCGCCGGCCTGCTGATAGGCCTGCAGCCGTTGCCCGTCACGCAGGATCAGGCGTACTGCCTTGCCCGCGCGCGCCAGGCGGCAAGCCCACAGGCTGCCCAGGCTACCGGCGCCGAGAATATGCCAGGTGCTGCTCATATGCGTTTCGCAACCCGTTATAATGAGCCCGCATTTTAACCGTCAAACCCAGCGCGCTCCATCTTCAGCCTGAGCGCGCTTTTATTTTGGGAGAACAACCATGCCTTCGTTCGACGTGGTATCGGAACTGGACAAGCACGAAGTGCAGAACGCGGTCGACAACGCCATCAAGGACCTGGACCGCCGCTACGACCTCAAGGGCAAGGGTACCTTCGAGTTCAAGGACAAAGAGCAGACCGTGATGCTCACCGCCGAGGAAGAGTTCCAGCTCGAAGCGATGCTGGAAATCCTGCGCCTGGCGCTGGTCAAGCGCAAGATCGACGTGAAGTGCCTGGAAACCAAGGACCCGTACGCCTCGGGCAAGGAAAAGAAACAGGAAGCCAAGTTCCGCGAAGGCATCGACAAGGACCTGGCGAAGAAGATTGTCGCCACCATCAAGGATGCCAAGCTGAAAGTGCAGGCCGCCATCCAGGGCGAGCAGGTACGCGTTACCGGTAAAAAGCGTGACGACCTGCAGGAGGCCATTGCCCTGCTGCGTACCAAGGAATTCGACATGCCGCTGCAGTTCAACAACTTCCGCGACTGATCGCAGGGTTGTCCGGAACCCCGATGGCGTAATGATGTCCATGGGGGTCATGGCCGCCGAACCTACGGCGGCCTGCTATACGTGTACATGCCGTGCGGCATCAGGAGATGAATATGGATTTGAACGCTGAAGTCGATCAGCTGGTCCGCCAATCGCAGACCTGGGTCCCCTTGATCATGGAATACGGCAGCCGCCTGCTGCTGGCACTGCTGACCTTGGCGATCGGCTGGTGGCTTACCAACGTGGTCAGTGATCGACTCGCCAGGCTGGTGGGTTTGCGCGTACAAGACCCGGCACTGCAGGGCTTCATCCGCACCCTGGCTAACATCATCCTCAAGGTCATGCTGGCGATCAGCGTTGCCTCCATGATCGGCATTGAGACCACTTCGTTCGTGGCTGCGATTGGTGGTGCCACGCTGGCCATCGGTCTGGCGTTGCAGGGCAGCCTGGCAAACTTCGCCGGTGGTGTGCTGATCCTGCTCTTCCGCCCGTTCCGCATCGGTGACTGGATCGAGGCGCAAGGCGTGGCCGGCACCGTCGACAGCATCCAGATCTTCCACACCGTGCTGCGCACCGGTGACAACAAGACCGTGATCATGCCCAACGGCAGCCTGTCCAACGGCATCATCACCAACACCAACCGCCAGCCGACGCGCAAGGTGGTGTTCGATGTGGGCGTGGACTACGAGGCCGACCTGCAGAAGGCCCGTAACGTGCTGCTGGAGCTGGCGCAGGACCCGCGTGTGCTGCCCGACCCGGCGCCGCAGGCGGTGGTCGCGACCCTGGGCGACAGCTCTATCACCGTATCGTTGCGCTTGTGGACCAAGACCGCCGATTACTGGGATGTGATGTTCATGCTCAACGAGCATGCGCGTGACCGGTTGAAGGCCGAAGGGATCGACATTCCGTTCCCACAGCGGGTGATTCGTGTGGTGCAGGAGACTGCAGCGCAGTAATACCGCGTTGAAGCCGGGGCCGCTTCGCGCCCCATCGCCGGCAAGCCAGCTCCCACAGGTACAACACAGGCCTGAAGACTGTGATAACCCTGTGGGAGCTGGCTTGCCGGCGATGGGGCGCGAAGCGGCCCCGGTTTTTTACACTTGTTCACAGCAATACCCCGCCATTTCTGGCATATAGCCTGACCCCAGCTGCCACACCCGATACGCCATCATGAAACCACTGCTGTACATCACCCCACTGCGCGCCTTGCTGTTCGGCCTGACCCTGGCCCTGTTCGAGCTGCTCACCTACCTGGCCAGCGATGCCGTCATGCCGGCCATGCCGGTGGTGGTCGGCGATCTGAACGCCAGCCCCGAATACATTCCCCACGCCCTCAACCTGTACCTGCTGGGGGGCGTGGTGCTGCAATGGCTGATCGGCCCGCTGGCCGACCGCTATGGCCGGCGCCCGTTGCTGCTGATTGGTTGCGCGTTCTTCGGCCTGGCCTGCATGGCCACCTTCTGGGTCCACGACATTGGCCTGTTCAACTTGCTGCGCCTGCTGCAGGGCATCGGCCTGGGCTTCGTGGTCACGGTCAGCTACCCGGCCCTGAACGAAGCCTTCAGCGAAGCCGACGCCGTGCGCATGATGGCGCTGCTGGCCAATATCGCCTTGCTTTCGCCACTGCTCGGGCCGCTGGTGGGCACCTTGCTGCTGCAGTGGCTGGACTGGCGCTGGCTGTTCGTGGCCTTTGCCATTGGCGCGGTTCTGGCGTGGCTGCTGCTGTACCGGCTGATGCCGGAAACCCTTGGCGTGGAGCGCCGCGATGGCTCGCGCCTGGCATTCACGCCGATCCATCTGCTGCCGCTGCTGGCCGGTTACGGCCAGTTGCTGGCCAACCGCCGCTTTGTCGCTGGTAGCGCGGCCCTGGGCTTGGTCGGTCTGCCGCTGATTGGCTGGATCGGCCTGTCGCCGGTGCTGCTGATCCACGACGAGGGGCTGAGCACCATGGAGTACGCGCTGTGGCAGTTGCCGGTGTTTGGCGGGCTGATTCTGGGCAACCTGATCATCAACCGCATAGCCGACCGTTATCCGCTGTCGGCGCTGGTGCGGGGTGCGTTGTGGCCATACCTGGCCGGCCTTTGCCTGATGGTGCTGGCGACCTGGCACTGGCCGAGCGTGACCAGCGTGGTGGCGGGCATGTCGCTGTACGCGCTGGGCTTGGGCGTGGCCAACGCGGTGCTGTATCGCATGACGCTGTTCGCCAGCGAGCAGAGCAAGGGGCTGGTCTCGGCCATGCTGGGGATGATCACCATCGCCTTGCTGGGGCTGGGTGGGGCGGTGCTGGCAATGATTGGCGCCGGGGCCAGCTTGTTGCACTTTGCCCTGGCGGCGGGTGTGGCGGGGGCCTTGGCGCTGTGGCCACTGTGGTTTGTGGTGGGTAGACGGCCTGGTGAGGGGGCTGTTGCTCAGTAAACTTCATTGCCTGTACCGGCCTCTTCGCAGCACAAGGCTGCTCCTACAGAGCTGTTGTGTATCTGCAGGAGCAGCCTAGTACTGCGAAGAGGCCGGTACAGGCAATACAAACCTGTCAGGGCCGCTCGGCCGCCGAACCTTCCTCTGCCACCGGTTTGCCCGGCCCGGCCTCCTGGCGCCACTGCAGGGCAATCAGGATCAGGGTCGGTACGCCCAGCAGGGCAGTGATCAGGAAGAAGTCGTGGTAGCCGAACTTCTCCACCATGACCCCCGAATACCCGCCGATCAGCCTTGGTAACAGCAGCATGATCGAGCTGAGCAACGCGTACTGGGTAGCCGAGAACTTCAGGTTGGTCAGGCTCGACAGGTAGGCGACGAAGGCCGAGGTGGCCATGCCTGAGCTGAAGTTGTCCAGCGAGATGGTCACCACCAGCATCTGCAGGTTCGGGCCCATGTCGGCCAGCATCAGGAACAGGATGTTGGTACCCGCCGAGGCCGCACCACCGATGAACAGGATCGGCATGATGCCGAAGCGCACGATCAGCAGGCCACCAACCCCGGCGCCGACCAGGGTCATGATCAGGCCGAAAATCTTGCTGACGCTGGCGATCTGGTCCTTGGTGAAGCCCATGTCGATGTAGAACACGTTGGCCATCACACCCATCACCGTGTCCGACATGCGATAGGTGGCGATCAGGCCGAGCAGCAGCAAGGCCTGCCAGCGGTAGCGGGCAATGAAATCGTTGACCGGGGTCAGCACTGGCGCCAGGCCGCGACGGCCCAGGCTCGACAGGCACGCCCAGGTCAGCAGCACATAGAGGATCAGGCGCAGGAAGGCGCGGTCTTCCAGCAGCAGGTCCAGTGGCGTGGCATCACCGGAGATGACGCTGGACCAGCCGGTATTGAACATCTGGGTGAAGCTGGCCGGTACCGACACCAGCAGGATGATCAGCACGAACACCGAGGCCAGTTGGTGCACCAGCCCATAACGCGCTGCCGACAGCTGGGTACGCATGGGTACGGGCGGTTCGCGCATGATCAGGGTGGTGAACACGGCGGGCAGCATCATCACCGCGAACATGACGTAGGTGCCGGCCCAGGCCTTGTGCAGGTAGCTGAAACCGGTGGAGCCGAACCACTCGGCGAAGAACAGTGCGCCTGCCGTGGCCAGCAGGGCCGCCACGCGGTAGCCGGCCATGTAGCTGGCGGCGAGCGCTGCCTGGCGCTGGTCGTCGGCGATTTCCAGGCGGTAGGCATCGACGGCGATGTCCTGGGTGGCCGAAGCGAAGGCCACCAGCACCGCCAGGGCGATCAGCCATGACAGGTGCTGCTGCGGGTCGCACAGGCTCATGCCGACCAGCCCGACCACCACCAGTGCCTGCGACAGCAGCAGCCACGAACGCCGACGCCCCAGGCTGCCAAGCAGCGGCAGGCGCCATTGGTCGAGCAGCGGTGACCATACCCACTTGAAGGCGTAGGCCAGGCCGATCAGGCTGGCGTAACCGATGGTCTCGCGGGCCACGCCGGCTTCGCGCAACCACACCGAAAGGGTGGAAAACACCAGCATGTAGGGCAGACCGGCAGCGAAGCCGAGCAGCAAAAGTACCAAGGTTGACGGGCTGGCATAGGCAGCAAGCGCAGCGCGCCAGGTTTTACGGGGCATGGGCCAACATCTGCCTCAAGTTTGCGAAAACAAAGCGCGCACTCTAACCGCTGTGCTCCATCGGGCGCCAGCCATGGCGCGTCATATCCACACGATTGTTGGTTACATTGACACCCTCCGCGCGCAGTCGCGCCCGTTGTTCATCCCCCGATGGGGTACCCAGTGCCAGGCTCAGCCGGCCACCAGCGCCAAGCACCCGGTGCCAGGGCAGGCGAGTGTCCGTGGGCAGTTGCCCGAGGGTGCGCCCGACCCAGCGTGCCGCCCGCCCAAGCCCCGCCAGCTCGGCCAGCTGGCCATAGCTGACCACCTTGCCGGCGGGCACTTGGCCGAGTACCGAATACAGCGCCGTTCGTCGGCCCTCGGCGGAGTCGAGGGCGTGCTCATATCCGTCAGACATCAGGCACCCACTGGGCTGCAGATGAAACCGGACCGGCGGTCTGGCAAATGAGAGTTGAACTCAACGGCATGCTCCCGGTCTTTCCTTGCTCTGGTCGTGGTTATCTGGATAATGCCCGGCTTTTTTCGTCAAATCGAACCCGTACTCCGCAAATCATAGCCCGCTTATGAATTCTAGATCCTTGTTGTGCCTGCTTGCTGCTTCCCTGTGCGCCTCCCCGGTGTTCGCCGACACCGTGTGGATGAAGAACGGTGATCGGCTAAGCGGCAAGATCAAAGTATTCGATGGCGGCAAGCTGCTGCTGGAAACCCCCTATGGCGGTTCCATCGCCCTGGACTGGAAAGAGGTCCAGACCCTGGAGAGCGACCAGGAGATGCTGGTCAAGCAGGACGCCTACAGCGGTGAGCGCGCCAAGTCGCTGAAGGCCGCCGAGCCCGGCAAGGTGACCCTGGCCAATGGCGAGGCGCCGAAGACCGTGGAGCTGGCCAGCATCGAGCAGATCATGAAGCCCAAGCCACTGGTCGAGGATTTCGTGTGGAAGGGCAACGTCGACGTGGCCCTGGACTACAAGCGCGCCGAGAACGACACCGACGACTACGACGTCGGCTTCAAGACCAGTGCCCGCCATGGCCGCTGGCGGCACAACGCCGAAGGCGAATACAACCGCGAGACCAAGGACGACATCACCACCACCGACAACTGGAGTGCCGAGTACGCCCTGGACCGCTTCCTCACCGAGAAGTGGTTCTGGCAGGGGCGCGTGGAGTACAAGCGCGACCGCATCGAAGACCTCGCCCGCCAGCGCACCGTGGGTACCGGCCCGGGTTACCAGTTCTGGGACAACGAACTGGGCGCGTTCTCGCTGGGTTCGCTGATCAACCGTACCGACTTCGAATACCAGGATGGCGCCAAGGACAACTTCTATTCCGCGGCGGTGAAGTGGGACTACACCCGCTACCTGATTGGCAAGAACGTGCAACTGTTCACCAACGGCGAGTTCGCCAAGCCGCTGGGGGGCGTGGCCGACTACGCGCTGGATGCCGAGGTTGGCCTGCGCTACAAAGTCACCGAGTGGGCCTCGCTGAACCTCAAGGCGGAAAAGGACATAATCACTGGTACGCGGGACAGTGACCTGGACAAGACCCGTTACACCGCAGGCTTCGGCGTTACCTGGTGAACCGCCGGGGGCGCGTAGCGCCCCTTTCGCGACACAAGGCCGCTCCTGCAGGATGTACGCGATCCCTTGCAGGAGCGGCCTTGCGTCGCGATGGGCTGCAAAGCAGGCCCATTGGCACTGGATCTGATAATGCTTATCTTGTCTCATCCAGTCCGATATCAGGAGCCGCCCCCAAGTGAGTACCAATGCCATCCGCCCCGCCCGGGAGCTGCTACTCAAGGAATACCGCGGCGTACTCTCGACCCATTCCAAGTCGATGCCCGGCTACCCCTTCGGCTCTGTTGTACCGTATTGCCTGGACGCCCAGGGCAACCCGCTGATCCTCATCAGCCGCATCGCCCAGCACACCCACAACCTGCTGAAGGACCCCAAGTGCTCGCTGCTGGTGGGCGAACGCGAAGCCGAGGACGTACAGGCCGTGGGGCGGCTGACGGTGATGGCCGAGGCCCACAAGCTGGTGGATGAAGCCGTCATCGAGGCTGCCGCCGAGCGCTACTACCGCTATTTCCCGGACGCGGCCAACTACCACAAGGCCCACGACTTCGACTTCTGGGTGTTGCAGCCGGTACGTCACCGCTACATTGGCGGCTTCGGCGCCATCCACTGGCTCGACCAGGTGACGTTGGCCAACCCGTTCGCCGGCAGGGCCGAGACGAGCATGGTCGAGCACATGAACAACGACCACGCCAACGCGATAGCCCATTATGTGGAGCTGAGCGATTTGCCACGCCATGCACCCGCGCAGATGGTCGGTGTAGACAGCGAAGGCATGCACCTGCGTATCGGCCAGGCGGTGTACTGGTTGCCTTTCCCAAGTAACTGCAACACGCCGACACAAGTCCGCGAAGCCCTGGTTTTGCTGGCTCGCGCCGACAAGTGGCCGGTTGCCACGGGAGTCGAGGGTTGAAAAGCCGAGCTCACGCATCCATTTGTTGGTCTTACAGGAAGGTTGTCTTCCAACGAGGATTGCTTTGATGCGTGCTTTTCTACTGCTGTTTCTCCTGTTTCCCGTGCTGGAGCTGTTCGTCTTCGTGAAGGTCAGTGCCGCCATCGGTTTCTTCCCGGCGCTGCTGCTGATCATCGCCGGCTCCGCCCTGGGTGTGCTGGTGATGCGCGTGGCCGGGCTGGCTACCGCACTGCGCGCCCGTGAAAGCCTGCAGCGTGGCGAACTGCCCGCCGAGGACATGTTCCAGGGCATGATGCTGGCCGTTGGTGGGGGCCTGCTGTTGCTGCCAGGTTTCATCAGCGACGTTCTGGGCCTGCTGTGCCTGCTGCCATTCACCCGTCACCTGGCCGCGCGCAAGATGCGCGAGCGTGCCGAGGCTCAGGCCATGCGCCAGCGTGCCTTCCAGGACGACCCGTTCCAGGCACGGCCGCACGATGGCGGGCATCGCCCGAACGTGATCGAAGGCGAGTACGAGCGCCGCGACAAGTAATAGCCGGGGGCCGCTTCGCGCCCCTATCGCGACACAAGGCCGCTCCTACAGAGTATGCGAACCCCTGTAGGAGCGGCCTTGTGTCGCGATAGGGCTGCGAAGCGGCCCCAAGCTTTTCAGGCTAATGAAAAATTTTCTGAAGCAAGCCTTGTAATTGAATATGACGGCCTCATGTAGTGGTCACCGCAAGGTTTCTGGTGGCGACACCAGACATTACACAGGTGCTTCGCCCATTGCGGATCACCCCCGGCAACGCCGGACTGCATCAAACCGCCGGTGTCGACACCGGCCGATGAAAACCACTATTTGGGAGAGATCGACAATGAAGCTTCGTCCTCTGCATGACCGCGTCGTCATCCGTCGCAGCGAAGAAGAATCGAAAACCGCTGGCGGTATCGTCCTGCCGGGTTCGGCCGCTGAAAAACCAAACCGCGGCGAAGTCGTCGCCGTCGGCACCGGTCGCATCCTGGACAACGGCGAAGTTCGCGCGCTGGCCGTGAAAGTGGGTGACAAAGTGGTTTTCGGCCCTTACTCGGGCAGCAACACCGTGAAAGTCGATGGCGAAGACCTGCTGGTCATGGCCGAGAACGAAATCCTCGCCGTTATCGAAGGCTGATTTCCACGACTTCCCGTTACTCCAAAGAAATTCCAAGGATTAAACGATCATGGCTGCTAAAGACGTAAAATTCGGCGATTCCGCTCGTAAGAAAATGCTGGTAGGTGTCAACGTTCTGGCTGACGCGGTAAAAGCGACACTGGGCCCGAAAGGCCGTAACGTGGTGCTGGCCAAGAGCTTCGGCGCGCCGACCATCACCAAGGACGGCGTTTCCGTTGCCAAGGAAATCGAGCTGAAAGACGCCTTCGAGAACATGGGCGCCCAGTTGGTCAAGGAAGTTGCTTCCAAGGCCAACGACGCAGCCGGTGACGGCACCACCACCGCTACCGTCCTGGCTCAGGCCATCGTCAACGAAGGCCTGAAAGCCGTTGCTGCCGGCATGAACCCTATGGACCTGAAGCGCGGCATCGACAAGGCCACCGCTGCCGTCGTCGCCGAGCTGAAGAACCTGTCCAAGCCATGCGCCGACTCCAAGGCCATCGCCCAGGTAGGTACCATCTCTGCCAACTCCGACAACTCCATCGGTGAAATCATCGCCGAAGCCATGGAAAAAGTCGGTAAAGAAGGCGTGATCACCGTTGAAGAAGGCTCGGGCCTGGAGAACGAACTGTCTGTCGTGGAAGGCATGCAGTTCGACCGTGGTTACCTGTCGCCGTACTTCGTAAACAAGCCGGACACCATGGTTGCCGAGCTGGAAGGCCCGCTGCTGCTGCTGGTCGACAAGAAGATCTCCAACATCCGTGAGCTGCTGCCAGTTCTGGAAGCCGTTGCCAAGGCCGGCCGCCCACTGCTGATCGTTGCCGAAGACGTTGAAGGCGAAGCCCTGGCTACCCTGGTAGTCAACAACATGCGCGGCATCGTCAAGGTTGCTGCGGTCAAGGCTCCGGGCTTCGGCGACCGCCGCAAGGCCATGCTGCAGGACATCGCGGTCCTGACTGGCGGCCAGGTCATCTCCGAAGAAATCGGCCTGTCCCTGGAAACCGCTACCCTGGAGCACCTGGGCAACGCCAAGCGCGTCATCCTGTCCAAGGAAAACACCACCATCATCGACGGCGCTGGCGCCGACACCGAGATCGAAGCACGCGTCAAGCAGATCCGTGCCCAGATCGAAGAGACTTCCTCGGACTACGACCGTGAGAAGCTGCAAGAGCGTCTGGCCAAGCTGGCCGGCGGTGTTGCCGTGATCAAGGTCGGTGCCGGCACCGAAGTTGAAATGAAAGAGAAGAAAGCCCGCGTTGAAGACGCCCTGCACGCTACCCGTGCAGCCGTTGAAGAAGGCGTGGTGCCTGGCGGTGGTGTAGCTCTGGTTCGCTCCCTGGCGGCCATTGCCAACCTCAAAGGCGACAACGAAGACCAGAACGTCGGTATCGCCCTGCTGCGTCGCGCCGTTGAAGCGCCGCTGCGCCAGATCACTGCCAACGCCGGCGACGAGCCAAGCGTTGTCGCTGACAAGGTCAAGCAAGGTTCGGGTAACTTCGGTTACAACGCTGCTACCGGCGAATACGGCGACATGATCGAGATGGGCATCCTGGACCCAGCCAAGGTCACCCGCTCGGCGCTGCAAGCTGCTGCTTCGATCGGCGGTCTGATGATCACCACCGAAGCCATGGTTGCCGACCTGCCGGAAGACAAGCCAGCTGCTGGCATGCCTGACATGGGCGGCATGGGTGGCATGGGCGGCATGATGTAAGCCAGCCTTACCCCCTGCACCATGAAAGCCCCGGTTCGCGAGAACCGGGGCTTTTTTGTTTTTCCTGTTGGGGCCATTGGGGCTGCTGCGCAGCCCATCGCCGGCTAGCCAGCTCCCACAGGATTGTGCCAACACTGGGACTTGCGCTGTACCTGTGGGAGCTGGCTTGCCGGCGAAAGGGCCGCAAAGCGGCCCCTGGTTCAGGCGATGCTGCAGGCATGCTGGCATGCCGTAAGCCAGCCTTACCCCCTGCACCACCAGAAAGCCCCGGTTCGCGAGAGTCGGGGCTTTTTCGTTTGCCTTGTGAGGGCCATTGGGGTTGCTGCGCAGCCCATCGCCGGCAAGCCAGCTCCCACAGGATTGCGCCAACACTGGACTTGCGCTGTACCTGTGGGAGCTGGCTTGCCGGCGAAAGGGCCGCAAAGCGGCCCCTGGGTCAGGCGACGCTACGCTCGGCAGCAGGCACCTCAGCCATTCCCCGACGGTACAGAATCAGGTAATACGACCCCAACCCGATCAACCAGCAGAACACCGCCGTCCACACGTTGTGCGAAAGGAAGTGCGCCCCCTGCATCATCCTGCCCAGCGACAACACCGACCCGGCGACGAAGGCAACCGTCAATGCCACCCGCGCCAGGCGCGGCTTGCGATCACGCAACATGAAGAACAGGCCGAACAGGCAGAACCCGGTCGCGGCATGCCCGCCCGGCCAGCACAGCCCGGGCTTGTCGGTCGCCGGCCGCGGCTCCAGCAGCTTGCTGTAGGTTTCCTTCCCGCCAAACTGGGTCAGGCTCCATGGGCATTGCACCTGGGTCACTTTCTTCAGCGGCGTGACAAATGCCGTGGACAGGCCCAGCGCCAGCACCAGGCAGCCCAGCTCACGGCGCCAGCCGAACAGGCGCTTCCAGAAGAAGCTGGCAGCAAAAGTCACCAGCGACATCACCCCCAGCAGGATCACCCCCTGCTTGACCCGGTCATGCAGGATGTTCTCCAGCAAATAGCTGTGGCGGCCGATGAATTGCCCGGCAGCAGGGTCGAAGAACAGGTTGGCAATGTCCATGTCGACCGAGGTCAGTTCCAGCAGAATCAGGCCCAGCGCGGTCGCCAGGGGTAGCCCCAGGTACAGCCAGAAATTGATCGGGCGAGGGCGGGTTGGTTGCTGCATGACGGCTCCAGGGCGCGAAAAAGATCGGGCATTGTCGGCCGCCCGCTATCCTGTGTCCGTGAAGGATCAGTGAAAAAACCGTCAAGTGCGCTGAATTTTCCCTGGGGCTGGCACCCTGCAGGCATAGGCCTTAAGCTGCGCCTGCCGCGCACCACAGCGAGAAGCGCCGCACAGGAGAAACCGATGCGCATTCTTTTGGTTGAAGACAACCGCGATATCCTGGCCAACCTGGCCGACTACCTGGGCATGAAGGGCTACACCGTCGACTGTGCCCAGGATGGCCTGTCCGGCCTGCACCTGGCTGCCACCGAGCACTACGACCTGATCGTGCTCGACATCATGTTGCCGGGCATCGACGGCTACACCCTGTGCAAGCGCCTGCGCGAAGACGCCCGCCGCGATACGCCGGTGATCATGCTCACCGCCCGCGACCAACTGGACGACCGCCTGCAGGGCTTCCGCTCCGGTGCCGACGATTACCTGCTCAAGCCCTTCGCCCTGTCGGAGCTGGCCGCCCGCATCGAAGCGGTGCTGCGCCGGGCCCAGGGCGGCGGGCGCCGCACCTTGCAGGTGGCCGACCTCAGCTATGACCTCGACACCCTCGAAGTCACCCGCCAGGGCCGCCTGCTCAAGCTCAACCCGGTCGGCCTCAAGCTGCTGGCGGTGCTAATGCAGAAGAGCCCGCACGTATTGCGTCGCGAAGTGCTGGAAGAAGCCCTGTGGGGCGATGACTGCCCTGACAGCGACAGCCTGCGCAGTCACGTGCACCAGCTGCGCCAGGTGATCGACAAACCGTTCGAAAAACCGCTGCTGCATACCGTCCATGGCGTCGGCTATCGCCTCGCCGAGGGCCGTGATGGAGTTTAAGCAAAGCCTTGCCCAGCGCATCATCATTGCCTTTGCCCTGATGAGCGCGCTGGTGGCCGGGGCCTTCGCCTTCGGCATCGTCGGCACCGTGCACCTGGTCGAAGAGCGGCTGATTTCCTCGGTGCTGGGTGGTGACCTGCAACGCCTGCTGCGCATGGACAGCGTCAGCGACTGGAGCCACCGGCCGCGCCCCGACCAGCTTTTCTACTTCAGCGGCGGGCGTGACGACTTCGAACTGCCCAAGGACCTGCGCCACCTTGACCGCGGCTTCCACGAGGTATTCCGCGATCAGCTGTCGTACCACGCCATGGTCGAGATCGTTGATGGCCGCCGTTATGTGCTGCTGCAGGACCAGAGCGACTTCGAGGAACGCGAGCGTGTGCTGTTCGCGGTGGTGGTGGTGGGCTTCCTGCTCAGCCTGGTGCTGGCAGTCATTCTCGGCTGGCTGGTGGCGCGCCGGGTGATGGCGCCGGTAATTCGCCTGGCACGCCAGGTACGCCACCGTGACCAGTTGCTGGGCCTGGCCCCGCCGCTGGCGCCGGACTATGCCGCAGACGAAGTCGGCCAGTTGGCGGTAGCCTTCGACGACACCCTGGGCCGCCTGCGCGATGCGCTGACCCGTGAACGGTTGTTCACCAGCGACGTCAGCCACGAACTGCGCACCCCCTTGATGGTGCTGGCTACCTCGTGCGAACTGCTGATGGAGAACCCGGCCCTGGATGCCCGTTCGCGCAGCCAGGTGGAGCGTGTGGCGCGGGCCACCGAAGAGATGCGCGAGCTAGTCAAGACCTTCCTGATGCTGGCCCGGGCACAGCGCGACGAGGGCGCAGTGGCTTCGCGCGCCACCCTGCGGGAGGTGGCCGACGAACTGGTCGGGGTGTGGCGCGACACCATCGAGCAGAAGGGCCTGGCCTTGTATTACGATGGCCGCGTCAGTGCCAGCCCTGTGCTGTACAACGCTACTTTCCTGCAATCGGTAATGGGCAACCTGCTGCGCAACGCCGCGCACTACACCGACAGCGGCTATATCCGCCTGAGCCTGGAAGCCAACGGTTTCAGCGTGGAGGACAGTGGCGTGGGTATCCCGGAGGAGCAGCGCGAAGCGATGTTCCGGCCGTTCGTACGCGGCGACGAGCGGCGCGGCGAGGGGCTGGGCCTTGGCCTGTCGCTGGTGCAGCGGATCTGCGACGACCAAGGCTGGCATGTCACCCTGACCTCGACCTTGCCGCATGGCTGCCGTTTCGTCGTAGACCTGAGCAATACTGCGGCAAAAGGCGATCCGGACACGTTGGCCGAGTAATCTGTTGTAACAGGTCACTCGGCGCTCAACATATTTTTCACATCAGCATGACCTGATTCCTACGCTTGCTTACCTAATGTGGGCGGAATGGAGTCAGGAGATGCCCAATGCGTAGCCCCATCAAGCTTGAATTTTCCGAGAAGTACGACAAAGAACATGCGCGCGAGTACTTTCTCAAGCACCAGGATGGCCTGGCGCGACGCCTTTCCCACAAGCGTGATGAGCAGTTGGCGCGTCGCGCCTTGGCATTGGCTGGTGAGCCTGGCCTGGTCCTCGACCTGCCATGCGGCGCCGGCCGCTTCTGGCCGTTGCTGGCAGAAAAGCCCAACCGGGTGATCATCGGCGCCGATAACTCCGAAGCGATGATCGAGACAGCCTGTACCGCGCAAGCGCCAGAGGTGGTGGCACGGGTACGGCCTTTGCAGACTTCGGCATTTGCCATCGACTTGCCGGACAACTCGGTGGACAGCATTTTCTGCATGCGCTTGTTCCACCACATTGGCGAAGCGGCGCACAGAAAGACCATTCTTTCGGAATTTCAACGGGTTAGCCGTGATAGTGTGATCCTGTCCTTGTGGGTGGATGGTAACTTCAAGGCCTGGCGCCGGAAAAAGCTGGAACAACGTCGCAACGCCCGAAAGGGCGACCAGGACAATTACCAGAACCGTTTTGTGTTACCGGCCGACACGGTCGAAGAAGAATTCCGAGCCGCCGGCTTCAGAATCCAGGAACGCCTCGACTTCCTGCCGTTCTATGCCATGTGGCGGGTCTATGTATTGCGTAAGGGGTAGTGTTTGATGGCTGTAGCCCAGAAAGGGGAGTCGCGGTTCGATTTTTACTGGCGCCAGCAGGGCGAGTGGGTCGAGGAGCCGAACCAGCGCCGTGGTGGCGAGAGCGGTGTTCAACGCCTCGACGATGGCAATGGCAAGCTGCTGTATGCAAAGCGCCAGGTCGGGCATATCTACCGTAGCCTGCTGCACCCTTTCGGCCGGCCGACTGTATTGCGTGAGCTGGATGCGTTGAACAGCTTCGAGCAACTGGGTGTGCGTGTACCGCGCATCGTCTTCTGTGGCGCCGAGCGGGGTGCCGACCAGCAGTGGCGTGCGCTGCTGGTGAGCGAAGCACTCGACGGCTTCGTCGAACTCGACACCTGGCATGCCGAAGGTGCCCGCGAGCGTTATCCGCAGGTGGTGCATGAGCGTATGCTCAAGGACCTGGCAGACAACCTGGCGCGCATGCATCTGGGGCACTGGCAGCACGGCTGCCTGTATGGCAAGCACGTGTTCGTCAAGGTGACTGGCGAGGGCGAGCAGGCCCGGGTCGAAGTCGCCCTGCTGGACCTGGAAAAATGCCGGCGGCGCATCAGCTGCCAGCGCGCGGCGGGCAATGACCTGCGCCAGTTGCGCCGCCATTCGTCGCTCAATGACGCGGAATGGCAAACACTGCTCTACTTTTACCAGATGGCGTTTGGCAGCGCTGTCAAAGGGTTAGGGTAATGAAACTAGAAATAGCTCGAGCTTTGTTCCTGGTGGCTGGCCTGGCGGTGACCACCGTGGCGGTGGCTGCCTGGGAAGAGCCGAGGCCGACTGTGTTCAGCAAGGCCGAGCTGGCCGACCAATGCGCGTTGCCGCGGGAAGTGAAACCGCAGCAACAAGCCGAGGCCGCGCCAGATCAGGACCTGCTGCTGTTCCTGTTCGGCCTGCGCCAGGGGTTGCGGCCGTTCGGTTGAACCCGGTGTAGATGGAAATGCCAGAGGCCTCGCGATTGCGGGGCCTCTGGCATTTTTGCATCTGCCTTACCGGCCTCTTCGCGGGCTTGCCCGCTCCCACAGGTATGGCACCGGTCCTGAAACTGGTGCCGCACCTGTGGGAGCGGGCAAGCCCGCGAAGAGGCCGGATCAGGCTACAGCGGGTTCCCTGGCTTTCGCCTTGTGCGCCAGCAGGGTGTAGATACAAGGCAACACGAACAGGGTGAACAGCGTGCCGATCGACATCCCGGTGGCAATCACCGTCCCGATGTCGAAGCGGCTGACCGCCCCCGCGCCGGTCGCCAGGATAAGCGGCACCATGCCGAACACCATTGCCGCCGTGGTCATCAGCACCGGACGCAGGCGAATCGCAGCGGCTTCCTCGATTGCCTCGCGCACGCTCAGGCCGCGTTCCTCTCGCAACTGGTTGGCGAATTCGACAATGAGGATGCCGTGCTTGCTGATCAGCCCGATCAGCGTCACCAGCCCGACCTGGGTGTAGATGTTCATGCTCGATACGCCCAGGAACAGCGGCAGCAGCGCGCCACAGATGGACAACGGCACCGTCACCAGAATCACCAGCGGGTCACGGAAGCTTTCGAACTGCGCCGCCAGCACCAGGAAGATGATCGCCAATGCCAGGCCGAAGGTCACCCACAGCGCGCTGCCTTCCTGCACGTACTGGCGCGCCACGCCGGCATAGTCGAAGGCGAAGCCTTCCGGAGCCTCTTCGCGGGCGATGCCCTGCACGGTCTGCAGCGCCTCGCCCAGGCTGACCATGGGCACGCCCTGGATGATCGCCGAGTTCAACTGCTGGAACTGGTTGAGCTGGCGCGGGCGGGCGCGGTCGGTGATGGTGATCAGGGTAGATAGCGGCAGCAGCTGGCCCTGGTCGTTCTTCACGTAGTAGTTGTTCAGCCAGCCGGGGTTGTCGCGGTACGGCCGCTCGACCTGGGCAATCACCTTGTAGCTGCGGCCTTCGAGGGTGAAGCGGTTGATTTCCGCTTCGCCCAGCAAGGTCGCCAGGGTGCTGCCCAAGGTGTCCATCGACACCCCCATCTGCGCCGCCTTGGCCCGGTCGATATCCACCACTACCTCGGGCTTGTCGAAGGCCAGGTCGATGTCGAGGAAGGCGAACTTGCCAGATTCCTGGGCGCGGGCCTTGATGCGCTGGGCCACATCCAGCAGTGCCGGGTAGTCGCCAGCGCTGTTGATGACGAACTGGAATGGCAGGCCCTCGCCGGTGCCGGGCAGCGATGGCAGGTTGAAGCCGAAGATCTGCAGGCCACTGATTTCCTCGAGCTTGCTCTGCACCAGTGGCAGCAGCTCCATCTGCGTGCGCTCGCGCTCGTTCCAAGGCTTGAGCAGGAAGCCGCCGATGCCGGTCTGCACGCCATTGAAACCGTTGATCTGGAACGACGAGTAGTACTCGGGGAAAGCCTTGAACAGCGGGGTGAATTCGTCGGTATAGGCGTTGAGGTAATCAAGGTTGGCCGGCTGAGGCGAGCTGCTCATCATGAAGATCACCCCCTGGTCCTCGTTAGGCGCCAGTTCGTTCTGGGTGAACTTCAGCAGCACCGGAATCAGGCACAGGATGATCACGGCAAACACAAGCACCACAGGCCGGCTGTCGAGGGTGGTGTGCAGCAGGCGCTGGTAGCGCACCTTCAGGCGTTCGAACAGCATGTCCAGGCGGTGGGCCAGGCCGCTGGGGTTCTGTTCCTGGCGCAGCAGCAGGGCGCACATCATCGGTGACAGGGTGAGGGCAACGATGCCGGATATGATCACGGCACCGGCCAGGGCCAGGGCAAACTCCTTGAACAGCGCGCCGGTCAACCCGGTAAGGAAGCCGATCGGTGCATATACTGCCGCCAGGGTGATGGTCATCGACACCACCGGCATGGCGATTTCGCGTGCGCCCTCAAGGGCGGCGTCGAACGGTGACTTGCCTTCTTCCATGTGCCGGTGGATGTTCTCCACCACGACAATCGCGTCGTCCACCACCAGGCCGATGGCCAGCACCATGGCCAGCAGGGTCAGCAGGTTGAGCGAGTAGCCCATCATCTGCATGAAGAACAGCACGCCGATCATCGACAGCGGAATGGTCACCACCGGGATCAGCACCGAACGCAGGGCACCGAGGAACAGGAACACAACCACGATGACGATCAGTACTGCCTCGCCGAGCGTCTTGATCACTTCGTCGATGGAGGCCTGGATGAACAGCGTGGCGTCGTAGGCTATGGATACCTTCAGCGCCGAGGGCAGCTGGCTTTCCAGCTCGGGCATGATGCGCCGCACTTCCTTGATGACGTCCAGCGGGTTGGCGGCCGGTGTGGCCTTGATGCCGATGTACACCGATGGGGTGCCGTCGAACGAGCTGACCGTGTCGTAGTTTTCCGCCCCCATCTCGACCCGTGCCACATCGCCCAGCAGCACGCGGCTGTCGCCGCTGGTCTTGACCGGCAGGGCGGCGAACGCCTCGGCCGACTTCAGCTCGGTGCTGGCGTTGATGCTGGTGACCACGTATTCGCCCTTCACCTCGCCGGCCGCGGAAAGGAAGTTGTAGCGGCGCACGGCATTGGTCACGTCGTTGGCCGACAAGCCGTAGCCTGCCAGTTTCACCGGGTCGATCCAGATGCGCATGGCGAACACCTGGTTGCCGAGGATTTCCGCTTCGGCCATGCCCGGCAGAGTCGCCAGCTTGGGCTGGATCACCCGCGACAGGTAGTCGGTGATTTGCGGGTTGCTCATTTCCTTGCTGTAGAAACTTATGTACATCAGCGCCGAGGCATCGGCGGCTTCCTTGCTCAGTACCGGGTCTTCCGAGTCCTGGGGCAGCTTGTTGCGCACTTCGTTGGCCTTGGCCAGCAGTTCGGTGAACAAGCGGTCGCTGTCGGCGCCGATGCGTGCGTAGATGGATATGATCGAGAAGTTCTGCCGGCTCACCGAGGTCATGTAGTCGATGCCTTCGGCACTGGCCAGGCTTTGCTGCAGCGGTTGGGTGATATAGCCCTGGATGGTCTCGGCGTTGGCGCCGGGGTAGGCGGTGGTCACCGTGATCAGGGCGTTTTCCATTTGCGGATACTGGCGGATCTGCAGCTTGTTCCAGGCCTGGAAGCCCAGCAGCAGGATCAGCAGGCTGACCACGCTGGCCAGCACCGGGCGGCGGATGAACGGGTCGGTGAACGCCATGCCAGCCTCCTGTCAGTCCTTGCCCGGCGCGCCCTGTGCGGGCTTGAGTGCTTTGTCCTGGCCGATGCGGATCGCGGCGCCGGGGGTGAGCTTCAGCTGGCCGGCGGTAACCACCTGTTCCCCAGCCTGCAGGCCCTTGCTGACCACCACCATGCCGTCACGGCGCTCGCCAGTCTGCACCGTGCGCTGCTCGGCGGTGAGTTGCGGCTGGCCCTTGTCGTCGTTTTCCGGCTTGCCGTCCTTGTCCTTTTTCGGCGTGGCGACGTATACCGAGTTGCCATACAGGGTGTAGGTGATGGCGCTTTCCGGCACTACCACTTTTGGCTGCGGGTTGGGTAGCAGGACCAGCAGGCTGGCGAACATGCCTGGCAGCAGCTTGCCGTCCGGGTTGGCCATGGTCGCGCGCACCAGCAGGTTGCGCGTGGTTTCCTCGACTTTGGGGTTGATGGCGCTGAGGCTGGCGGGGAAGGTCTGGCCCGGGTAGGCGGCCACCTGCACCAGCACCTGCTGGCCCAGGCTCAGGTGCGGCAGGGCCTGTTCCGGTACGTTGAAGTCGACGTAGAGGCTGGATGTGTCCTGCAGGGTGGCGATCACCGTGCCGGCGGCCAGATAGTCGCCGACGTCCACCTGGCGAATGCCGATGGTGCCGCTGAACGGGGCGCTGATGCTTTTCTTGGTCTTCGATGCCTTGAGCTGGTCGACCACCGCCTGGTTGCGCCTGTACTGGGCGGTGAGGCGGTCGAACTCGCCGCGGGAGATGGCCGAGTCGCCGACCAGCTGGCTGCCACGGCCGAAATCGACCTTGGCCAGGCCCAGGTCGGCCTGGGCGGTACCGAGCAGGGCGGTTTCCTGGTCGTCGTTGAGTTGCAGCAACAGTTGCCCGGCCTTGACCTGTTGGCCCGAGTCGAAATGCAGGGCCTTGACGATGCCTTCCACCTCCAGGCTCAGCTCCACGCCCTGTAGCGCCTTGAGGCTGCCGACGGCGGGCAGGCGCTCCTGCCACGGGCGCTGTTCGGCCAAGGCGGCCGCCACGGTGATGGGCGGCTTGGGGGCAGTGAACATCTGGATCTGCTGATAGATCGAAAAAGCTTTGTAGCCCCCCAGGGCCAGCACGATCAGCAGAACCACGGCCAACATGATGAGCATGCGGCGGCGCAGCATAGGTCCGGTTCCTTGGATAGGGTTGTTATTGGCTTGGACACGACATCGGGCGATCCTGCCCACGTGTGGATGGGGGAAGTATTGACTGTTTTTGGGGGGAAGGGGAGTGGAATGCCTGTGCCGGCCCCTTCGCGGCTAAAGCCGCTCCCACAGGGACCACGCAGTCAGTGGGTTGCGCTGTTCCTGTGGGAGCGGCTTTAGCCGCGAAGAGGCCAGTACAGCCAACCTGAAAATCAGACGAGATGCAGGTGGTTGTCCCAGAAACCGGACGGCAGGTTCATCGGTTGCCCGACCAGCTCGGCCTTGCGGCAATCATAGAACCGGCAACGGCCCTGCCCGGAGGTGACGACAAAGCCGTCCCGTACCGCGCCCACCCCCGCGCAATCGGGCATTGGCGCATCCAGGCGCACCGCGCCGCTGTCCAGGTCCCAGACGAACAGGCGGTTGGCCCGTGGCGCGGTAAGCGCGACCAGCCGCAGCTCGCTGTGGATAGCCACGCTGGCGGTGTACTGGGCCATGGCCTGCAACTGCCGCTCCGGTACCGGGAAGGCCTTGAACGGCTCGCCCGGGCGCTTGATTGCCAGCAGTTCGGCGGTTTCATCGGCATCGCCCATGAACTGTTGGCAGGCGGCTATGGTGCCATCGCTGCCCACCGCCAGGTGGCGCACGCTGTTCATCTGCTGGGCCAGGGTTTCCTTGCTCAGCAGGGTACCGTCGCGCTGCATCAGCACCAGGCTCGGTTCCATGGCGTCGAGGTTCATCTCCACCCGGCTCTCGGCTTCGGTGCGGATACCGCCGTTGGCCACGATCAGCGTCTCGCCGTCCGGCAGCCAGGCCACTTCGTGCGGGCCGATGCCATGGGTCGGAATCTCGCCGCTGTGCACCAGGCGCTCGCCTTCGAAGCGGTATACACCGAGTACGCCACGCCCCGGGTCGGTGGTGTCGTTCTCGGTGGCGTACAGCCATTCGCCACTTTTATGGATGACCGCGTGGCCGTAGAAATGCCGGTTCGGCTGCGAGCTCACGGTCTGCAGCAGGCGCCCGTCACGCAGGTCGACCAGGTAGCTTTCGGTGCCGGGACGGCGGGCGACGAACAGGGCGATCGGCAGATCCGGATGATGGATGATGGCATGGCAACGTTGGGCGACCTGGGTGCTGAACACCTGGGTGCCGTCCAGGCGGAACCCGACCGCATAGTGCTTGCCATCGCCGTCGTCACGCGCTGACAGCAGCAGGGGCTCGCTGCCTTTGTTGCGGAACAGGCTCCAGCCGCCCAGGGTGAGGGCGCTGAGCAATACGCTACCGAGTTTGAGGGCCTGGCGTCGCAGCATGATCAGTCACCGTCGTTGGCATTGAAGCCCAGCTGGATGTTCAACGCCTTGGCCAGCTCGCCTTCGTGCAGGCGGTGGACGACGTTGAGGCTGTCGTAGATCTGGTTCAGGGTTTGCTGGCCGGCGTCGTCGGCCAGCAGCTCGCCCAGGGTCTTCTGGTTGGCGGCCAGCAGCTTGAGCGATGCAGCGTAGGCGGCGTCGATCTTGTCCGCCAGGGTTTTCTGATCGCTGGACAGCAAGCCGCGCAGGCCTTGGTTGTCGACCCCGAGCCAGACCGCTTCGGCGGCCTTGAGGCTGGCCTCCAGACTCTTGAGTGAGCTGTGGCTGCGCCAGGCTTCGGCCTGCAGTGGCTGCGGAATACCCTTGCTCTGGCGGCCCATCGGTGCTCCGAGCTTTTTCTTCAGGCTGTCCAGGGCGGTGACCTGGGCGCGCAGCAGGTCGGCGATGGCCTCGTGGGAGTCGGCGTAGCGCTGGTTGGGGAACTTGGTCATCTGCGAGAGCATGCCGTCGGTGCTGTTCCAGCCCTTGAGGATCTCTTCGGCCAGGGCCTTCTGATGTTCACCAATGGCGACCAGCAACGGGCAGTAGCGGGCTTTCTGCTCGGCTGTGGCGATGTCCGGCTTGCTGTCGAACAGGATGTACTCGTAGGCCGACAGGCCACGTACCACCACGCTGGCCTTGCCCAGGGCCGCGGCATCGACGGGCTGGTCGGCGTTGATCAACTGCTCGACCTGGCGGCCGACCAGGTTCTTCTTGTCGGGCCAGAACTGTACCTGCCAGGCGCGGTTGCCTTCGGCCAGCGGGCCGACCAGCAGCGGTTGCAGTTCGGCCCAGGCCTTTTGCGCATTGAGGAAGTCGGCCCGGGCCTTGTCCAGGGTTTCCTTGCCTTCGCAGTAGGCCAGGGCGCTGGCGGCCAGCGTGCGGTCGGCTTCGACCCAGCGGCTGTAGGTGGGCAGGATCACCTGTTTGGCGATGGCAGCGGAGGTCACGGCTTGCGGGTCCTGCGGCGAACAGGCGCCGAGGGCGAGTGCGGCGAGGCTGGTGAACAACAGTTTGGGTCGGAACATGCCCGGCTCCTTTGCGCTTTTTAAAGTGAGTTCAGGAAAGCCAGCAACGCGGCACGCTGCTCGGCATTGAAAGTGAGTACGAAATTGCGTGCCGCCTCGGCCTCACCACCGTGCCAGAGCACCGCTTCGAGCAGGTTGCGGGCGCGGCCGTCGTGCAGGAACTGGCTGTGGCCACTGACCGTTTCGCTCAGGCCTATGCCCCACAGTGGCGGGGTGCGCCAGTCCTGGCCGTTGGCGGCAAATTCGGTCCGCTCGTCGGCCAGGCCCGGGCCCATGTCATGCAGCAGCAGATCGCTGTAGGGGCGGATCAGCTGGTTGGCCAGTTCCGGCTCGGCGGCATTGGTGGCGGTGGTGAACTGTGGTGTATGGCAGCCCTGGCAGCCGGCCTGGTAGAACAGGTTCTTGCCCGCCAGCACCTGCGGCGAGCCCACGTCGCGGCGGGCCGGCACGGCCAGGTTACGGGTGTAGAAGGTGACCAGGCGCAGGATGTTGTCGCTGACCTCCTTCTCGCCATCGGCACCGTCGCCGTTGGGCGCGGCCAGGCAGTCGGCCTGCGCCGGGGTGCAGTCATCGTTGGGCTGCAGTGTGGTGGTCAGGCCCATGTCGCCGGCAAAGGCGTGAACGTTCTGCTGGTTGACGTTGGGCTGCCCGGCCTTCCAGCCGAAGCGGCCGACCACGGTCTTGCCCAGGGCATCGTCCCACACCCGGTTGGCCCGGCCGCGGATGCCGTCGCGGTTACGGTCATCCGGATCTTCGTTGGCCAGCAGGTCGGCTTCTGGGATGGCTTCGAGCAGGCCCAGGCCGATCATCGGCGGCGCCACCCGCGCCGAAAAGCGCGTGTCGGGGTGCATCACGCCATAGCCGAGCTGGGTGATCTGCAGGGCCGGCTTGCGCAGCTCGACCTGGTGACCGTCCTCGAACGACACCGTTTCGCTGGTGTAGCTCACCCGCACCTTGCCTTCCGGCGTCACGCCAGGGATGGCCATGTCCTGCAACTGGGTGCCATAGACCGGCTCCGGCACCACCCCGAGGCGTTCGACCACCTTGGCCAGGTAGGGCTGGTCGGGGATCGACAGGCGTACCAGCATCGAAACGGCGTTGCTGTCGCCCGGCTCTGGCGGGTGGCCGCGCCCGTCGCGCACGTGGCAGTTCTGGCAGGCATTGGTGTTGAACAGCGGGCCCAGGCCGTCACGCGCGGTGGTGGTGGAAGGGGCGATCACCCAAGGGTTGCGGAAGAAGCTGTTGCCTACGGCGAAGTCCAGGCGCCGCTCGGCCGAGAGGTTGGCCGAGGGCAGGGAATAGGCATTGCGGTCAGTGCGCTGCACGGTGGCTTTGCCGCCCGACAACGCTTCGCCGGGCTCGGCCTGGGTGAAACGCGGAGCGTCGTCACAAGCGGCGAGGGCAAAGGCCAGCAGCAGGGGGGAGAGTCGGGACAGCGACAAGGACATCGAGAATCCTGGGCGTGAGCGAAAAACCGGCGTGCAAGCTTAGCAGGGTGAAAGAGTTTGAATAAGAGCAATTTGCAATTGCTGGATGAAATCGATGTCAGTTGGCCATGGTTTGTGATCGCCTGGTCGGGCCCTATCGCCGGCAAGCCAGCTCCCACAGGTACCCTACAGGGCTCAAGGGCTGTGAAGTACCTGTGGGAGCTGGCTTGCCGGCGATAGGGCCGGAAGCAAAAAAAGGCGACCCGCAGGCCGCCTCTTTCAGAACCGCTACAGCAGGATCAGAACTCGTGATCTGCGGTATCCGGGTTCAGGTTGGCAATGCCCAGCTTGCCCGCGGCCTGCTCGATCGCACCGGTCTGCTTGACCAGGGAGGCAATGGCGTCACGCACGATCTGGTTGCCGGCTGCGTTGTCGGCAGCGATCAGCTGGTCGTAGTGCTCGCCCTTGAGGGCGTGGTCGACGATCACCTGGATCTTGGCTTCGGTGGCTTCCAGGTCGGCCTTGAGGGTGGCGTCGGCGGCCGGGTCTACCTTGGCCACCAGCGACGACAGGCTCGGGCCGGTCACCTTGCTGCCGTCCGGGCGGGTGTACTCGCCCAGGTAGACGTTGCGGATGCCCTTGGCGTCGTAGAAGTGCGAGTAGTGGGTGTTGTCGCTGAAGCAGTCGTGCTCGTCTTCCGGCGAGTTGGCTTCCAGCGAAACCTTCATGCGCTCGCCAGCCAGTTCGCCCAGCGACAGGCTGCCCATGCCGAACAGCATCTTGCGCAGGCCGTCGTTGACCGACTCGGCTTCCAGCTTGGCGCGGTAGTTGTCGGCAACATTCGGTGCCCAGTTGCCGACCATCTCTTCGAGGTCCTTGACCAGCAGGTCGGTGACCGCTTTCAGGTAGGCACGGCGGCGGTCGTTGTGGCCACCGGTGGCGCCCTTGCCTTCAAGGTAATCAGACGCCGGACGGTTGCCCGCGCCCGGGCCGGTGCCGTTCAGGTCCTGGCCCCAGAGCAGGAATTCGATGGCGTGGTAGCCGGTGGCGACGTTGGCTTCGGAGCCGCCCAGCTCGTTCAGGCTGGCCAGCTTCTCGGGAGTGATGTCCTTGACGTCGATCTTCTCTTCGCCCACCTGGATCTCGGTGTTGGCGATGATGTTGGCGTTGGCTGCCGGGTTGCCCAGGGCGTGCTCATAGCTCTTGTCGACGTAGTCGATCAGGCCTTCGTCCAGCGGCCAGGCATTCACCTGGCCTTCCCAGTCGTCGATGATGGTGTTGCCGAAGCGGAAGGCTTCGCTCTGCAGGTACGGTACGCGCGAGGCGACCCAGGCTTCCCTGGCTGCCTTCAGGGTTTCGTCGTTGGGCTTGGCCAGAAATGCGTCGACTGCGGTCTGCAGAGTCTTGGCGGTGCTCAGCGAATCGCTGTACACGGCGTAGACCAGCTCTGCGTAGTGCTTGACCACGGCTTTGCCGGCGGCTTCGTCGACAACCCCGGGCGCCGCAGCGTTGGTGCTGGCGGCAGCAGGTGCCTGAGCTTGCGGCGCGGCGGCCTTGTCGTCCTTGCCTTCACCGCAACCGGCGAGAGCGATGGCAATGGCCAGCAGACTGGCGGAGGCCAGAGGCATTCGAATCATTATTGGTTTTCCTGCGTCGTGTGGTTGGACCATGGGTAGACCGTGCGCCGTGGCACGCGAAACGGCAACATCATGCGAAAGATTTGCATTTGCTGTAAAGGGGGAGGGTATGCAATTCGTGTAAATGCCGGTCACGGCCTGTAACCGGGCTGGCGGCTCAGAACATCGAAACCTGGTTGCGCTGCGCCTGCTTGAGGAAGTTGGTCAGCTCACGGGCCGACAGCGGCTTGCTGTAGTGGTAGCCCTGGCCCTCGTGGCAGCCTTGGGCGACGATATAGCTTTCCTGTTCGGCGGTTTCCACGCCTTCGGCGATCACCTGCATCCCCAGGCTCTTGCCGAGCTGGATGATGGCACGAACGATGGTAGCGTCGTCATCGTCGTCCAGCAGGTCCTGGACGAAGCTCTTGTCGATCTTGATCTTGTCCAGCGGCAGCGATTTCAGGTAGCTGAGCGACGAGTAGCCGGTGCCGAAGTCGTCGATGGCAATCAGTGCTCCGGAGCGGCGCAGGCTCAGCAGGTGCTGGGCGGCGGTGCTGATGTCTTCCATCAGGCCGGTCTCGGTGACTTCCAGCTCCAGGCTGCGTGGTGGCAGGCGGTAGGCCTGCAGCAGGTTGTTGACTACCCGCGGCAGTTCGTTGTGGTGCAGCTGCACGGTGGACAGGTTGACCGCCATGCGCAGGTCGCTGAAGCCCATGTCGTGCCATTCGCGCAGTTGCCGGCAGGCCTGGTCGAGCACCCATTCGCCAATGCTGATGATGCTGCCGTTCTGTTCGGCCAGGGGGATGAACTGGTCTGGCGGTACCATGCCCAGCTCCGGGTGCTGCCAGCGCAGCAGCGCCTCGACACCGACCACGCGGTGGTCGCGGTAGCTGATCTGTGGCTGATACACCAGGTACAGCTGGTTGCGTGGCAGGGCTTCGCGCAGGTCCTTTTCCAGCTCGCGACGGCGGCGCATCTCGCTGTCGACGCTGGCGATGTAGAACTGGTAGCGGTTGCGCGAACGGGCCTTGGCCAGGGTCATGGTCTGTTCGGCTTTCTGCAACAGCTTCTCGGTGCTGTCGCCGTCTTCCGGGAACAGTGTGATGCCGATGGTGGCGCGCAGGCGGATTTGCTGGTGGTGGTCGAGGTCGAACGGCACTTCCAAGTCATCGAGGATACTCTGTGCCAGTTCGGCCGCCTCGTAAGGCTGCTCGATATTGGCCTGCACCAGGGCGAACTGGTCGCCGCCCAGGCGTGCCAGGGCGCCCAGGCGGCCACTGTGGGCGCGCAGGCGGTCGGCCAGGGCCAGCAGCAGCTGGTCGCCGACCTGGTAGCTGAACTGCTCGTTGATGCCCTTGAAGTCGTCCAGGCCTACGCACAGTACTGCCACACGGTGTTGCAGGCGGCCGCCGTCGACGAGGATCTTGTCCAGTTGCTGCTGCAGTTGCTGGCGGTTGGGCAGGCCGGTGAGGAAGTCGTACTGGGCCATGCGTTGCAGGCTGTTTTCCGCCTCGTGGCGCAGATGGGTGTTGCGCTCGATCGAGGCCAGCAACTGGTTGGCGGTATTTACCCAGAGACCCAGCTCGTTCTTCTCGTGGCCCTTGAGCAGCGGCAGCTGGTGCTGGCTGGGGCGGTCGGGGTTGATCTGGGTGAGGTGCTCGATGATCTTCGACAGCGGTTTGGTCAGCAGCCAGTGGTAGACCAGGTACAGCACCAGACCCATGGCCAGGGCCCGCAGCACGCCGGAGATGAAGATGATCACGGCGTTGATCAGGAAGTCTTCGCCGTAGGACGAGGTGTCCAGGGTGATACTCAGGTCGCCGTAGTATTCGCTGTAGGGGCCGCGGCCGACCAGTTGCGTGGTGTAGGTGCGTTCCTGGCCGAGGATCAGGTCGGTCAGCCAGCGCATGGACATGTCCTGCAGTGGGCGGGACTTTTCCGCCAGCATGGTTTCGTTGGGGTGGCCGATGGAGGCCATGCGTACCGATTCGTCCTGGAACAGGCCTTCCATCACTTGCATGCCCATTTCGCGGTCGAGGCTGTATACGGCCTGTGTCGAGGGGTCGCGGAACATGTCGAGGATGCGCTGGGCATCGTTGTTCACGGCCTGGCGGGTCTTGTAGGTGTCGTAGACGATTTGCGCACAGCTGAGCACGACACCGACAGCTAGCGCCGACAGCAGCACGACCCTGAGCAACTTGACCGACAAGCTGTTCCGCAATTCCAGCTTCAATGGGGTTTCCTTAATCCATGCGCATGGCATCATTTTGCCATCAACGATGACGATACACTATCGGCCGACCTTCAGTAGTGTATCGGTTGCCTGACCCCGCAACTTGAATGCGCCGTAACGATATTCCAGAGGTTTGATGTTAGCGTGCTATGCGGGCTGAGCAAGCAAAACCGTGCCGGCTTTGCGCGGTTAAACCCGCTCCCACAGGGATAGCATCAAGTCCACAAGCGGCGCCGTACCTGTGGGAGCGGGTTCACCCGCAAAGAGGCCGGTACAGGCATAAAAAAACCCGGCACCAGGCCGGGTTTTTCGTTCAGGGCTGAATGACTCAGGCCTGGAAGGTCTTGCCTTCGAACTGTTCGGCAACGAAGGCCCAGTTGACCAGGTTCCAGAACGCCTCGACGTACTTCGGACGCAGGTTGCGGTAGTCGATGTAGTACGCGTGTTCCCAGACGTCGCAGGTCAGCAGCGGGGTGTCGCCGCTGGTCAGCGGGCAGCCGGCGCCGATGGTGCTGGCCAGGGCCAGGGAACCGTCAGCCTTCTTCACCAGCCAGCCCCAGCCGGAACCGAAGGTGCCAACCGAAGTCTTGGTGAACTCTTCCTTGAACTTGTCGAAGGAACCGAAAGCGGCGTTGATGGCGTCAGCCAGGGCACCGGTCGGCTGGCCACCGGCGTTTGGTGCCAGGCAGTTCCAGTAGAAGGTGTGGTTCCAGACTTGAGCGGCGTTGTTGAAGATACCGCCCGAAGAGCTCTTGACGATCTCTTCCAGGGTCTTGCCTTCGAATTCGGTGCCTGGGACCAGGTTGTTCAGGTTCACGACATAGGTGTTGTGGTGCTTGTCGTGGTGATACTCCAGGGTTTCCTTGGAGATGTGCGGCTGCAGGGCATCGTGGGCGTATGGCAGCGGCGGCAATTCAAAAGCCATGGTGGATCTCCTGATTCAGGTCTGTTTGCGGTTTGCGCAAGGCCGATCACGGGCGGCCCGATGAGCGTCGGCGAGTTTGTACTCTTTGCGACGCAAGCGCTGGATCATAGCACCGGGCCCGGCGCATAACCACGCAACAAAGATAGGGAATAGAGGTTCCAGAGCGGTTGGGGTGTGCCGACCGGTGGTGTTCGGCTTAACGCTTGTAGCGCCTGTGAGACCGAGCGCCGCGCGGGCGGCGCTCGGTCTCACAGGTGATAAAGATGTTGTGGTGAGCCCAGGTCAGTTGAAGATCAACTGCGCCGCCACCGCGAACATCATCACCGCCACCATCAGGTCGAGCATGCGCCAGGTCGCCGGCCGGGCCAGCCACGGTGCCAGCCAGGCCGCGCCGATCGCCAGGGTCGAGAACCACAGCAGCGAGGCGCTGGCGGCACCGGCCACGTAGGCACCGGGCGCAGCCTGCTGGGCGCCCAGCGAGCCGATCAGCAGCACCGTGTCGAGGTACACGTGCGGGTTCAGCAGGGTCACTGCCAAGGCACTGAGCAGTACCGCGCGGCGTGACCGGGCACCCTGGCCTTGCTGGTGCTGCAGGCTCTGCCTGGAGCAGGCGCTGCGCAAAGCCTTGGCGCCGTACCAGATCAGGAACACTGCACCGCCCCAGCGGGCGATCGCCAGCAACGTCGGGTTGTGCGCCAGCACGGTGGCAAGGCCGAACACTCCGGCAGCCACCAGGATGGCGTCACAGATGATGCACAGTGCCGCCACCGGCAAATGATGCTCGCGGCGCAAGCTCTGGGCGAGGACGAAGGCGTTCTGTGCACCGATGGCCATGATCAGGCCGAAGGCCACGAGCATGCCGTTGAGATAGCTTTGCCACATGGCGTGCTCTCCAAAGAGTCCAAAAGATGCTGGTCATTGTGATGAAGCACGCTGTATAAGAAAAACAAATAGATCTGATCCGTCATTAGGAAAATCGATGTTCGACTACAAACTGCTGGCCGCCCTTGCTGCGGTGATCGAGCAGGGCGGTTTCGAACGCGCGGCGCAGGTGCTGGGCTTGTCGCAGTCGGCCATCTCCCAGCGCATCAAGCTGCTCGAGGCGCGGGTCGGCCAGCCGGTGCTGGTGCGTGCCACACCGCCAAGCCCTACCGAAGTCGGCCGCCAGTTGCTCAACCATGTGCAGCAGGTGCGCCTGCTCGAACGCGACCTGCAGCGCCAGGTGCCGGCGCTGGATGAGGAGGGCATGCCCGAGCGCCTGCGCATCGCCCTCAACGCCGACAGCCTGGCGACCTGGTGGGCCGGCGCAGTGGGCAACTTCTGCGCACAGCACAATGTGCTGACCGACCTGGTGGTGGAGGACCAGGAAGTGGGCCTGAAACGCATGCGTGCGGGCGAAGTGGCGGCTTGCCTGTGTGGCAGCGAGCGGCCAGTGGCCGGCGCGCGCAGCCTGCCGCTGGGCGCCATGCGCTACAGGGCGCTGGCCAGTCCCGGGTTCATGGCGCGGCATTTTCCGCACGGTTTCGTTGCCAGCCGCCTGGCCCGTACCCCGGCGATCGTGTATGGCCCGGACGACTTCCTGCAACACCGTTACCTGGCATCGCTGGGCATCGAAGATGGCTTCCTGCACCACTTGTGCCCGTCATCCGAAGGCTTCCTGCGCATGACCGAAGCCGGCCTGGGCTGGGGGTTGGTGCCGGAACTGCAGGCTCGCGAGCAACTGGCCAGCGGGCAGTTGGTGGAAATCTGCAGCGATACCCCCATCGATGTGCCGCTGTACTGGCATCATTGGCGCAATGGCGGGCAACTGCTCGCGCAACTGACCGACCACCTGCGGCACACCGCGCGGCAATGGCTGGTGCCCTTGTAGCCACGGCTGGCGTCAGTTGCATCTGAAATCTGGCAAGACGGAGTCTTACATGCGAATTCTGGTCACCGGCGCGAGTGGCTTCATTGGCGGGCGCTTTGCGCGCTTTGCCCTGGAGCAGGGCCTGGACGTGCGGGTCAGCGGCCGTCGAGCCGAGGGGGTCGAGCACCTGGTCAAGCGCGGCGCTCAGTTCATCCCCGGCGACCTGGGTGATGCCGAGTTGGCACGCCGCCTGTGCCAGGGCGTCGAGGCGGTGGTGCACTGCGCTGGCGCAGTAGGCAACTGGGGGCGCTACCAGGATTTTTACCAAGGCAATGTGATGGTCACCGAAAACGTGGTCGAGGGCTGCTTGAAGGAGCACGTACGGCGGCTGGTACACCTGTCGTCGCCGTCGATCTACTTCAATGGCCGCTCGCGCCTGGACATCCGGGAAGACCAGGTGCCGCGCCGCTTCCATGACCATTACGCGCAGACCAAGCACATGGCCGAGCAGAAAGTGTTCGGTGCCCAGGAGTTTGGCCTTGAGGTACTGGCGCTGCGCCCACGCTTCGTCACCGGTGCCGGCGATGCCAGTATCTTCCCGCGGCTGATGCAGATGCAGCGCAAGGGGCGTGTGGCGATCATCGGCAACGGCCTGAACAAAGTCGATTTCACCAGCGTGCACAACCTCAACGAAGCGCTGCTCAGTGCCCTGTTTGCCGACGACCGGGCGCTGGGCCAGGCCTACAACATCAGCAACGGCCAACCGCTGCCGCTGTGGGACGTGGTCAACTACGTGATGCGCCAGATGCAGCTGCCGCAGGTTACCCGTTACCGCTCCTACGGCCTGGCCTACAGCCTCGCCGCGCTGAACGAGGCGGCCTGCATGTTGTGGCCGGGGCGCCCGCAACCGACCCTGTCGCGCCTGGGGATGCAGGTGATGAGCCGCGATTTCACCCTGGATATCAGCCGCGCCCGGCAGCACCTGGACTACCAACCCAAGGTCAGCCTGTGGACGGCGCTGGATGAATTCTGTGCCTGGTGGAAGCACCAGCCGCCGGGGCAGTGAAGCCGGCCGGCCGACAATGGTCATCAACGCGCCGCGCTGGCGGTTTATACTCGTGCCTCTTTGCGACTACCGCGGTTGAATGTATCCATGCGTAACCATGCTCACGATGACTACGATGACGTGCCTACCCTGCGTGCCGGCACCCATGACGATGACGAACTGATGCCGGCGCACGTGGTGCGCAGCCGCCAGAAAGCCGCTCGGGGTGCCAGCACGGCGCCGCTGTGGGCGTTGCTCGGGGCCTCGTTCATCGCCTTGGCGGGGCTTGGCTGGTGGAGCTTCCAGCAGATCTCGCTGATGGAGCAGCAGTTGGTGGCGACCCAGGAAAGTTTTGCCCGCATCAGTGAAGAGGCGGCGGGGCGCCTGCAGGCGATCAGCGGCAAGGTGGCGGCCAGCGAATCCGGCGCCACCACCAACAGCGAGGCGCTGAAGCTGCAGCTGCGCGAGTTGCAGAAGGGTGTGGCGGGGCAGACCGGCGACCTGGGCAAGCGCCTGGAGCAGGTGCTGGCCGATACCCGTGAACAGCAAAAGGCCGTGACCCAGTTGCAAACCCAGTTGCAGGCACAGCTGAAAGCGGTGAATGGCGAGCTGGCCGCGTTGCGCTCGGGGCAGGTCGATGGTGGCAAGCTGGATACGCAATTCAAGGGCCTGAACGAACAGGTAGCTGCGCTGAAGGCCGCGCAGGTGGATGGCGCCAAGCTGGACGGGCAGCTCAAGAGCCTGGGCAGCGAGGTGGCGGCGCTGAAGAAGCAGGGTAACCCGAGTGCGGCCATCCAGGGCCTGGAACAGGATATCCTGGTGCTCAAGAGCCAGATCGACAACCGCCCGGCTGCTGCGTCGGCGGGTGGTGCTTCGGTGCAGGAATTCGACGCCTTCCGGGCGCAGACGACCCGCAACCTGAATACCTTGCAGAGCCAGATCCAGAACCTGCAGCAGCAGATCAACGCCCGGCCGTGAGATCACCTGAGCCTTCTTCGCGGGCACGCCCGCTCCCACAGGTACAGCGACAAGCTTGAAGATTGTGCTGACCCTGTGGGAGCGGGCGTGCCCGCGAATGGCCCTGAATCACAACCGCGGATAATCGATGTATCCCACCGGCCCCTTGCCATAGAAAGTCTCCGGCCGCGCCTCGTTCAACGGCGCATCCGCCGCCAGCCGTGCCGGCAGGTCAGGGTTGGCGATGAACGGCACGCCAAACGCCACTGCATCCGCCTTGCCGCTGGCGAGGGCCGCATTGGCACTGGCTTTGTCAAACCGCTCATTGACGATATACGGGCCGCCAAACGCTTCTTTGATCAATGGGCCAATGCTGTCATCGGCTTCCCGTTCCCGCGAACAGATGAAGGCGATACCCCGCTTGCCCAGCTCACGGGCCACGTAGGTAAAGGTTTCGGCACGGTCGGCATCGCCCATGTCATGGGCATCGGCACGCGGCGCCAGGTGCACGCCCACGCGGTTCGCACCCCACACCTCGATAGCTGCATCGGTCACTTCCAGCAGCAGCCGCGCACGGTTTTCCAGCGAGCCGCCGTAGTGGTCGGTGCGCTGGTTGGTGCTGCTCTGCAGGAACTGGTCGAGCAGGTAGCCGTTGGCACCGTGGATTTCCACGCCATCGAAACCGGCAGCCTTTGCATTCTCGGCACCGCTGCGGTAGGCCTCGACGATGTCGATGATTTCTTCGGTTTCCAGCGCGCGTGGGGTGGGGTAGTCACTGAGCGGGCGCACCAGGCTTACATGGCCCTTGGGCTGGATCGCGCTGGGGGCCACCGGCAGCTCGCCGTTCAGGTAGCTGGGGTGGGAGATGCGGCCAACGTGCCAAAGCTGCAGGAAGATGCGCCCGCCAGCGGCATGCACGGCCTTTGTCACATTGTTCCAGCCACGCACCTGCTCGTCGTTCCAGATACCAGGGGTATCCGGGTAGCCGACGCCCATGGCGCTGACCGAGGTCGCCTCGCTGAGGATCAGCCCGGCGCTGGCGCGTTGTACGTAGTACTCGGCCATCAGCGCGTTGGGCACGCGGCCTTCGTCGGCCCGGCAGCGGGTGAGCGGGGCCATGATGATGCGGTTGGGCAGTTGCAGGTCGCCCAGTGTGATTGGATCGAAAAGCGTGGTCATGACGGTTACCTGCCTGTTCAGAGTGCTTGGCGCAGTTGTTCGAGAAACGCCTGGATGGTGGCTTCGTTGCGTTTGAAGAAGTGCCATTGGCCGATCTTCTGGCTGCTGATCAGCCCGGCGCGCTGCAGGGTGGCCAGGTGGGCGGAGACGGTCGACTGCGACAGGCCGCAGCGTTGGTCGATCTGCCCGGCACACACACCGTTCTCGGTGCTGTGATACTGGTCGGGGAATTGCGTTGCCGGGTCCTTCAGCCAGCTGAGGATTTCTCGCCTGACCGGGTGGGCCAGCGCTTTTATGATTTCGTCGAGATCGATAGGCATGGGTTGAGACTCGTTGTAGCGGTATATCGCGATAGAGCGAAATATAAATCGTGGTTTCTCGATGTACAAATATGAAGAGGTTCTGAGCTGAGCACGAATCGCTATATCGCGTTATAACGATATAGGGCGCGGCGGTGCTAGACTGCGTTCATGAACTACCTTGCACATCTGCACCTCGGCGGCCCGGCGCCGCACCAATTGCTTGGCAGCCTGTATGGCGACTTCGTCAAAGGCTCGCTGGAAGGGCGCTTCCCGCCTGCGCTTGAGGCGGCCATCCGCCTGCACCGGCATATCGACAGCTACACCGACAAGCACCCGTTGGTGCTGGCGGCACTGGCGCGCTTTCCACGGGAGCGGCGGCGCTTTGCCGGCATCGTTCTGGATGTGTTTTTCGATCATTGCCTGGCACGACATTGGCGAGATTATGCCGAGCAGCCGCTGGAGCAGTTCACCGGTGACTTCTATCGGGTATTGCTCGCGCAGCCCGAGTTGCCAGGGCGGCTGGCGCGCATTGCGCCGTTCATGGCGGCAGATGACTGGCTGGGGGCGTATGGCGACTTTGCCACGCTGGAGCACGTGTTCAACGGCATTGCCCGGCGCTTGTCGCGGCCGGAGGGGATGGTCGGGGTGATGGGAGAGCTGGAGCGGCTGTATGAGCCATTGCTGGCGGACTTCAGGGAGTTTTATCCACAGTTGCAGGCGTTTGCGGCAGCGGGGCGGATGTCTGGCAGTTAGTGCCGGGTTGTCATTGCTGGCCTCTTCGCGGGTACACCACAGAACGCAGGATGAGTGCCATCCCGGTGGCTCCCACAGGTACACCACAGAGCTCAGGATAAGGGCGGTCCCTGTGGGAGTGGGTTCACCCGCGAAAGGGCCAGAACAGGCAGTACAAGAATTCAGGCAGCCCGCGCCTGCCGCCGTGGCGCCAGCTCAACTTCTTCAACCCCGAACAGCGCCAGGTGAATCGCCTGCTGCGCCTGCAACGCCAGCACCGCTCTCTCCTTGCCCACGCTGCCGATCGGCTGCAGCAGGTGAATGCATACCTCGCCCCGTGGCAGGGCGAACAGGCGCATCAGGTGCGAAACAAGGTCATCGTCACCTATGAACGGTGCAATCGGGTCGATCTGGCCATCGCGCAGGTACTGGATGGCGACCGGCTGCACCGCCACGCCACGGTCGATGGCGCCTGCCAACAGGCGACCATGGAAGGTGCGCAGGGTACGGCCGCTGGTGGTGGTGCCTTCCGGAAAGATCAGTAGCGGCCGGGAAAGGCCCAGTTGCCCGGCGATCTGTTCACGCAGGCGCTGGCTGTCGCCCCCGCCACGGCGGATGAACAGGGTACCGGCCTTTTCCGCCAGCCAGCCGGCCACCGGCCAGTGGCGCACTTCGGCCTTGGACAGGAACGACAGGGGTAGCAGCATGCCGAGCAGCGGGATATCGGTCCAGGACACGTGGTTGCTGACCCACAGCATCGGCCGCTTCGGTAGCTCGCCGACCACCCGCACATCGAAGGGCAGGGCCGCGACCAGTCGCTTCATGAACAGGCAGGTCCAGCGCTGGCGGCGCTCGATAGGTGCCTTGAACCCCAGGCGTTCGCCCAGGGCGATCACGCTGGCCATCAGCATGCCCAGCAGCAGTACCAGCAGCAGTCGAGTCAGGCGGGCCATTACCCGCAGCTTCGGCATCAGACCGCTGCCTTGAAGTGGCGGGCGTAGCGCGGGCACAGTTCGTCGCGCTTGAGCAGAATGAACACATCGGCCACCTGGAAGTCTTCGTCCCAGCACGGCTCGCCGCAGATCTTCGCGCCCAGGCGCATGTACGCCTTGAGCAGCGGTGGCATTTCGGCAATGACGTTGTTCGGCAGGGCCAGGTTTGGCAACGGATTCTTCGGCTCGGCGCGCAGGTGCTCGGTGCACAGATAGCGGTCACGCAGTCGCTGCATCACCGCGTGGGCCTGTACCCCGCCATCCTGCATGGGGATGCTGGCGCAGCCCATCAGGTAGCTGTAGCGGCCTTCGTTGAGCACTTCGGCCAGTTCGCCCCAGAGCACGGCGATGGTGCCGCCGTTGCGGTAGTCGGGGGCTACGCAGGTTCGGCCCAGCTCCAGGATCGGGCCCTGCAGCTGCAACAGGCCGTGCAGGCTGAATTCTTCTTCGCTATAGAAGCGGCCCAGGCTGCTGGCGGCCTGATGGTCCAGCAGGCGGGTGGTGGCAACCAGCTCGCCGGTGCTCAGGTCGCGTACGCCAATGTGGCGGCAGTGCACGTCGTAGTCGTCCATGTCCAGGCCTTGCTCGGCTCCTTTGAGCTTGGCCTTGAATTCGGCGCTGAACACTTTGTAGCGCAGGGCCTGGGCTTCCTGCAGGGCCGCAGCGCCAACCAGGCGTTCGGCTTGCAGACGGCGTTCGGTGCTGTTGTCGCCAGCGTGAGCGATCCGAGTCATTACGAGTCTCCATAAGCCAGCCATGAAGGGTTGCGGCCGGTCGGCTTTGTTGTGCAAAGTCAGCCTAGGTAGATGGGGTGTCACCCCTGTGAATCTTTGGTGATGCTTGCGTGACACCCTCTGAGCCACAACTGAAAGCCCTTCAGCAAGGAGCCGACCGATGGCCTGGTTGCAACGACTCAACGACCCGCTTCGCCAAGCGCTGGCGGGCACCCTGGGCGAAACCTATGCCGCGCTGCTCGAGCGCCTTGGCCCGGTTGCCCCGTTCGAACTGGCAGTGCTCGGCGGGCGTGCGATGGCCACCCCGGGCCTGGCCTTCCTGATCGGCTACCAGGCCGCCCTGCGCGTGCTGTGGCCCAGTGCTCCACCCAGCCTCGGCGCCCTGTGCGCCACCGAGCGGCGCAGCGTGCGGCCAGCGGATATGCGCACGCGCCTGGACGGCTTGCGGCTGACCGGCAGCAAGGACTTCGTCACTGCAGGCCTGGAGGCGGAATGGCTGCTGGTGGCGGCGCGCTGCGAGGCGACGGGCGCGGCGCCACAATTGAATTTGGCGGTGGTCTACCCCGGGGAGCCAGGTGTGACGCTGGAAGCGCTGCCGACCCTGCCGCTGATGCCGGAGGTGGGGCATGGGCGATTGATACTGGAGCAGGCGGCGTGCGAGTTGCTGGCCGGTGATGGTTGGGATGCTTATGTGAAGCCGTTCCGTTCACTGGAGGACTTGTATGTGCTTACGGCGTTGACGGCCTGGCTGTATGGCGTGGGGCAGGAGTGCGCCTGGCCGCAGGCCCTGCGCCTGCAACTGCTTGGGCTGCTGGCCGGGTGTGCCGAAGGTAGCCGGCAGTGCGCCGATAGCGTTGGTTGCCATTTGTTGCTGGGGGGCCTGTTTGCACAGTTCCAGGCGCTGCGAAGGGAGATCGATGCTGCGTTGGCGGCGGGGCCGGCGCAGTGGGCGCAGATCTGGCAGCGTGACCAGGGGGTGATGGCGCTGGCGGCGGCGGCGCGGGAGAAGCGGCTGAACAAGGCTTGGGCTGCTGCGGGATTGTCATGAATGCCTGATAGGTTTGTGTGATCCGATGAATCCTGGGGCCGCTTTGCGGCCCTTTCGCGACACAAGGCCGCTCCCACAAAAGCAAGAGCAGCGCTGTTCCCTGTGGGAGCGGCCTTTTGTCGCGAAAGGGCTGCGCAGCAGCCCCAAAATTGCGAGCCTGAAACGGGATGCTGAAAAGTCTGCTGCTGCTTTTTTGCATGGCTACGGGAACCGCCAAAGCCGAGGTCTGGCCAACTCCGGACTGGCCAATCGACAACACCCCCCTCGACTGGCAAGCCGTCGACGCCTACGCCTTCCCCGCACGCACCACCCCCGAACGCAGCGGTATCCGCACCGACGCCTTGCTGATCATCCGCGACGGCCGCATCCTCCACGAACGCTACGCCGCCCCCAGCACTGCCGCCACCGCCCACCTGACCTGGTCGATCAGCAAGAGCGTACTCGCCACGCTATTGGGCGTAGCCCAGGGCGAAGGCCGCTTCCAGCTGCAGGACCCGGTCACCCGCTTCTACCCGGCCATGCAGGCCCATCCCGGCGTGCGCATGGCCGATCTGCTGCATTGGGCCAGCGGCCTGGACTGGCAGGAAGACTACGAGTACGCCCCGCTCAAGTCGTCGGTGGTGGCCATGCTGTATACCCGTGGCCGCGAAGACATGGCGGCCTATGCGGCGGCGCGGACAGCGGTGGCCAGCCCAGGCCAGCGGTTTCTGTATTCGAGTGGCGACAGCAACCTGCTGGCCGCCGCGCTTCGCGGCATGCTCGATGCCGGTCAGTACCCCGACTACCCCTGGCATGCACTGTTCAACCCCTTGGGGATCGATAGTGCGGTATGGGAGCGGGACCGCGTGGGTACTTATGTGGGTTCGTCCTACCTGTACCTCAGCGCTCGCGACCTTGCACGCATCGGCCTGCTGATGCAGCGCGACGGGCGCTGGCAGGATCGGCAATTGCTACCCAAGCCCTGGGTGGCCTTCAACCGCACGCCGTTTGCCGAGGCCGAAGCGCTGCCCGGCGAGGCCAACCCCGGTGGCCACTGGTGGCTCAACCAGCCTCTGGACGGTGCTGCACGGCCTTGGCCGAGTGCGCCCGCAGACACCTATGCAGCCCTTGGCCACTGGGGCCAGGCGCTGTACGTGCTGCCCGCGCAAAAGCTGGTGATCGTGCGTTACGCCGATGACCGCGACGGCAGCTACCAGCACGACGAGCTGCTCAAGCGGATACTCGTGGCGCTGGCTGGGGAGGGGGCATGAAGCGGATGCTGTTGGTGGTGTTGCTGGGGCTGGTGTACTGGGCCTGGCACGAGCGCCAGGCTCTGGCGGACTTCCCCGGTATCCTTTCGGCCTACTCGGCCAAGGAATATTGCTCGTGCCGCTTCGTCATGGGGTTCGAGCCGGCGTATTGCCAAGGCTACGTGAAGCAATGGCTGCCGCTGAGCCTGCTGGAGGAAGACAGCCAACAGCGGCAGGTTACCGCCGAAGCCCTGGGCCGTCGCAATCAGGCCGCCTGGCAAGGCCCGCGCGAGGGCTGCCGCTTGCTGCCGTGAAGGCGGGCGGGTAAGGTTGGCGGCCTGGTTTCACGAGATCTGTCATGTTCAAGCTGCCCCGCCTGCTGCCCGCCTTGTTGCTGGCTTTTTGCCTGCCTGCCCATGCCAACTGGCACCTCGATGGCGAGTCTTCGCGCCTTTCGTTCATTACCGGCAAGAACGGTAATACTGCCGAAGTGCACCGCTTCCTGGTGCTGCATGGCACGGTCGACCGCAAGGGTGTGGCCGGGCTGAGCATCGAGATGGATTCGGTGAGCAGCGGTATTCCACTGCGTGACGAGCGCATGCGCGAGGACCTGTTCGAGGTCGAGCGCTTTGCCGAAGCCAAGGTGCAGGCGCAACTGGACCTGCGGCCGATCAACGACCTGGCCAACGGTGCCCAGATCGAACTGCGCCTGCCATTGACCGTGACCCTGCATGGCCAGTCGCACAGCTACAACGCCTTGCTGCTGGCCACCCGGCTGGACGAGCGACGCTTCCAGGTGGTGACCCTTGAGCCCTTGGTGCTGCGCGCCGAAGATTTCGGCCTGTTGCCGGGGCTGCAACGCCTGCGCAAGTTCGCCGGGCTCAAGTCCATCAACCCTTCGGTGCCGGTTAGCGCGGTGCTGATCTTCACCGCCCGCTGACATGCCGGGGCCGGTCTTTCCCTGGCGGGATGGCAACCAGTTCGAACTGCTGATCGACGGCCCCGAGTTTTTTCCGCGCATGCTCCTGGCGATCATGCGCGCCGAGTTCCAGGTCGACCTGGAGCTGTACCTGGTCGAGGCCGGTGACTGCGCGGATGCTGTGGTCGAAGCGCTGGAGCAGGCTGCCCGACGCGGCGTGCGGGTGCGCTGCCTGTTCGACGACTATGGTTCGCTGGCTTTCAACAGCAAGTTGCGTCAGCGCCTGCTGGACGCAGGTGTGTATCTGCGCTGGTACAACCGCCTGCGCTGGAAGCGTGGCCTTCGCAACCTGTACCGCGACCACCGCAAGTTGCTGCTGGTGGACGAGCGCTGGGCCGTGGTGGGTGGTACGGGCGTCACCGACGAGTTCTGGACGCCGGGCGAGGCGACCAGTGAGTGGCACGAGGTGATGGTGCAGATGAAGGGGCCGGTGGTGAGCGACTGGCAGTTGCTGTTCGACCGCCAGTGGCACGCCAACAACCGTCGCACCGCCTGGCGCCCCGCCGAGGGCTTTGGCCTGCCGCGCCTGCCCAAGGTGCCTGCGCAGGGGCAGGGCATGGGCCGGGTAGCCTATGCCGACGCCCGCCAGCACCAGGACATCCTGCATTCGCTGGTGCGGGCGATCAACAGCGGCAAGCAGCGAGTGTGGCTGGCCACGCCCTACTTCCTGCCAACCTGGAGCGTGCGCCGTTCGCTGCGCCGGGCTGCCGGCAAGGGGGTCGATGTGCGGCTGCTGCTGACCGGGCCGCGCACCGATCACCCCTCGGTACGTTACGCCGGACACCGCTATTACCCGCGCCTGCTGCGCGCCGGGGTGCGCATCTATGAGTACCAGCCTTGTTTCCTGCACCTGAAGATGGTGCTGATCGACGACTGGGTCAGTATCGGCTCATGCAACTTCGATCACTGGAACCTGCGTTTCAACCTCGAGGCCAATATCGAGGCGCTCGACCCACCACTGACGGCTGCCGTGCAGGCCAGCTTCGAGCGTGATTTCGCCTTGAGCGAGGTGGTCGACCTGGGCCACTGGAATGCCCGGCCGCTGTGGCGCCGGGTGAAGCAGCGGTTGTGGGGTTGGCTGGACCGGTTGGTGGTCAACTTGCTCGACCGTCGCGACTGAGACCGGCTATCGTGCAGTGACTGTCTCAAGGCAATCGAAGGAGTGGGTGCGATGACGGCGAAGAAGATTCTCATGTTGGTCGGCGACTACGTCGAAGATTACGAAGTCATGGTGCCGTTCCAGGCGTTGAGCATGGTCGGGCACACGGTGCATGCGGTATGCCCGGAAAAGGTCGCGGGGCAGACTGTGCGCACCGCGATTCATGATTTCGAGGGAGAACAGACCTACAGCGAAAAGCCGGGGCACAACTTTGCCCTGAACTACGATTTCGTGCGGGTGCGTGCCGAGGGTTATGACGCGTTGTTGATCCCCGGTGGCCGTGCACCGGAGTACCTGCGTCTGGATGAGCGGGTGCTGGAACTGGTGCGGGCGTTCGACCAGGCTGGCAAGCCGATCGCGGCCGTATGCCATGGTGCCCAGCTGTTGGCGGCGGCCGGCGTGCTGGAAGGGCGCGAATGCAGTGCGTACCCGGCGTGTGCGCCGGAAGTGCGCTTGGCGGGCGGGACATTCATCGATATCGCGGTGGACCAGGCGCATGTGGACGGCAACCTGGTGACGGCACCGGCATGGCCGGCGCATCCGGCGTGGCTGGCGGCATTCCTCAAGGTGCTTGGTACCCGTATTGCCTGACAGGGCCCTATCGCCGGCAAGCCAGCTCCCACAGGTTTAGCGAAGGTTTCAAGACCTGCGAAGTAGCTGTGGGAGCAACTGTCTTGCTCAATTTCTAAAAGCTGGCGTGATCCCTGTGGGAGCGGGCTTGCCCGCGAACACGGGCGAAGCCCGTGCCATCCATCGCGGTGTCTTCTTCGCGGGTAACCCGCTCCCACAGGGATCACG
>NZ_NEJU01000011.1:0-178415 GCF_002113295.1 Pseudomonas sp. B10(2017)
CAAAAAGTAACCAAAAAACGCTGCGCTCCCATCATCCGGCCCCTCCGCTGCGCTCCGGGGTTCCCTCGCGCCGGTCTTGCTCCCGGGAGTACGCGCTGCAGGCCCCATCCATGGGGCCTCAGCGCTTGACGGGCATCCATGCCCGTCACCTCCCTTCGCAAGACCTCTGCTCGGCCTCCTGAAGTCGCGAAGATCAAGATCAAGATCAAGATCAAGATCAAGATCAAGATCAAGATCAAGAGCAAGATCAAGAGCAAGAGCAAGAGCAAGAGCAAGAGCAAGAGCAAGAGCAAGAGCAAGAGCAAGAGCAGAGCTAAGCAGAACAGTGCAGTTTCACCTCTTTATTTCGGTTGACTGTACTGGCCGGTGACTCCACATAATGTCGCTTCGAACTGACCCGGAGGTGGCATGCACAAGACAGTCCTGGTGCTGGTGGAAACCGTAGACGATTACCTGCCCCTGCTGGAGCAGGCCGGTTACCGTTTGATCCGTGCTCCTTCGCCGCAACTGCGGGCCGAGGCCATCCAGCGCCATGCCCATGAAATCGATGCCGTGCTCACCCGCGGCCCGCTGGGCCTGACTGCCAGCGAAATCGACACGCTGTCCAACCTGCAGATCATCTGTGTGATCGGTGCTGGCTATGAGCAGGTGGACCTGGCCGCCGCCGCTGCGCGCGGCATCACCGTCACCAACGGCGCCGGGGCCAATGCAGAGGCGGTCGCCGACCACACCCTCGCCCTGCTGCTGGCGCTGTTGCGCGACATACCCCGCGCCGATGCCAGCACCCGCCGGGGTGAATGGAACCGGGTGATCAGCCCTTCGGTGAGCGGCAAGCGCCTGGGCATTCTCGGCCTTGGTGCGGTGGGCCTGGCAATCGCCAGGCGCGCCCATCTGGGCTTCGCCATGCCCGTCAGCTACCACAGCCGCACGCCGCGCCAGGATGTGCCGTACACCTGGTACGACAGCCCGCAGCACCTGGCCGATGCCGTCGACATCCTGGTTGTGGCAACCCCCGGCGGTGCCAATACTCGCCATCTGGTCGATGCGCAGGTGCTCGAGGCCCTGGGGGCCGAGGGCTACCTGGTGAATATCGCCCGTGCCAGCGTGGTCGACACCCAGGCCCTGGTGGCCGCGTTGCAGCATGGCCAGCTTGCCGGTGCGGCACTGGACGTGTTCGACGACGAGCCGGCTGTACCCGATGCCCTCAAGGCCCTTGGCAACACCGTGCTCACCCCCCACGTGGCCGGCCAGTCGCCGGAGGCGGCGCGCGACACGGTGACCCTGGTGCTGCGCAATCTGCAGGCGTTCTTTGCCGGCGAAGCCGTGTTGACCCCGGTACGCCAGTAACCCTTTTCATACATCTGCCTGGCAGCGATCGGGCAACAAGGAGTGTGTGCATGCAACTTGAAATCTTCCAGGTCGATGCGTTTTCCGCCGAACCATTCGGGGGCAACCCGGCGGCAGTGATCCCGCTGCAAAGCTGGCTGCCGGACGATGTGCTGCAGCGCATCGCCGAAGAGAACAACCTGTCGGAAACCGCCTACTTCGTGCGCAACGGCGAAACCTTTGACCTGCGCTGGTTCACCCCGACCGTGGAAGTCGACCTGTGCGGCCATGCCACCTTGGCCTCGGCCTATGTGCTGTTCGAACAGCTGGGCGAGCAGGCGCAGGTACTGCGTTTCAACACCCGCAGTGGCGAGCTGCGCGTCAGCCGCAACGCCGACGGGCTGCTGGCCATGGACTTTCCGGCCAAGCAGCCGGTCGCCGTGGATATGCTGCCGGGCCTGTTGCAGGCGCTGGGCCTTGGCCAGGCACAGGCGCTGTACCGCAGTGACGACTACGTGGTGGTGATCGATGACGCCTTGCTGCTCGACACCCTGCAGCCGGACTTCGTTGCGCTATCGGCCTTCGATGTGCGCGGCATCGCCGTTACCGCGGCAGGGCGTGGCTTTGATTTCGTCACCCGCTGGTTCGGCCCGCGGGTCGGCGTGAACGAAGACCCGGTTACGGGCTCGGCGCACACCTCACTGGCACCGATATGGGCCGAGCGTCTGGGAAGGAACGTGCTGAGCTGCGAGCAGGGAGGGGGGCGCAAAGGGCAGCTGCAGTGCGAAGTGCCGGGTAACGGCCGGGTGATCATCAGCGGGCGGGCGGCGTTGTACCTGCGCGGTACCGTGTACATCTGACCTTGGGCAACTGCCTTGTGCTGCCTGTACCGGCCCCATCGCCGGCAAGCCAGCTCCCACAGGTACTGCACTGGCCTGAGAGCGGCGCGGTCGTGGTGGGAGCCGGCTTGCCGGCGATGAGGCCGGTACAGGCATCTATACTTGCTGGCCCATCTTCCGCTCAAGGAGCCAGTCATGGCCCTGGAAAAACACGGCACCTGCCTGTGCGGCGCCACCCGCCTCAAGGTCACCGTCGACAACACCCAAATCAGCGCCTGCCACTGCAGCATGTGCCGCAAGTGGACCGGAGGCCCATTGCTGGTGGTGCATTGCAGCCAGCCACCAGTAATCGAAGGGCGCGCCCCCAGCGTCTTTGAATCTTCCGACTGGGCCCAGCGTGGATTCTGCGGCCAGTGCGGCACGCACCTGTACTACCGCCTGAAAGCCAATGACTTCCATGCCGTGCCGGTCGGCCTGCTCGACGGCGACCAGGAATGGGATTTCGACCTGCAGATTTTCGTCGAAGAGAAGCCCGCCTGGTATTGCTTCGCCAACCAGACCAAGGAACTGACCGGCCAGGAAGCCTTCGAGCAGCTCGGTTGACGGGCACGCGAACTTGCCAAACCGGTGCATTCCTGCGAAAAGGGCGGCTTTGTTTCCAGTGTTGGAGTATGCCCCGTGAGCCAAGAACTGCAGATCATCGACCTTGTGCAGGGAGATGGCAAAGCCGCCGTCAAAGGCGCCCTGATCACCACCCAGTACACCGGCTGGTTGGCCGACGGCAGCGAGTTCGATTCGTCCTGGTCGCGCGGCAAGCCGTTCCAGTGCGTGATCGGCACTGGTCGGGTAATCAAGGGGTGGGATCAAGGCCTGATGGGGATGCGCGTTGGCGGCAAGCGCAAACTGCTGGTACCGGCGCACCTGGGCTATGGCGAACGCAGCGTGGGGGCGATCCCGCCGAATTCGGATTTGACCTTCGAGATCGAATTGCTGGAAGTGCTGACGCGGGATGATTGAGTGGCCTCATTGCAACCTGATGTTCTTGGGCCCTGCACATTTCAGCAACACCCATCCTCTAATCTAAGCCTTGCCTAGGGAACGGCATCACCTCCAGGGAGGAACCAAACGGGTTCAGGGCACTCTCACCCACACTCGTTGCCAGGGACGGCATTCACTACAAGGATGCCCCGCGGTGCTGTTGGCGGGGCGATGTGGCGGGTCTACCCGATTCTTTCTGCCACATGGGCCCGTCTTGATGAAGTTGCCAACGTTCTTCCGCCGCCGTCGTCACTGGTTGCTGAGCCTGACGCTTACAGCCATAGCCGTACCGCTGGCGCTGGAAGCTGTCGAAAGCCGGGCGCAACCGGTGGATGGCACACAGACCCTGGTGTTCCTGCGTCACGCCGAGAAGCCGGGCGAGGGGCTGGGGCAGTTGAACTGCCAGGGCCTCAACCGTGCGCTGGACCTGGCTACCGTGTTGCCCGAGCGCTTTGGCAAGGCCGACTACGTGTTCGCTGCCAACCCCTCGCGGCATGTTGAGGAAGGCAGCAAGGACGAAAGCTACAGCTACATTCGCCCATTGATGACCATCAGCCCCAGCGCCATTCGCCTGGGCCTGCCGGTAAACATCGATTACGGCGCCAACGACACCGACGCGCTGGCCGAAGAGTTGCTGCGTGACAAGTACCGTAACGCGACCGTGTACACCGCCTGGTCGCATGGCTACCTCCCCGACCTGATCAATGCCGTGGCTGGCAAGGCCCTCGGTGAAGAGCGGGTGATCACCGAGGACTGGAGCGGCGACGACTTCGACACCCTGTACGTCCTGACCCTGACCTGGCATGACGGCAAGGCCAGCCTGCTCAGCCGCAACGTGCGTCAGGGCCTGAATGATGGTGCGCATAGCTGCCCGACCTGATCCGCTGTTGATGGTTTGCCTGTACCGGCCTCTTCGCGGGCTTGCCCGCTCCCACAGGTACAGCACAGCCCTTGAGAGCGGTGGGGGCCTGTGGGAGCGGGCAAGCCCGCGAAGAGGTCGGCACAGGCAAATAGAGGGTTAGCGCCCGAACCGCATCGGCCAACCCACCACGTTCTTCGCCCGTGGCGTGGCATAGGTGCGTACCTTGGAAGTACTCAAGCCCATGCGCACCAGCGATTCGGCTATGGTCACCGCCGCGCTCACGCCATCCACAACCGGCACGCCGGTGCGCTGGCGGATCTGCTCGTCCAAACCAGCCATGCCGCCGCAACCCAGGCAGATCACCTCGGCCTTGTCGTCACGCACGGCGCGTTCCGCCTGCTCGACAATCGCCTCCACGGCGCGCTGTGGGTCGGCTTCCAGCTCCAGCACCGCCAGCCCGCTGGCGCGTACCGATGCACAGCGGTCATACAGGCCGGAGAGCTTCAGCCGGTCCTCGATCAGCGGCACGGTGCGGTCCAGGGTGGTCACCACCGAGTAGGCATGGCCCAGGTACATCGCCGTGCTGGCGGCGGCATCGGTGATATCCACCACTGGCACGTTCAGCAGTTCCTGCAGGCCTTCGCGGCCATGTTCGCCGTAACCCGCCTGGATCACGGCGTCGTAAGGGCCTTCGTAGGCCAGCACTCGATCCATCACCGCAATGGCGGCCAGGTAACTTTCGAAGTTGCCTTCTACCGACTCGGCACCGAACCATGGGGTGAGGCCGATGATTTCGGTGCCGGGCGCGGCCACCGCACGGGCCTGTTCGGCAATGGCTTCGGTGATGGCTTCGGTGGTGTTGACGTTAGCGATGAGAATGCGCATGGGTAGTCGTCCCTGGTCAATGGCTGCTGTGGTCAACGGCGATGCATTCACCGCTGACGTCGTGGTAATGACATTTGCGTGGTGCGATCAGCAGGTACAGGGCGGCGGCGATACCGGCACCGATCAGCCAGGAGAACGGCGCGATGCCGTGGAAGTTGGGTACCAGGGCCAGGACGATGGCCAGCAGTGCAGCCGGTACGAAGGCGGCCACCGCGCGCAGGTTGATGCCCTTGGTGTAGTGGTAGGCGCCGGCCGGGTCTTCGCTGTACAGCTGCGGCACGTTGATGCAGCCTTTGCGCAGCAACCAGTAGTCGGACATGATCACCCCGTACAGCGGGCCGAGCAGGGCACCCAGGCCGGACAGGAAATACACGATCACCAGCGGGCTGTTGTACAGGTTCCAAGGCAGTATCAGCACCGCCAGGGTGGCGCTGATCAGCCCGGCGCGACGGAAGTTCAGGTGACGCGGTGCCAGGTTGCTGAGGACGAAGGCCGGGGCGACGAAGTTGGCCATGATGTTCACCGCCACGGTGACGATCAGGAAGGCCAGGCAGCCCAGTACCAGGAATGCTGTGCTGGGTATGGCGGCAACGATCTGGGTCGGGCTGTCGATGATCTGGCCGTTGATCTGGAACTGCGCGCCGCACAGCACCACGGTGATCATGGCGAACACCAGGATGTTTACCGGCAGGCCCCAGAAGTTGCCGACGCGGATGGTCTTGCGGCATGGCGAGGAGCGGGCGAAGTCACAGAAGTTCAGTACCAGGGTGCCGTAGATCGCCAGCCACAGCGCGCCGCCGGCAAAGATGTTGCGCCACATCTCGTAGCCGGTCAGCGGTTCGGCCACCGACCAGGCGATGCGGGCGTCGGCCTTGAAGTACATGAACACCGCCAGGGCGGCGACGGTCAGCAGGATCACCGGGCCGGCAAAGGCCTCGTAGCGGCGCACCATCTCCATGCCGTAGGCCAGGATCACCAGCTGTACCATCCAGATCGACACGAAGCATACCCAGCCCAGGCTCGACAGGCCCAGGATGCTGTCATGGTCGTAGGCTGCCATTTGTGGCCATACGGCGGTGAGCAGCACGCGCAGCACCACCGAAGCCAGGTAGGTCTGGATGCCGAACCAGGCGATGGCGATGACCGCGCGGATGAGCGCCGGGATCTGTGCGCCGTGGATACCGAAGGCGATGCGGCTAATGACCGGGAACGGCACGCCGGTCTTCTGCCCCATGTAGCCGGACAGGTTCATGAAGAAGTACACCAGCGCCGCGCCGATGGCCAGCGACAGCAGGATCTGCCAGCCACCCAGGCCAAGGGCGAACAAGCCCATGGCGAACGAGTAGTTGGCGATGTTGTGCACATCGTTGGTCCACAGCGCGAAGATGCTGTAGCCGCCCCAGCGGCGGCCTTCTATGCGCGTCGGGGCAAGGTCGCGGTTATGCAGGCGCGGGCTCAAGGCAAGTTCCGGCTGGCTGCCGGCTAGAGGGGACGCGGGGTGGGTGCTGGCGACGGATAGTTCAGGGGCAAGGTCGAGGCTGGTACTCATTCCGGCGGGCTCCTGATGCACGTGGACTGCGATGAGCGGGCATGCGCACGGGCTCGCCAATCTCGTCGGTGCAGCGTTGGCATCTCAGGGTTTGGGGCGCGGCGGCCGATGTTTGGGCGGCGTCGCGGGTTCTTGTGTATTTATGTTTTGCTTGATTTGTATACAAAACACGAACACACAAAAGCGAGTTCCATGCCAAGCAAGTAGCAACTTTCAGTTGGCCATCATTTTGAATCTATCATTCTGAAATATAAGTTTATGAAATGAAGGGAATATAAGTTGACCAAATGAACAGTTTTAAATTTTTCGAAGATGATTTAGTTGATCATTTGGTCAGAATAAGTTGTGGGAAGTGTGTAACGTATTGGGGCGTGATCTGGGAAAGTGCACACAAAAACGGCACTTAAGGTGACATTCCTGTGTACAAAATTTAGTCAGCTTTTTCCTGTGCTGGCCTCTTCGCGGGCGCGCCCGCTCCCACAGGGGCCGCACAGCATCCTGGACTGTGGAGATCCTGTGGGAGCGGGCGTGCCCGCGAAGAGGCCAGAACAGGAAGAAATCAATCCATCGGCGGCAACCGCCGCTTCACCGGGCTTTTCTTGATGATGGCGGTGTTGGTCTCGGCCAGCACATTGATGCGGTCGAGCAGGGTATCCAGCTGCTCCATCGAGCGCACATGCAGCCGGGCAATGAAGCAGTCCTCGCCAGTTACCTTGTCGCACTCGGTGAACTCCGCAATGGCGACAATCTGCCGTTCCACCTCCTGCAACTGCCCGGGGAGCGGGCGGATGCGCACGATGGCCTGCAACTGGTAGCCAAAGGCACGCGGGTCGACCTCTACGGTGTAACCGCGCAACACGCCGCGCTCCTCCAGGCGGCGCAGGCGTTCGCTGACGCTGGGCGCCGAAAGCCCGCTGATTTGCGCCAGGGCCTTGAGCGAGCGGCGCGAGTCTTCCATGAGCGCGTTGATCAGCAGTTGGTCGATGGCATCGGTCATGGTTACCTCGATAAGGTTGTTCGATTGATTTGCCTTGATAGTAAAGGCAAACATTCCAATCTTCCTTCGTTATCCGCTGGAAGGCCGGCCAGCAACCTTTGCATACTGTTGCCATCTTCAACAGGAGGTATGAGATGGACAGTTCATTGCGTCGTGGCTCGCTGGAAATGATTGCTGCCATGCTGATTTCCGGGACCATCGGCTGGTTCGTGCTGGTGTCCGGCCAGCCGGTGCTCGAGGTGGTGTTCTGGCGCTGCGTGTTCGGTGCCGTGACCTTGCTGGCAATCTGCGCGGGGTTCGGTTTCCTGCGGCCGGGCGTGATCAGCCGCACGGCGTTCCTGCTGGCGATTGCCAGCGGTGTTGCCATCGTTGGCAACTGGGTGCTGCTGTTCGCCTCCTATTCGCGGGCGTCGATTGCCATCGGCACGGCGGTATATAACGTGCAGCCGTTCATGCTGGTGGGGCTGGCGGCGGTGTTCCTGGGCGAGAAGATTACCCTGGCCAAGGTCACCTGGCTGAGTGTGGCGTTCCTCGGCATGCTGGCCATCGTCAGTGCCCATGGCGCGGGGCAGGGTGGCGGCGAGGACTATTTGCTGGGCATCGCGCTGGCGCTGGGGGCGGCCTTCCTGTACGCCATCGCGGCGTTGATCATCAAGCGCCTGAGTGGCACGCCACCGCACCTGATCGCGCTGATCCAGGTGGCCACGGGTGTGCTGTTGCTGGCGCCGTGGGTCAAGCTTGGCGGCTTGCCGGGTGAAATGCCGGCGCTGGCCAGCCTGCTGACCTTGGGCATGGTGCACACCGGGTTGATGTATGTGTTGCTGTACAGCGCCATCCAGCGCTTGCCCACGGCGCTGACCGGGGCTCTGTCGTTCATCTACCCGATTGCGGCGATTCTAGTGGACTGGGTGGCGTTCGGGCACCGGCTGGCACCGTTGCAGTGGCTAGGGGTGGCGTTGATCCTGCTGGCGGCGGCGGGAATGCAGCAGGGGTGGTGGTTCAGGCCCAGGACGATAGCGGTCAAGGGCCATTGAGGCCGCTCTGCGGCCTATCGTCGGCAAGCCACCTCCCACCTCGACCGCATCGGGCTCAAGCCAAGCGCAGTACCTATAGGGGCCTGGCTTGCCTACAGGTACTGCAATGGACTCGAAGCTTGCGCAGGACCTGTGGGAGCTGGCTTGCCGGCGATAGGGCGCGAAGCGCCCTCAGGGGGTAGAATGCCGCTTTTGCCAGCTTGCGACCCATGATGACTTCGCCGATCCAGACTCTGGAGCAACACCTGCTCGCCGCCCTCGACCCTGCCCCGCAGGAAACCCGCCGCCTGTTCCACGGCCGCGGTCGCTGCTGGGCGGGCCTGGAGCAGGTTACCGTCGACTGGCTGCAGGGCGTGCTGTCGGTCGCCCTGTTCCGCGAGCCAGCGGAAGGCCAGCTGGCCGAACTAAAGGCCATGCTGCGTAATCTCGCCGAGCGCCCGCAGTGGACTGGCCAGGCCATCCTTCTCCAGCATCGCTACCTGCCCGACAGCCCGGGCCAGTGGCTGCTGGGCGAACCGTGCCAGCAGCGCGAGGTGGTCGAGGATGGGCTGACCTACCTGCTGGACCTGGGCGTGCGGCAGAACAATGGCCTGTTCCTCGACATGCGCTATGGTCGGCGTTGGGTTCGCGAGCAGGCGGCGGGCAAGCGTGTGCTGAACCTGTTCGCTTACACCTGCGGTTTCTCGGTGGCGGCGATTGCCGGTGGCGCCGAGCAGGTGGTGAACCTGGACATGGCCAAGTCGGCGTTGTCCCGGGGCCGTGACAACCACCGCCTCAATGGTCACGATGCGTCGCGGGTGGCGTACCTGGGGCACGAGCTGTTCAAGTCGTGGGGCAAGGTGCGCAAGTACGGGCCGTACGACCTGATCATCATCGACCCGCCCACCTTCCAGCGTGGCAGTTTTGTACTGACCCAGGATTACGCGAAGATCCTGCGGCGCTTGCCGGAGTTGTTGAGCGAGGGCGGGACGGTGCTGGCGTGCGTGAACGACCCGGGCATCGGGCCGGAGTTCCTGATCGAGGGGATGGCGGAGCATGCGCCGTCGCTGAATTTCGTCGAACGGCTGGAGAACCCACCGGAGTTTCCTGACGTGGACCCGGCGGGGGGCTTGAAGGCCCTGGTATTCCGCCAGGTCTGATGTCGCCTGTACCGGCCCTATCGCCGGCAAGCCAGCTCCCACAGGGACTCCACAGTACTCAAGACCTGTGCAGTACCTGTGGGAGCTGGCTTGCCGGCGACAGGGCCGGACCTGCCTGCATCAATTACTGATTGTTGGTGTAGATCTGGTCGAACACCCCACCATCATTGAAGTGGGTCTTCTGCACGGTGCGCCAGTCACCGAAGGTCTTCTCCACCGACAGGAAGTCCACTTTCGGGAAGCGGTCGGTGTACTTGGCCAGTACCGTCGCATCACGCGGGCGCAGGTAGTTCTGTGCGGCAATTTCCTGAGCGGCAGGCGACCACAGGTACTTCAGGTATTCCTCGGCCGCAGCCTGGGTGCCTTTCTTCGCCACTACCTTGTCGACCACGCTGACCGGCGGCTCGGCTTCGGCCGACACGCTCGGGTAGACCACTTCGAACTGGTCGCGGCCGAACTCGCGGGCGATCATTTCGGCTTCGTTCTCGAAAGTTACCAGCACGTCGCCGATCTGGTTGGTCATGAAGGTGGTGGTGGCGGCACGGCCACCGGTGTCCAATACCGGCGCCTGCTTGAACAGCTTGCCGACAAAGTCCTTGGCCTTGTTTTCATCACCGCCTTGCTTGAGCACATAGCCCCAGGCCGACAGGTAGGTGTAGCGGCCGTTACCCGAGGTCTTGGGGTTGGGCACGATCACCTGCACGCCATCCTTGAGCAGGTCGGGCCAGTCTTTCAGCGCCTTGGGGTTACCCTTGCGCACGATGAACACAGTGGCCGAGGTGAACGGCGCGCTGTTGTTCGGCAGGCGGCTGACCCAGTTGTCCGGCACCAGCTTGCCATTGTCGGCCAGGGCGTTGATGTCGGTGGCCATGTTCATGGTGATGACATCGGCCGGCAGGCCATCGATCACCGCTCGCGCCTGCTTGCTCGAGCCGCCGAAGGACATCTGCACGTTGACCTTTTCGTTGTGCTCGGCTTCCCAGTGCTTCTGGAAGGCCGGGTTGTAGTCCTTGTAGAAGTCGCGCATCACGTCGTAGGAAACGTTGAGCAGGGTGGGGGCGGCCTGGGCGAAATTGCCCAAGGCAAGGCCTGCGGCGAGCAGCGAGGCGGTGAAGAGTTTTTTCACGTTGCTTCCTTGTTATCGAGAAGGTGTTGGCAGTTTGCCTGCGACTATAGCGGGTGGGTTTGTAACGGCTAAAGAACTAAAACGACTTTGGTTATGCTGCTGACTGTACTGGCCCTATCGCCGGCAAGCCAGCTCCCACAGGTACTGCACAGGTCTTGGGCATTGTGCAGTACCTGTGGGAGCTGGCTTGCCGGCGATAGGGCCGGAACAGGCGACATCATTGCTTGGGAAACAGCACATTCCCGCAACGCGAACAGAACGCCGCGCCATGCTCATGGCTCTTCTTGCTGCAGGTCGGGCAGTCGTGCTGCAACTGTTCCCCGCGCATGGCATTGGCCAGCTCGGCGGTAAAGATCCCGGTCGGTACGGCGATGATCGAATAACCGGTAATCATCACCAGCGAGGACAGCACCTGCCCAAGCGGGGTTTTCGGCACGATATCGCCAAAGCCTACCGTGGTAAGGGTAACGATGGCCCAGTAGATGCCCTTGGGAATGCTGGTAAAGCCATGCTCAGGCCCTTCGATCACATACATCAAGGTGCCGAACACCGTCACCAGGGTCGATACCGTCACCAGGAACACGATGATCTTCTGCTTGCTGCCGCGCAGCGCCTCCATCAGGTAATGGGCTTGCTTCAGATAGGGGCTGAGCTTGAGCACGCGGAAAATCCGCAGCATCCGGATCACCCGGATGATCAGCAGGTACTGGGCGTCGCTGTAGTACAGCGCGATGATCCCCGGCACGATCGCCAGCAGATCGACCAGGCCATAGAAGCTGAAGGCATAGCGCAAAGGCTTGGGCGAGCAGTACAGGCGGGTGAGGTACTCGGCCAGGAAGATCGCGGTAAAGCCCCACTCGATGCCGGCCAGCAGGCCGGCGTAGCCCTGGTGTACTTCGTCGATGCTGTCGAGGATGACGGTAACCAGGCTGGCCAGGATGATCAGCAGGAGGATCTTGTCGAAGCGTCTTCCAGCCACGGTATCGGTCTGGAAGACGATGATGTAGAGCTGCTCGCGCAGGCTCGCAGGATTGTTCATTGGCTCGTTCCACAAAAGCGATGGGCTGAGCCTAGGGGCTGCATTTCAGCTGTGCAAGCGGCTGGCGTCACGCTGCCGAGGCTGGGCCAGGTGGTTGCCCAGGTGCATCAGCCAGCAGGCGGCGACGAAGGGCGCGGTCAGGCCGGGCACCGGTAGCAGCTTGAACAGTGGTTGCAGCAGCAGGGCCAGGGCAATGGCCAGCAGTGTCACCCACGGCTTTTCACCCTGCCTGCTGAACGCCAGTGCCGCCAGCGCAGCGTTGAAACCATACAGGCCCAGCCAGGCGGCTTGCGCCTGGTCGGTGAGCAGTGCCGCGCCGCCGCCGATGGCCGAACCGATCACTGCCCACATTGCGGCATAAGGGTTGGCGATGAACATGCCGATGATGATCAGCAGACCGGCCAGGGGCTGGTCGAGCAGGAAGATCTGGCCCACGCCACGCGCCAACGCGTAAAGCGGGTCGGCCTCGACGAAGCCGCTGGGCGAGGGGGTGGCTATCAGCAATACTGCCCAGCCAAGCAGCACGAAGGGGGCGGTGTAGGCGATCAACAGCTTGCCACCGCGCTTGCGCCATTGGCGGGTGATGATGCTGGACAGGCCGCCAGCGGCGATGATCAATGGCGGCAGGATGGCCGACCAGGGCAGTACGACGCTGATCAGGATGCCGATCAGGACGCCGTTGTAGCTGTACAGCCCGGCTTGGCGGTCGGCACGGTCGTAGCCGCGTGCCTGGGCGGTGAGCAGGCCGGCCAGGGCGCCGAGCAGGGCACCACCGACCAGGCCGGGGGCGGTCAGCAGGATGGCCAGCAGGCAGCACAGGCCGCACAGGGGGGCACGCAGCAGCAGCACCTGGCTGAAGCCGTTGAGTAACGCCGTGGCCCAGTCGGGGCACGGGTTGACGAAATTTTTGGTGTACATCGGGGCAGTCAGTGAGGTTGATGGGGCGCGGTGGGCCTCTTTGGGCCTCGGGTTTTCCGCAGCTCTGGTGTTTCTGTGTACAAGGAGGGCTTTGCCCTCCAATCGCCGGCAAGCCAGCTCCCACAGGGATTGCAAAGGCCTTTGAAGTGGTGCGATCCCTGTGGGAGCCGGCTTGCCGGCGATGCGGTCAGATCAAGGTCTCGATCCGCAGCGTGTTAGTCGACCCTGGCTTGCCGAAAGGCACACCGGCAGTGATCAGCAACGTGTCGCCACGGCTGGCCATGCCTTGTGCCTGGGCAATCTCCAGCGCAGTGGAAACCACCTCGTCCACCTGGCGCAGGCGGTCGTTTACCACCGAGTGCACGCCCCACGCCACGCTCAGGCGGCGCGCAGTGGTCAGGTTCGGGGTCAGGTTGAGGATCGGAGCCCGTGGCCGCTCGCGTGCCGCGCGCAGGGTCGAGGCGCCCGACTCGCTGTAGTTGACCAGCACCGCCACCGGCAGAATGCCGCTGATACGGCGGATGGCGCAGCTGATGGCGTCCGACACGGTGGCCTCGGCCTTCGGCCGGCCAACGTCGAGCTGGGCCTGGTAATCCGGGCCGTTCTCCACCTGGCGGATGATCTTGCTCATCATCTGCACGGCTTCCAGCGGGTACTCACCCGAGGCAGTCTCGGCCGACAGCATCACCGCATCGGCACCTTCGGCCACGGCGTTGGCCACGTCGGTGACTTCGGCGCGGGTCGGCGCTGGCGAGAAACGCATGGATTCGAGCATCTGCGTAGCCACCACCACCGGCTTGCCCAGTTGGCGGCAGGTGCCGATGATGCGTTTCTGAATCTGCGGCACGCTTTCGGCCGGTACTTCCACGCCCAGGTCGCCGCGGGCCACCATGATCGCATCCGCAAGCTGCGCGATGGCTTGCAGCTGTTCGACTGCCGATGGTTTTTCGATCTTCGCCATCAGGTAGGCACGGTCACCGATCAGCTGGCGTGCTTCGGTGATGTCTTCGGGGCGCTGCACGAACGAAAGGGCAACCCAGTCCACGCCCAGTTCAAGGCCGAAGGCCAGGTCGCGGCGGTCTTTCTCGGTGAGCGGGGAGAGGTCGAGCACCGCTTGCGGCACGTTGACACCCTTGCGATCGGACAGCTCGCCACCGGCCAGTACTTCGGTGTCGATGGCGTCGCTGTGCTTGGCGGTGACGCGCAGGCGCAGCTTGCCGTCGTCCAGCAGCAGGTCCATGCCCGGCTCGAGGGCGGCGATGATCTCGGGGTGCGGCAGGTTGACCCGGCGGCTGTCGCCCGGGGTGTTGTCCAGGTCCAGGCGCAGGGCCTGGCCGCGTTGCAGCTGCACCTTGCCTTCGGCAAAGCGGCCGACGCGCAGCTTCGGCCCCTGCAGGTCCATGAGGATACCCAGCGGGTAGTTCAGTTGCTGCTCGACTTCGCGGATCCACTGGTAGCGCAGGGCGTGATCGGCGTGCTCGCCGTGGCTGAAGTTGAGGCGGAAGATGTTCACCCCGGCTTCTACCAGTTGGCGGATGTCGTCGATGCCTTTGATCGCAGGGCCGAGGGTGGCGAGGATCTTTACTTTTTTATCAGGCGTCATGATTGGGCAGTCTCGAGGATCAGGATGGCGCGGAAGTCGTTGACGTTGGTGCGGGTCGGCTCGGTGACGATCAGCGCATCCAGGGCGGCGAAATAGCCGTAGCCGTTGTTGTTGTCCAGCTCGTCGCTGGCCGACAGGCCCAAGGCTTCGGCGCGGGCGTAGCTGGCCGGGGTCATGAAGGCGCCGGCGTTTTCTTCCGAGCCATCGATACCGTCGGTGTCACCGGCCAGGGCGTACACGCCCGGCAGGCCTTTCAGGCTTTCGGTGAGGCTGAGCAGAAACTCGGCGTTGCGCCCGCCGCGGCCATTGCCGCGCACGGTCACTGTGGTTTCGCCGCCGGACAGGATCACGCAGGGTGCCTTCAGCGGCTGGCCGTGCAGGACGATCTGCCGGGCGATACCGGCGTGCACCTTGGCCACTTCGCGTGATTCGCCTTCCAGGTCGCCGAGGATCAGCGGGCTGAACCCGGCCTGGCGGGCTTTGACCGCGGCGGCTTCGAGCGACTGCTGGGGCTTGGCGATCAGCTGGAAATGGCTGCGGGCCAGGGCCGGGTCATCGGCCTTGACGGTTTCCGAGGCTGGGTTGTTGAGCCAGTCGATGACGGCCTTGGGCGCTTCGATGTCGTAGCGCTTGAGGATGGCCAGGGCATCGGCCGAGGTGCTTGGGTCGGCCACGGTAGGGCCGGAGGCGATCACCGTGGCGAGGTCGCCCGGTACATCGGAAATGGCATAGGTGTACACCGTGGCCGGCCAGCAGGCCTTGGCCAGGCGGCCGCCCTTGATCGCCGAGAGGTGCTTGCGCACGCAGTTCATCTCGCCGATGGTGGCGCCGGATTTTAGCAGCGCCTTGTTGATCTGTTGCTTGTCGGCCAGGGTCAGGCCTTCGGCAGGCAGGGCCAGCAGCGCCGAGCCACCGCCGGACAACAGGAAGATGACGCGGTCGTCTTCAGTGAGGTTGCTGACCAGTTCCAGCACGCGCTTGGCCACGGCCAGGCCGGCGGCATCGGGGACCGGGTGGGCGGCTTCGACCACCTCGATCTTCTGGCAGTTGGCGCCGTGACCGTACCGTGTGACAACAAGCCCGGAGACTTCGCCCTGCCAGCTTTTCTCGACCACTTCGGCCATGGCGGCTGCGGCCTTGCCGGCACCGATGACGATGACCCGGCCGCTGCGGTCGGCGGGCAGGTAGGGTTCGAGGACTTGACGGGGGTGGGCGGCGGCGATGGCTGTGTCGAACAGCTCGCGGAGAAGTTTTTGCGGATCGACCGACATGGCAGGCTCCCAATTATTGTTGTTCTGCAAAATCAAAAACGCCCCTGGAACTGCCTCCGTGCAGGCTGAACCAGGGGCGGGTGTTGCTCGGTGCCACCTTTGAACCTGTGGTCGCAGGTTCAGCGGTGTTGAATTCATCGCCGGCAAGCCAGCTCCCACAGGTACACCACAGGATTGAGGGATTGTGCGGTCCCTGTGGGAGCTGGCTTGCCGGCGATTGGGCTGCGCAGCAGCCCCCGAATTCGAATTACTTGTCGTCGCGGATCGAGAAGTTGGCCATGTGCTCCAGGCCTTTGATCAGCGCCGAGTGGTCCCAGTTGCCGCCGCCCAGGGCCTGGCAGGTGTTGAACACTTGCTGGGCATTGGAGGTGTTGGGCAGGTTGATGCCCAGTTCCTTGGCACCCTGCAGGGCCAGGTTCAGGTCCTTCTGGTGCAGGTTGATGCGGAAGCCTGGGTCGAAGGTGCCCTTGATCATGCGCTCGGCGTGTACTTCGAGGATCTTCGACGAGGCGAAGCCGCCCATCAGTGCTTCACGTACCTTGGCCGGGTCGGCGCCGTTCTTTGCGGCGAACAGCAGGGCTTCGGCAACGGCCTGGATGTTCAGGGCAACGATGATCTGGTTGGCCACCTTGGCGGTCTGGCCGTCGCCATTGCCACCGACGCGGGTGATGTTCTTGCCCATGGCTTCGAACAGCGGCAGGGTGCGTTCGAAGGCTTTCGGGCAGCCGCCGACCATGATGCTCAGGGTCGCGGCCTTGGCACCGACTTCGCCGCCGGACACCGGGGCGTCCAGGTAGGCAGCGCCAGTGGCCTTGATCTTCTCGGCGAAGGCTTTGGTAGCGGTAGGGGAGATCGAGCTCATGTCGATCACGACCTTGTTCGGGCCCACGCCTTCGGCCACGCCGTTGTCACCGAACAGGACGCTTTCGACCTGCGGGGTGTCGGGGACCATGACAATGATGAACTCGGCTTCCTGGGCAACTTCCTTCGGGTTGGCCAGGGCCACGGCACCGGCGGCGATCAGGTCGGCCGGGGCAGCGTCGTGGTGAGTGGAAACGAAGATGCTGTGACCTGCTTTCTGCAGGTTCTGAGCCATGGGCTTGCCCATGATGCCGGTGCCGATGAAACCGATTTTAGCCATGACAATGTGCCTCTTTATATTTGTGATGTCTCAAGCAGACCGCAATCCCTGTGGGAGCGGGCATGCCCGCGAAACAGGCGACTCGGTGGATGGCACCGGCTATGCCGGTGTTCGCGGGCGTGCCCGCTCCCACAGGGTTTCGTGTTTCACAGGGGGCTAGCGTTCAGCCGTTCAGATTGCGTTATGGGTCTTCAGCCAGCCCAGGCCCGCTTCGGTGGTGGTCAGCGGCTTGTACTCCGCGCCCACCCAGCCCTGGTAGCCGATGCGGTCCAGGTGCTCGAACAGGAAGCGGTAGTTGATCTCGCCGGTGCCTGGCTCGTTGCGGCCGGGGTTGTCGGCCAGCTGGATGTGGTTGATCAGTTTCAGGTTGGCTTCCATGGTACGAGCCAGGTCACCTTCCATGATCTGCATGTGGTAGATGTCGTACTGCAGGAACAGGTTGTCGCTGCCAACCTCGGCCTGGATTTCCAGGGCCTGTTTGGTGGTGTTCAGGTAGAAGCCGGGGATGTCGCGGGTGTTGATCATTTCCATGACCAGACGGATCCCGGCGGCTTTCAGCTTGTCCGCGGCGTAGCGCAGGTTTTCCACGAAGGTCTTGCGCACGGTGGCGCAGTCCGGGCCTTGTGGGCGAATGCCGGCCAAGGCGTTGACCTGGGTGTTACCCAGCACCTTGGCGTATTCGATGGCCTTGTCGACACCGGCGCGGAATTCCTCGACACGGTCAGGGTGGCAGGTGATACCGCGCTCACCCTTGGCCCAATCGCCCGCCGGCAGGTTGAACAGCACCTGGGTCAGGCCGTTGGCGTCCAGCTGCTGCTTGATCTCGGCAGCGCTGAAGTCGTAAGGGAAGAGGTATTCGACGCCGCTGAAACCAGCATCGGCAGCAGCCTTGAAGCGGGCCAGGAAGTCCTGTTCGGTGAACAGCATGGACAGGTTGGCAGCGAAGCGAGGCATGTTGTGTCTCCTTGCGATGAAGGCCCCCGGCGCCCTCAGGTAGGGGCCGGCACGGGGGCGTCAGGCGATCAGTCCAGCAGCGAGATGGCGGTTGGCGCGTCGTTGCCGACCAGGGCCAGGTCTTCGAACTCGTTGACCGCGTTGATCTCGGTGCCCATGGAAATGTTGGTCACACGTTCGAGAATCACTTCGACCACCACCGGTACGCGGAACTCTTCGGCCATCTTCTGTGCCTTGAGCAGGGCAGGGGCGATCTCGGCCGGCTCGAACACACGAATGGCCTTGCAGCCCAGGCCTTCGACCACGGCGACATGGTCGACACCGTACGTGGCGGCGTCGGTCGAGTTGATGTTCTCGAACGCCAGTTGAACACAGTAATCCATGTCGAAGCCACGTTGCGCCTGACGGATCAGGCCCAGGTAGGCGTTGTTCACCAGTACGTGCACGTATGGCAGGTTGAACTGTGCGCCCACCGCCAGCTCTTCGATCATGAACTGGAAGTCGTAGTCACCTGACAGCGCGACCACCTTGCGCTTCGGATCGGCCTTGACCACACCGAGGGCGGCAGGGATGGTCCAGCCCAGCGGGCCGGCCTGGCCGCAGTTGATCCAGTGGCGTGGCTTGTACACGTGCAGGAACTGCGCGCCGGCGATCTGCGACAGACCGATGGTGCTGACGTAGCAGGTGTCCTTGCCGAATACCTGGTTCATTTCTTCGTAGACGCGCTGCGGCTTGACCGGCACGTTGTCGAAGTGGGTCTTGCGCTGCAGGGTGGCCTTGCGCTCCTGGCAGTCTTGCAGCCAGGCCTTGCGGCATTTCAGCTTGCCGGCGGCTTTCCACTCGCGGGCCACTTCGAGGAACACGTCCAGTGCCTTGCCGGCGTCGGAAACGATACCCAGGTCCGGGGTGAACACGCGGCCGATCTGGGTCGGCTCGATGTCCACGTGCACGAACTTGCGGCCTTCGGTGTAGACGTCGACGGAGCCGGTGTGGCGGTTGGCCCAGCGGTTACCGATACCGAACACCAGGTCGGATTTCAGCAGGGTGGCGTTGCCATAGCGGTGCGAAGTCTGCAGGCCGACCATGCCGACCATCTGTGCGTGGTCATCCGGGATGGTGCCCCAGCCCATCAGGGTCGGGATTACCGGTACACCGGTCAGTTCGGCGAACTCGACCAGTTTGTCGCTGGCGTCGGCGTTGATGATGCCGCCACCGGCTACCAGCAGCGGGCGCTCGGCGTCATTGAGCAGGGCCAGGGCTTTTTCGGCCTGTACGCGGGTGGCGGATGGCTTGTGTACTGGCAGCGGTTCGTAGGCGTCGATGTCGAATTCGATTTCCGCCATCTGCACGTCGAACGGCAGGTCGATCAGTACCGGGCCTGGGCGGCCGGTGCGCATTTCATAGAAGGCCTTCTGGAAGGCGTAAGGCACCTGGCCTGGTTCCAGGACGGTGGTGGCCCACTTGGTGACCGGCTTGACGATGTTGGTGATGTCGACAGCCTGGAAGTCTTCCTTGTGCAGGCGGGCACGTGGTGCCTGGCCGGTGATGCAGAGAATCGGGATGGAGTCGGCGGAGGCACTGTACAGGCCGGTGACCATGTCGGTGCCGGCTGGGCCGGAGGTGCCGATGCACACGCCGATGTTGCCCGGGTTGGCGCGGGTGTAACCCTCGGCCATGTGCGAGGCGCCTTCGACGTGACGAGCGAGGACGTGATCGATGCCACCGACTTTCTTCAGGGCCGAGTACAACGGGTTGATGGCAGCCCCCGGGATGCCGAACGCGGTATCTACACCTTCACGGCGCATGACCAGAACGGCTGCATCGATTGCTCTCATTTTGCTCATGGTTTGTGCCTCATCGATTTTGTAATTGTATACAACTTGCTTTGTGCCAGAGTGTATTCACGGCTGGCCGCTCAGGTCAACGGGTTTTCGTCGGACAAGGTCGCTTTCGTTCAAGCGCCCGTGAAAACGGGTGTTTGCAATCTCGCATACGATCGTTTCAATTTATTGTATACAAAAATAGATTCAGTTGTGTTCTATTGGCTTACCGGTTTTTCACCTGCCCTCAGGGCTTCTACAACAAGAAGAGGACCTTTCCATGAACGCTTTGAACCTGAAAGTCGCGGTCAGCCTGGTGAATGCCGCGCTGGCGGCGGGCCGCAAGATCAACGCCGCGCCACTGACCGTGGCAGTGCTGGATGCCGGCGGCCACTTGCTGGCGCTGCAGCGCGAGGATGGCGCCAGCCTGATCCGGCCGGAGGTGGCCACTGGCAAGGCCTGGGGTGCGATTGCCCTGGGCAAGGGCTCGCGCCTGTTGGCGCTGGACGCGCAGCAACGGCCGGCGTTTTTTGCTGCGCTGAACGGGTTGGGCGAGCGGCCGGTTGTGCCAGCGCCGGGTGGTGTGCTGGTGCGTGATCAGGACGGCAAGGTGCTGGGTGCGGTAGGGATCAGCGGGGATACGTCGGATATCGACGAGCAGTGCGCGATCAGTGCGATCGAGGAGGTGGGGTTGAAGGCGGATGCGGGTGTAGCAGCCTGATTCTCTATTGCCTGTTCCGGCCCTATCGCCGGCAAGCCAGCTCCCACAGAGCCGCCACAGACCTTGAAAACTGTGGTGTACCTGTGGGAGCTGGCTTGCCGGCGATAGGGCTGCAAGGCAGCCCCACTGGCCCTGTCAGGCTAGCTCAGGCTCACACCCCTTGAGCACCATGCGGATGATGGTCTCCGCCGCGGCGTCATAATCGCTGTCGGCCAGCTTGGCCTTGCCGGTCACCGCAGAGATCTGCCAGTCGAAATCGGCGTAGGTCTGGGTCGCAGCCCAGATGCTGAACATCAGGTGATGCGCATCCACATGGGCGATCTGCCCGCGGTCGATCCAGCGCTGGATGCACTCGATGTTATGCCGCGCCTGCTCGTTCAGCTGCGCTACCTGGTTCGGCGACAGGTGCGGGGCGCCGTGCATGATCTCGCTGGCGAACACCTTGGACGCATGCGGCAGGTCGCGGGAAATGCGGATCTTCGAACGGATGTACGCGCTCAGCACTTCCTTGGGGTCACCGTCGGCATTGAACGGGGTCGACGCCTGCATGATCGGCGCGATGATGCTTTCCAGGACCTCGCGGTAGAGGTTGTCCTTGGATTTGAAGTAGTAATACACGTTCGGCTTGGGCAGGCCGGCCTTGGCCGCGATATCGCTGGTCTTGGTGGCGGCGAAGCCCTTGTCGGCGAATTCCTCGCTGGCCGCGCGCAGGATCAGTTCCTTGTTGCGCTCGCGAATGGTGCTCATGGTCAGGGATCTTCCTCGTGTCTGGCCACCTCTAAGAGGGATCGGGCATGGTAGCACCGGGCTCGACGGGCGCTCAAGGCAGCGGCTTTGGGCTAGAATCCTCGACACTTATTCTTCTGGATGCAGGCAAACATGGCAGGAAGCAGTCTACTGGTACTGATCGACGACATCGCCACGGTACTCGATGACGTCTCGGTGATGACCAAGGTGGCGGCGAAAAAGACCGCAGGCGTGCTGGGCGATGACCTGGCGCTCAATGCCCAGCAGGTCACCGGGGTGCGTGCCGAGCGCGAGCTGCCTGTGGTGTGGGCGGTGGCCAAAGGGTCGCTGGTGAACAAGGCCATCCTGGTGCCGGCGGCGCTGCTGATCAGTGCGTTCATCCCGTGGGCGGTGACGCCATTGTTGATGCTGGGCGGTGCATACCTGTGCTTCGAAGGCTTCGAGAAACTGGCGCACAAGTTCCTGCACAGCAAGGCCGAGGATGACGCCGAGCATGAAGCGCGCAAGGTGGCGGTGGCCGATGCCAACGTCGACCTGGTGGCGTTCGAGAAAGCCAAGATCAAGGGGGCGGTACGTACCGACTTCATCCTTTCGGCGGAAATCATCGCCATCACTCTGGGCATTGTTGCCGACTCGCCGTTGACCCAGCAGATCGTCGTGCTGTCGGGCATCGCGGTGGTCATGACCATCGGCGTGTACGGGCTGGTGGGTGGTATCGTCAAGCTCGATGACCTGGGGCTGTGGATGACCCAGAAGGCTTCACGCCTGGCCAGGGCGGTGGGGAGCGGTATTCTGCGGGCCGCGCCGTACATGATGAAGAGCCTGTCGGTGATCGGCACGGCGGCCATGTTCCTGGTCGGTGGCGGGATCCTGGTGCATGGCATCGAGCCTCTGCATCATGCCATCGAGGCATTCAGTGAAGGACGTGGTGGGGCGTTTACCGTGGCGCTGCTGAACGGCGGTGTCGGGGTTGTGGCCGGTGCCGTGGTGCTGGCCGTGGTGGGCATTGCGGGGAAACTGTGGCGGGCGGTTCGGCCGGCCAGTTGATGCTGCCTGGCCGCGGCTTCGCCCCGGTTCGCGGATGAACCCGCTCCCACATGTATAACGTCTGCCATGAACCCGGTGCGGACCCTGTGGGAGCGGGTTTACCCGCGAATGGGCCGCAAGGCGGCCCCTTTACTCAGATCAGAAGTGAACCTTGACCAGGAAGCTCATGGTGTTCTGATCAGTGGTGAAGGCATCGCTGTCCTTGATGCCGTACTTGTTCTTCCAGTAGTCGTATTCCACACCCACATACAGCTGCTTCTCGCCCAGGTGCAGGGCCTTGCCCAGGTCATACTTGATCTGCGGATTGAAGTGCAGGTTGGCCTGATAGGTGCCGCGGCGGTTCTCGTCGTTGTCCACCACCCAGTCCATGAAACCGTCGATCAGCACATCGGACGAACCGACCGGAATGGTGTACGACCATACCGGGGTGATCTGCCATACGTTGTCGCCAGCGCGGCTGCCGTCGGTGGTGCGGTTGTAGAAGTTCAACTGGAAGTAGTCGAAGCCAGGGATGTCCAGGTCGAAGCCCGGGCCGATCAGGTACGACTCGGTATCACCTTCGCCGAACTCGTAGGTCATCGCCAGCAGCACGTCCTTGACCGGGCCGAAGGCCAGCTTCTGGTCGAAGATCTTGCCGAACGACAGGCGCGGGCTGATTTCGCCGTAGTAGGTGTTCGGGCCATTGCCCTCATCTTTCTGGCCCTGGTAGAAGATCTTGTCGACAAAGATGAAGTTGTCGCCGTACTTCCAGCCATCAGCGTGCTCGAAGGTCACGGTTTGCTGGATCGACGGGTTGACCTTGAAGTTCTTGCCCCACAGGTAGGTCAGGCTGTTGTTCTGCCACTGCAGCAGGTCGCCGCCGAAGGTGGTGCCACAGGCCAGCAGGCCGCCGGCGAGGATCAGGCTGTTGATGGTACGCATTGCGAGTGTCGCTCCCTTGATTGATCTATTGTCAGCGCTTGTTGTTGGCGCTTTTTTGTCTTGCGAGTCAGCTTTTTTCGATAGGCCACAGCTGTTTGGCAAGGGTTGAGCCAACTTTCCTGGGCTGGCAAAACCTTCCTGCTCGACTTCGTTCTGAACGGATGAAAAGGGTCTTTCAGGCTGGCAACACGTTGGCCAACCGCCCGTATTCATTGACTGAGCGGTCAGTAAACGCAGACAGAATCCCTTCTGCCCTGATCGAGGGGGCGCGCAGATTACTGGCTTGCGCGCCTTGCCTCAAGTGCTCCGTCCTGGAGCAGGGTGGATCAAACTTGTGCGTTCGGTCAGTTTTCTAGAAGTGCACCTTGATCAGGGCACTGGTGACGCTCTGGTTGCTGTCGATGTTGCCTTGGCTGTCGATGCCGTACTTGTCCTTCCAGTAGCTGTACTCGATGCCCACGTACAGCTGCTTGGCGCCCAGGTTCAGGGCTTTGCCCAGGTCGTACTTGACCTGTGGGTTGAACTGCAGGTTGGCATGGTAGGTACCGCGGCGGGTCTGGTCGTTGTCGACCACCCAGTCCATGTAACCGTCGATCAGAATGTCGGATTTGCCCACCGGAATGGTGTACGAGAAGGCTGGGGTGATCTGCCAGACATTGTCACCGGGGCGGCTACCTTCGGTGTTGCGCAGGTAGAAGTTGAGGGTGAAGTAGTTGAAGCCGGGTATGTCCAGGTCGAAGCCGGGGCCGATCAGGTAGGCCTCGTTGTCGCCCTCGCCACGCTCGTAGGTCATGGCCAGCAGTACATCCTTGATCGGGCCGAACGCCAGCTTCTGGTCGAAGATCTTGCCGAACGACAGGCGCGGGCTGAACTCACCGTAGTAGGTGGTCACGCCTTTGCCCGGGTCGGGCTTGCCGTTGTAGAAGATCTTGTCGACGAACATGAAGGTATCGCCGTACTTCCATTTGTTGGCGTGCTCGAAGGTCACTGTCTGCTGGATGCGTGGGTTGACCTTGAAATCCTTGCCGTACAGGTAGGTCAGGCTTTCGCCATGCCACTGCAGCCATTCGCCAGCGTGGGCGGGGACGGTGGCCAGCAGGCTGCTGCCCAGCAAGAGGGACGAGGTGATGCGTTTCATGTTGTGGTTCCCGGACTTATTGTTTTTGTTTGGTTTTTTTGGCGCGCAGGCGCCCCGGACGGCCCATTCCGGCGGGCCGACGGTGTAGCGTTTACGGCGAATTCGAGGTGGGGCGGCAGTGCGCCGCCCCCCTGTGCTCAATGCTGGTGACAGGCGTCGTTTTGCACCGCACGGTCGGCACCACCCAGGATGTTGAACAGCACGTTCAACACCAGGGCACTGACCGTGGCCATGGCGATACCACTGTGGGTGATGGGTTCCATCCACTGGGGCATCTGGGCGAAGAACTCCGGACGTACCACGGGGATCAACCCGAAGCCGACGCTCACCGCGACCAGCAACTGGTTGCGACGGTCGCCGATGTCCGCCTCCTGGAGAATCTTGATCCCGGTGGCGGTGACCATGCCGAACATGGCGATGGACGCGCCGCCCAGTACTGCAGGCGGGATCGAGGCAATCAGGAAGGCCGCCTTGGGCAGCAGGCTGAGCAGGATCAGCAGGGCACCGGCCACGATGGTGACATAGCGGCAGCGCACCCCGGTCATCTGCACCAGGCCGATGTTCTGGGCGAACGAGGAGTGGGTAAAGGTGTTGAAGAAGCCGGCGATGAACGACGCGCCAGCATCGCACAGCAAGCCGCGGCGCAGCATCCCCGGGGTAACTTCACGATCGGTCACCTTGCCCAGGGCCAGGAACATGCCCGTGGACTCGACGAAGATGATCACCACCACCAGGCACATCGACAGGATCGGCGCCAGGCTGAAGGTCGGCATGCCGAAGTGCAGTGGGGTCACCACTTGCAGCCACGGTGCGTCGTTCAGGCCCGACAGGTCGACCATGCCGATGGAGCCGGCCAGGATGTAGCCCAGGCCCATTCCCACCAGCACCGACACGTTGACCCAGAAACCGCGCATGAAACGGTTGATCAGCAGGATTACCGCCAGCACCAGGCCGGCCACCAGCAGGTAGATCGGCGAACCGAAGGTCCCTGCTTCCTGACCGCCACCGGCCCAGTTGACTGCCACCGGGAACAGCGACAGGCCAATCGAGGTGATCACCGTGCCGGTGACCAGTGGCGGGAAGAAGCGTACGACCTTGGACATGAACGGCGCGATCAGCATGCCGAAGAACCCGGCGGCGATGGTGGCACCGAAGATCCCCTGCAGGCCTACGCCGGGCATGCCGGCCATGGCCACCATGCTGCCGACGGCAGCGAAACTGGCACCCATCATCACCGGCATGCGGATGCCCACCGGGCCGATACCGAAGGACTGGATGATGGTGGCGACGCCAGCGACCAGCAGGTCGGCGTTGATCAGAAAAGCGACTTCTTCACGGGACAGCCCGGCGGCCTGGCCGATGATCAATGGCACGGCGATGGCGCCGCCGTACATCAGCAGAACGTGTTGCAGGCCAACCAGGATCAGTTGGAACAGGGGCAAGGGCTCGCGCGGCGGCGCAACAGGGATATACGCCTTGCGTGACTCGGACATGCAGCACCTCGAGTTTTGTTTTTATTCTCGGATCCAAGCGCCGGCCTCAGGCGGCAGGCTTCCGGTTAAGAAAGCCTGAGGTTCCCGCTTGAGGCTGAACGCTCGATGCTTGCTTGTTGCGTATGTCTTGAAACAGAGGCCGGGAGTGCCGGCCTCTTCGCGGGTGAACCCGCTCCTACAGGGGCGGTGTTATCCCGACAATTGTGTTTCAGTTGACCGGGGCGCCTTTGGCGATCCAGTCACCGACCAGCTTGCGCTCTTCGGTGGTCATCTGGGTGATGTTGCCCAGCGGCATGATCTGGCTGGCGACCGCTTGCGCCTGGATGCGCGCGGCCTGGGCCTGGATCTGCTGCGGGGTGTCGAACATCACGCCGGCAGGGGCGGCGCTGAACAGTGGGCTGGTCGGCTTGGACGAGTGGCACACGGTGCAGCGTTCCTGGATGACATTGTGGATCTTGTCGAAGCTCTCGCCGCCAGCCTGGGCCGTGGCCTGGGCAGGGGCTTCTGCCGGTGCGGCAGGCGCTGCGGCAGCCTTGGCGGCCTCCTCGGCGCGTTGCTCGGCAGCGGTCTTGCCACCTACAGCGGTCGCGGGCAGTGGCTGGTACTCGACCTTCGCCGCGGCTTGCTCAGGGCTGACGGCCATCGGTTTCGGACCGGTGACGTAGGCCAGGCAGATCATCGCCAGGGCGCCGACCGGCAGGGTCCAGGCGTACTTGTTGCTGTCGTGGCGGGTGTTGAAGTAGTGGCGGATCAGGACCGCGGCTACTGCGATACCGGCCAGGATCAGCCAGTTGTACTGGCTACCGTAGGTGCTCGGGAAGTGGTTGCTGATCATGATGAACAGCACCGGCAAGGTGAAGTAGTTGTTGTGGCGCGAGCGCAGCAGGCCCTTGGCCGGCAGTACCGGGTCCGGGGTCTGGTTGTTCTCGATCGCAGCCACCAGCTGGCGCTGGGCCGGCATGATGATGCGGAACACGTTGCCGACCATGATGGTGCCGATGATCGCGCCGGTGTGCAGGTATGCACCACGCCCGCTGAACACCAGGCTGAAGCCCCAGCACGCGGCGATGATCAGCACGAACAGTACGGCACCGAGTAGCGCTGGTTTCTTGCCCAGGGGCGAATCGCACAGGAAGTCGTAGATGAACCAGCCGGCGATCAGCGAGCCGATACCGATGGCCACGCCTTCGGCACCGCTGAGGGTGCTGCCAGGGGCCAGCAGGTACAGGGCCGGGTTCCAGTAGAACACCACGCACAACAGGGCGATACCGGACATCCAGGTGAAATAGGCTTCCCATTTGAACCAGTGCAGGTTCTCGGGCATTTTCGGGGGGGCGAGCTTGTATTTCTCCAGGTGGTAGATACCACCGCCGTGAATTGCCCAGAGATCACCCGACAACCCATCGCGCGGGTTGCTTCGGTTCAGGTGGTTCTCCAGCCAGACGAAGTAGAACGATGCACCGATCCAGGCGACACCGGTGATCATGTGAACCCAGCGAATGCTCAGGTTCAGCCATTCGTGAAGGTGTGCTTCCACAGTATGTACCTCTTGCCGGTCACCCGCTCGGGCAAAGCCCTTGAATGACCGACCTTTTCTTATTGGTGGGGATTGAGGACCAGCATCTGTTCCTCGGTGAAGTAATGCTCGTCGCAGTTGTTGCCGGAACCACTGCGATCAACCACCAGGAAGTCATCCCGCTTTTCGATCGTCAGCACCGGGTGGTGCCAGACGCCGCGATGGTAATTAACGCCCTGCCTGCCATTACTGCGGAAGGCTCGGACCAAGCCTGATACAGGTGCATCGCCAACTGGCGCGACCACGATCAGAAAGGGGTTGCCGAGCAGCGGAATGAAAGCCTGGCTGCCCAGCGGATGGCGTTCCAGCATGCGCACGGTCAGCGGCATGTCCAGCGCGTCGGCGCGGAAGATGCTGATGATCGCCTTGTCTTCAGGCTCGGCGGTTTCGACCGTGGCGAGCTTGTGGAAGCGCATGGTCGAGCCGTTGTTGATCATGAAGTGGTCGCTGCCGTCGGTTTCGATCACGTCTCCGAAGGGGGCGAAGGCTTCTTTGGTCAGGGGCTCGATCATCAGGGTGCGCATGCGGATATCTCTTCTATGTTCGTTGTTCTGGATAAGGCTCAAGCGTTGCGGCGGCTTTACAGCTGCAGCAGGCGGAACAGGGCGATCAGGTTGATCTGCGCCAGGGCTTCCTTGAATTCGGCATCGGCATCGTTGTGAATGCGTTTTTCGAAGGAGGCGAGGATCTGGTGCCGGTTGCTGCCTTTTACCGCCATGATGAACGGGAACTGGAACTTGGCCTTGTAGGCGTCGTTCAGCTCGGTGAAACGGGCGAACTCTTCGGCGGTGCACTGGTGAATACCGGCGCCGGCCTGCTCGTTGGTGCTCGATTCGGTCAGCTCGCCCTGGATGGCGGCCTTGCCGGCCAGGTCCGGGTGAGCGTTGATCAGCGCCAGCTGGTCGGCGTGGTTGGCGCTGAGCAGGATGTCGCTCATGCGCTGGTGCAGCGCCTCGATCTCGTCCAGCTCGCCCAGTTGGCCCAGGTCATAGGCTTTTTCGGCTACCCACGGCGAGTGCTCGTAGATGTCGGCGAATGCCTCGACGAAGGCGTCACGGCTCAGGGCGGATGGCTTGAGGGTTTTGAAGGCTGTCATCAGGCGTTCTCTTTCTTGTACGGGTGGGTGGCGTGCCAGTGGCGGGCGATGTCCACGCGACGGGCGAACCAGACCTGGTCATGGCTTTTTGCGTAATCGACGAAGCGCTTCAGTGCGGCCAGGCGTGCCGGACGGCCGACCAGGCGGCAGTGCAGGCCGATGGACAGCATCTTCGGGGCCTCGGCGCCTTCGGCGTACAGCACATCGAATGCGTCCTTCAGGTACTGGAAGAACTGCTCGCCGCAGTTGAAGCCCTGTACCTGGGTAAAGCGCATGTCGTTGGTGTCGAGGGTGTAGGGGATCACCAGGTGCGGCTTGCCGGTAGGGTTGTTCGGCTCCCAGTAGGGCAGGTCGTCGTCATAGGTGTCGCTGTCGTACAGGAAGCCACCTTCTTCCATCACCAGGCGGCGGGTGTTCGGGCCGGTGCGGCCGGTGTACCAGCCCAGCGGGCGCTCGCCGGTGATTTCGGTGAGGATGCGGATCGCTTCGAGCATGTGCTCGCGCTCCTGGGCCTCGTCCATGTACTGGTAGTCGATCCAGCGGTAGCCGTGGCTGCAGATTTCATGGCCGGCCTCGGCCATGGCGCGGATCACGTCGGGGTGGCGCTGGGCGGCCATGGCCACGGCGAAGATGGTCAGCGGCACGCCACTGTCCTTGAACAGTTTCAGCAGGCGCCACACGCCGGCACGGCTGCCGTACTCGTACAGCGATTCCATGCTCATGTTGCGCACGCCCTGCAATGGCTGGGCGGCGACCATTTCCGAGAGGAAAGCTTCGGACTCCTTGTCACCGTGCAGGATGTTGCGTTCGCCACCTTCCTCGTAGTTGAGGACGAAAGACAGCGCGATGCGAGCGTTGCCCGGCCATTGCGGGTGAGGAGGGTTGTTGCCGTAACCGATCAGGTCGCGAGGGTAGTCAGCGCTCACTGCAGTCTTCCTTCTTGTGCGTTAGTGCGGGTGGTGGGCGGGCCGCGTCGGTATGTCGCACCACCGGATGGGCTGATTGTATACAACTTCTGAAATCTTTTGTAAGCCTGTTTTTCCGCATTTCTTCCCTTTTGTCGCCTCGAAGCGACCTGGAAAAACAGTGCAAGAAACCTGCCTGATTGGTCAGCTAATGACGTTGGCGACTTTGTCGTGCCTGTATTTGCGACCGATGGGTCGTTAATGGGCAAGAAACGGCGGGTGCGACGCATGGGCTCAAAAAATTGTGTACAATTTTGCGATGGAATGTCTTAATGGCGTCATTCCCGCACATCGCAGGCCCTTTGGCGTGATGATGGCCGTGTATTTTTTGCCCACAGATTGAACAAGAGGCGACAAGCAATGGGACGTTTGACCACACACGTACTGGATGCCGCGCATGGCTGCCCGGGCAGCTCGATCAAGGTCGAGCTTTACCGTGTCGAAGGCCAGCAGCTGGAGCTGGTGAACACTGCCCTGACCAACAGCGATGGCCGCGTCGACGCGCCGCTGCTGCAGGGTGACGACTACCGTACCGGCGTCTACCAGCTGCAGTTCAGCGCTGGCGACTACTACCGCGCTCGCGGTGTACAGCTGCCAGCCCAGGCGTTCCTGGATGTTGTCGTGCTGCGCTTTGGCATCGACGAGCAGCAGGAGCACTACCACGTGCCGCTGCTGATCTCGCCGTACAGCTATTCGACCTATCGTGGAAGCTAGTTGGTCGCTAGAAGAATCTTCGTAGGTCCTTTGGCCCGCTCTCACACTGGCGGGCTTTTTTTCGTCTGCTGTTTTTGTATCGCCTGCACCGACCTCTTCGCGGGCTTGCCCGCTCCCACAGGTACGGAGCCGGGTTTTAAGGCTGTGGTGATCCTGTGGGAGCGGGCAAGCCCGCGAAGAGGTCGGTACAGGCTGTAGCAATAAAGAAAGGGCGCCGAGGCGCCCTTGGTTGGTGCAGCAGGGCTCAGAGGAACACGAACTTGGCAATGAAGATTGCGCACAGCACCCACAGGCTGGCCGAGATTTCCTTGTACTTGCCGGTACCCGCCTTCAACGCGACGTAGCTGATGAAGCCCAACGCAATACCATCGGCGACCGAGAAGGTCAGCGGCATCATGATGACCGTGACGATCGCTGGAATGCTGTCGGTAGCTTCGTCCCAGTGGATATGCGCCATGCTGCCCATCATCAGCATCGCCACGTAGATCAGTGCGCCGGCAGTGGCATAGGCGGGAATCATCCCGGCCAGCGGCGCGAAGAACATTGCGGCAATGAACAGCAGGCCGACCACCACGGCGGTCAGGCCAGTGCGGCCACCCGCTGCGACACCCGCAGCACTCTCCACATAGCTGGTCACCGGCGGCACACCGACCACGGCGCCGAACACGCTCGAAGCACTGTCTGCCTTCAGCGCTTTGGACAGGTTCTCGATGCGCCCGTCCGGCGCCACCAGGTTGGCGCGCTGCGCCACGCCCATCAGCGTGCCGGCGGTGTCGAACATATGCACGAACAGAAACGCCAGCACCACGCTGATCATGCTGACGTTGAACACGCCAGCCACATCCATCGCCATCCAGGTCGGTGCCAGGCTCGGCGGCATCGACATTACCCCGCCGAACTTGACCAGGCCCAGCCCCCAACCCGCCAGGGTGACACCAATGATGCTGATCAGGATCGCCCCAAACACCCGCTTGTAGCTGAGGATGGCAATCAGCAGGAAGCACACGGCTGCCAGCAGTGGCCCTGGCTCATGCAGCGAACCCAGCTTGATCAGGGTAGCGGGGCTGTCGACGATGATGCCTGCCGTCTTCAGGCCGATCAGCCCGAGAAACAATCCGACGCCGGCCCCCATGGCATGGCGCAGGCTGACCGGGATGCTGTTGAGCAACCATTCGCGCACTTTCGACAAGGTCAGGAACATGAACAGCACGCCCGAGACGAACACCGCCCCCAGTGCCGTTTCCCAGTTGTAGCCCATGGTGCCGACCACGGTGTAGGTGAAGAAGGCGTTAAGCCCCATGCCTGGTGCCAGGCCTACCGGCCAGTTGGCGTACAGGCCCATCAGCAGGCAGCCCAGCGCGGCGGCGATGCAAGTGGCGACGAAAGCGGCACCGTGGTCGATGCCGGCGTCGGCCATGATGTTGGGGTTGACGAAGATGATGTAGGCCATGGTGATGAAGGTGGTCACCCCGGCGATCATTTCGGTTCTGACGGTGCTGCCGTGTTGCTTGAGTTTGAAAATCCGCTCCAGCCAGCTCGTTTCGAGCGGTGGGGCAAGATCCAGCGTAGGGGCTTCGGATTTGCGGCTTTCCACAGCGAGTACTCCTCAAGTCTTTCTTGTTGTTATGGAGCCAGGGGCCTGCGCAATGCACTTGGCGGCTCCGCGAGGGAAGGCAGACGTCTGACCGGTTTATTGACTTTAGGGTCAAGAAGTTGCTCGGTGGATTATCCTTTTGTGTACAAAGAATGCAAATAATGTTTTATCTTTTGTGTGCGCAATGCGTCGTACAACGGCTATATAGGTAAAAGGCCACCTGCAGAAACGGCTCAGCCTGTGTACAATGGCGCCATACTTTCCTTCGTGCCTCGAGAGCCCATGAACGAACAGCTGCAACCTCTGAAGAAACCTGCGCGTACCGGCAAGGCCGGCCGCAGTGGTACCCAGGACGACATCGTCTACGCGCATATTTTCGAGGCGATCCTCGAGCAGCGTCTGGCACCGGGCACCAAGTTGAGCGAGGAAGCGCTGGGCGAGATATTCGGCGTCAGCCGCACCATCATCCGCCGCGCCTTGTCGCGTCTGGCCCACGAAAGCGTGGTGCTGTTGCGGCCGAACCGCGGCGCGGTGGTTGCCAGCCCTACGGTGGAAGAGGCCCGCCAGGTGTTCTTCTCCCGGCGCATGGTCGAAAGGGCCATTACCGAACTGGCCGTGCAGCACGCTACCCTCGAGCAGCTCAACGAGCTGCGGCAGATGGTGCGTGAGGAGCGCGACAGCTTTTCCCGTGGTGACCGCGGTGCCGGCATTCGTCTTTCCGGCGAATTCCACCTCAAGCTGGCCGAGGCCGCGGGTAATGCGCCGCTGGTCAGCTTCCAGCGCAGCCTGGTGTCGCAGACTTCGCTGATCATTGCCCAGTACGAAAGCGGCAACCGTTCGCATTGCTCGTATGACGAACACATGCAGCTGATCGATGCCATCGAGGCGCGCGATGCCGAGCAGGCGGTGAGCCTGATGATGCACCACATGGACCACATCGACAGCAAGCTGAACCTGGACGAGGAGAGTGCCTCGGACGATCTGCATGCGGTGTTCTCGCATCTGCTGAAAAAGCCCAAGGTTTCTGCCAAGGGTTGATCGTTTGCTGAAGTGAAATTAGTGCGCCGTTGTGGGAGCGGGTTCACCCGCGAACACCGGCGCAGCCGGTGCCATACACCGTGTCGCCTTGTTCGCGGGTAAACCCGCTCCCACAAGCAGTACGGCCATCTCTCGCAGTTGACCAAACGTCTGCTAAATTCTTGTGAGCAAACCTTCATCAAGCAGTTGGGCTTGCGCGTCCGTTGCGTTCAACTTCTTGAGGAAAGGATTCATGAGCATGTCCCTCGGTAAACGCATGGGTGCCGAGCTGGTCGGCACCTTCTGGCTGGTGCTTGGCGGCTGTGGCAGTGCGGTACTCGCCGCCAGTTCCCCCATCGGCATCGGTGTACTTGGCGTCGCCTTCGCCTTCGGCCTTACCGTGCTGACCATGGCCTTTGCCATCGGTCATATCTCCGGCTGTCACCTCAACCCCGCCGTGTCGTTCGGGCTGGTGGTGGGCGGGCGCTTCCCGGCCAAAGAGCTGTTGCCCTACGTGATCGCCCAGGTGATCGGCGCCACCCTGGCGGCAGGTGTGATCTACCTCATCGCCAGCGGCAAGGCAGGTTTCGAGCTGTCTGCGGGATTGGCTTCGAACGGCTACGCCGACCACTCGCCCGGCGGCTACACGCTCGGGGCGGGCTTTGCTAGTGAGGTGGTTATGACGGCGATGTTCCTGGTGGTGATCATGGGTGCCACCGATGCCCGGGCGCCTGCGGGTTTTGCACCGATCGCCATTGGCCTGGCCCTGACCCTGATCCACCTGATCTCGATCCCGGTGACCAATACCTCGGTCAACCCCGCGCGTAGCACGGGGCCGGCCTTGTTCGTCGGTGGCTGGGCCCTGCAACAGCTTTGGCTGTTCTGGGTGGCGCCGCTGATCGGTGCTGCGATCGGCGGCGCACTGTACCGGGGCTTGGCAAAAGAACCTTAGCGCTGGTGCACGCAACGCCCGGCGGCGTAGGTTTCACGCACAGTGCGGTCGTCGCCGAGGGTGGTTAGCACGAACAGGGTTTCCTCGATGCTGTTGGACTGTTGGATGCGGTAGTCCAGCAGTGGCGTGGCCTTGTAGTCCAGTACCACAAAGTCGGCATCGTTGCCCGGGCGCAGGCTGCCGATGCGGTCGTCCAGGCGCAGCGCGCGGGCGCCGCCAAGGGTGGCCAGGTACAGTGACTTGTAGGGGTGCAGGCGCGCGCCCTGCAGCTGCATCACCTTGTACGCTTCGTTCAGGGTGTTGAGCAGCGAGAAGCTGGTGCCGGCGCCAACGTCGGTGCCCAAGCCTACATTGACCTTGAAACGCTCGGCCTGGGGCAGGTTGAACAGGCCGCTGCCCAGGAACAGGTTGGAGGTGGGGCAGAAGGCCACGGCCGAGCCGGTTTCGGCCAGGCGCTGGCATTCGTCATCGCACAGGTGCACGCCATGGGCGAATACCGAGCGTTCGCCCAGCAGCTCGAAGTGGTCGTATACGTCGAGATAACCCTTCTGCTCGGGGAACAGCGACTTGACCCAATCGATCTCCTTGAGGTTTTCCGACAGGTGCGTGTGCATGTACACGCCCGGGTGCTCCTTCAGCAATTGGCCGGCCAGCGCCAGCTGTTCAGGCGTACTGGTCGGGGCGAAGCGCGGGGTGACTGCATAGTGCAGGCGGCCCTTGCCGTGCCAGCGCTCGATCAGTGCCTTGCTTTCGGCATAGCCGGACTCGGCGGTGTCGGTCAGGTAGTCCGGAGCGTTGCGGTCCATCATCACCTTGCCGGCAATCAGGCGCAGGTCCAGGCGCTCGGCTTCCTCGAACAAAGCATTGACCGATTCCGGGTGCACGCTGCCGAACACCAGGGCGGTGGTGGTGCCGTTGCGCAGCAGTTCCTTGAGGAAAATCTTCGCCACCTGGTCGGCGTGGCCCTTGTCGGCGAACTGCTTTTCGCAAGGGAAGGTGTAGGTGTTCAGCCAGTCCAGCAGCTGTTCGCCGTAGGAGCCGATCATGCCGGTCTGCGGGAAGTGGATATGGGTGTCGATGAACCCCGGGGTGATCAGCGCGTCCTGGTAGTGCTCGACCGGGATATCGGCATCCAGGGTCGGCAGCAGTTCGGCGGCGTGGCCAACGGCACGGATACGGCCATCGTCGACCACCAGCAGGCCGTCCTCGAAGTATTCATGGGAAGCCTCCAGGCCCACCTCGGCCGGGTCGGCGATGCTGTGCAGGATGGCGGCACGGTAGGCTTTGCGGGTAACGGTCATAACACACTCGTCAAATGGCTTGGCTGCGCCGGGAAGGCGGCAGCAACTGGGCAATGGGGCCGGCATTGGCGGCAGCATCGTGCTGGCCGAAGCAGGCGTTGTAGGTGGCGATGATTTCACCGGCGATGGACACGGCGATCTCGATGGGCAGCTTGCCCTTGACCTCGGCCAGGCCCATCGGGCAGCGCATGCGCGCCATCACGGCATCGTCGTAGCCGCGTTCGCGCAGGCGGTGCTCGAACTTGACCCGTTTGGTCTTCGAGCCGATCAGGCCGAACCAGGTGAAGTCGTTGCGCTTGAGAATGGCGGCGGTCAGTTCCAGGTCGAGCTGGTGGTTGTGAGTCATGACGATGCAATAGCAGCCTGGCGGCAGCTCTGCTACCTCGTCGACCGGCTCCTCGCTGACCACCTTGGTCACCCCGTCGGGGATCAGGGCAGGGAATTCCTGCTCGCGCGAATCGATCCAGCGCACCCGGCAGGGCAGCGCGGCGAGCAAGGGTACCAGAGCCCGGCCGACATGGCCCGCGCCGAACACCGCGATCTGCGCCTGCACCGCGGCCATGGGTTCGAACAGCAGCACAGTGACGCCGCCGCAGCACTGGCCAAGGCTGGCACCGAGGCTGAAGCGCTCCAGGTGCGGGGTGGTGCGGTGCTCTTCGAGCATTTGCCGGGCGATGTGCAGGGCTTTGTATTCCAGGTGGCCGCCGCCGATGGTGTCGAACAGGGCGCTGGCGCTGACGACCATTTTCGAGCCGGCATTGCGCGGGGTCGAGCCGCGCTCCTCGATGATGGTGACCAGCACGCAGGCTTCGCCACGGGACTGGTGGTCGGCGAGGGCGTTGATCCATTGGTGCATGATGCAGATCCTCATTTCAGGTGGCCTGTACTGGCCCTATCGCCGGCAAGCCGGGCTCCCACAGGTACAACACAGGGCTTGCCAGCGGCGCAGTACCTGTGGGAGCCGGCTTGCCGGCGATAGGGCCCGAACAGGCGCCCACCCAACCTCAGTGAGTGACGGTTTCCAGCTCCGGCTCGGCAGGTTGCGCTGCAGCCACCGCCTTGCGCATCTGCTCGCACCCCCACAACACCCGCTCCGGCGTCGCCGGTGCATCCACCTGTGGCTGCACGCGGTAATCGGCGATGCTGGCCACGGCGTCCTTGATCGCGCACCAGGCGGCGATGCCGAGCATGAACGGCGGCTCGCCCACGGCCTTGGAGTGGAACACGGTGTCTTCCGGGTTCTTGCGGTTCTCCACCAGCTTCACCCGCAAATCCAGCGGCATGTCGGCCACTGCAGGGATCTTGTAGCTGGCCGGGCCGTTGGTCATCAGCTTGCCCTTGGCGTTCCACACCAGTTCTTCGGTGGTCAGCCAGCCCATGCCCTGAATGAAGCCGCCTTCCACCTGGCCGATGTCGATGGCCGGGTTCAGCGAGTCACCCACATCGTGCAGGATGTCGGCGCGCAGCATCTTGTATTCGCCGGTCAGGGTGTCGACCACCACCTCCACGCAGGCGGCGCCGAAGGCGAAGTAGTAGAACGGCCGGCCACGTGCCTGGCTGCGGTCGTAGTAGATTTTCGGCGTGCGGTAGAAGCCGGTGCTGGACAGCGACACCTGGGCGAAGTAGGCCTGCTGCACCAGTTGCTCGAAGCTGACGATCTGGTCACGCACGCGTACATGGCCGTTGCGGAACTCGACGTCTTCTTCGGTCACCTGGTAGTGCCGCGCGGCGAACTCGGTCAGGCGCTTCTTGAGGATTTCGGCAGCGTTCTGCGCCGCCTTGCCGTTCAGGTCGGCACCACTGGAGGCAGCGGTCGGCGAGGTGTTGGGCACCTTGTCGGTATTGGTGGCGGTGATCTGGATGCGGCTGAAGTCGACCTGGAAGATCTGAGCCACCACCTGTGCCACCTTGGTGTTCAGGCCTTGGCCCATCTCGGTGCCACCGTGGTTCAGGTGAATGCTGCCGTCGGTGTAGATATGGATCAGCGCACCGGCCTGGTTGAGGAAGGTGGCGGTGAACGAAATACCGAACTTGACCGGGGTCAGCGCCAGGCCCTTCTTCAGGACCGGGCTGTTGGCGTTGAAGCGGCGGATAGACTCGCGGCGCTCGGCGTAGTCACTGCTGGCTTCCAGTTCGGCGGTCATCTCTTCGAGCATGTTGTGCTCGACGGTCTGGTAGTAGTGGGTGACGTTGCGCTCGGTCTTGCCGTAGTAGTTGGCCTTGCGCACCGCCAGCGGGTCACGGCCCAGGTGGCGGGCGATGTGGTCCATCACCTGCTCGATGGCGACCATCCCCTGCGGGCCGCCGAAGCCGCGGTAAGCAGTGTTGGAGGCGGTGTTGGTCTTGCAGCGGTGGCCGTGCACGGTGGCATCGCCCAGGTAGTAGGCGTTGTCGGAGTGGAACATGGCGCGATCGACGATCGAACCGGACAGGTCGGGCGAGTAGCCGCAGTTGCCGGCCAGGTCGAAGTTGATGCCGTGCAGGCGCCCGTCGTCGTCGAAGCCCACGTCATACTCGACGTAGAACGGGTGGCGTTTGCCGGTCATGGTCATGTCTTCGACCCGTGGCAGGCGCATCTTGGTCGGCTGGCCGGTCAGGCGCGCCACCACGGCGCACAGGCACGCCGGGCTGGCGGCCTGGGTTTCCTTGCCACCAAAACCGCCACCCATGCGGCGCATGTCCAGCACCACCTTGTTCATTGGCACGTCGAGTACTTCGGCGACCAGCTTTTGCACTTCGGTGGGGTTTTGCGTGGAGCAGTAGACGATCATGCCGCCGTCTTCGGTGGGCATCACCGAGGAAATCTGTGTTTCCAGGTAGAAGTGTTCCTGGCCACCGATGTGCAGGGTGCCCTGGATGCGGTGCGGGGCACTGGCCAGGGCAGCAGCGGAATCGCCACGCTGGTGGGTGTGGCTGTCGAGCACGAAATGTTTCTTGCGCAATGCTTCGACCACATCCAGCACCGGCTCCAGGTCTTCATACTCGACGATGGCGGCCATGGCCGCACGGCGTGCGGTGTCAAGGTCGCGGGCGGCCACGGCGAGCACCGGCTGGCCGAAGAACTCGACCTTGTCGATGGCCAGCAGCGGGTCGCCGGCCACCACCGGGCCGATGTCCTTGAGGCCGGGGATGTCTTCGTGGGTGATGGCGATGCGCACGCCCTCGAAGGCATAGCACGGCGTGGTGTCGATGCGCAGGATGCGCGCGTGGGCGCGGTCGGCGGTGCGTGCATAGACGTGCAACTGGTTGGGGAATTCCAGGCGGTCGTCGATATATACCGCCTCGCCGGACACATGCTTGTCGGCGCTGTCATGCTTGACGCTGCGGCCGACCCCGGTGGTCAGGTCCTGGCTGAACAGTTCGGCCATCTCGGCCTGGCTCTTGGCTACGTGATGGTTAGACATAAGCGGTCACCCGGGTTTCGATGTACGGCGTTTGCTGTTCGATGAAGTACTTGCGCAGCAGGTTCTGCGCGGTCAGCAAGCGGTATTCCTTGCTGGCGCGGAAGTCGCTGAGCGGGGTGAAATCTTCCGCCAGGGCCTGGCACGCACGCTCGATGGCGGCCTGGTTCCACGGCTTGCCACGTAGCGCCGCTTCGCAGGCACGGGCCCGTTTGGGGATCGCCGCCATGCCGCCGAAGGCGATGCGCACACCGCTGACCACGCCGTCTTCGATGCTCAGGTTGAAGGCGCCGCACACGGCGGAAATGTCATCGTCCAGGCGCTTGGACACTTTATAGGCGCGGAATGCCCAGTCGGTGGTGGCGCGCGGCACGATGATCTTCTCGATGAACTCGCTGTCCTGGCGGGCAGTGATGCGGTAGTCGATGAAGTAGTCCTCCAGTGGCATCACCCGCTGGCGCTCGCCCTGGCGCAGGACGATCTGTGCATCCAGGGCAATCAGCAGGGGTGGCGAGTCGCCGATTGGCGAAGCGTTGCCGATATTGCCGCCCAGGGTGCCCTGGTTGCGGATCTGCAGCGAAGCGAACCGGTGCAGCAGGGCGCCGAAGTCCGGGTATTCCTCGTTCAGCGCGCCGTAGCAGTCGGTGAGCGGGGTGGCGGCGCCGATTTCCAGGTGGCTGGCGGTCTTCTCGATGCGCTTGAGCTCGGCCACATGGCCGACGTAGATCATCACCGGCAAGGTCTTGTGGAACTGGGTGACTTCCAGGGCCAGGTCGGTACCGCCGGCCAGCAGCCGCGCCTCGGGGTGCGAGCTGTACAGGTCGGCCAGGTCGGCGACGGTCAGCGGCACCAGGCAGCGTTTGTCGCCGCTGTTCAGCTCGCCAGTCTGGGTTGGCGCGATGGCCTTGAGGCGGCTGATTGTCTGCGCTTGCTGGGCATCGAACTGGTCGCGGCAGGGTTGGCGGCAACTCTGCTCGGCAGCATCGAGGATCGGCCGGTAGCCGGTGCAGCGGCACAGGTTGCCGGCCAGGGCCTCCTGGGCCTGGTGCAGGTCGGGGCCGCTGCTGTTCTTCTGCAGGGCGAACAGCGACATGACGAAGCCGGGTGTGCAGAAGCCGCACTGCGAGCCATGGCAATCGGCCATTGCCTGTTGCACGCTGTGCAGCTGGCCCTGGTGCTTGAGACCCTCGACGCTGATCAGTTGCTTGCCGTGCAGCGACGAAACGAAGGTCAGGCACGAGTTCAGGCTGCGGTAGCGCAGGCTGTCGTTGCCCTGGTCGTCCTGGGTCAGTTCGCCTACCACCACGGTGCAGGCGCCGCAGTCACCACTGGCGCAGCCCTCCTTGGTGCCAGGTTTGCCCAGGTGCTCGCGCAGGTACTGCAGCACCGTCATGTTTGGGTCCAGGGCATGCTCACTACGCAGCTCCTGGTTGACGAGAAACTGGATCACGGGGATGGCCTCGCAATGGTTTTATTGTTGTTGGGCGGACTCTAAGCAAGAGCTGTCCAGCTGGTCAATATTTTTCTGACTCAAAGGTCAAGAAATTGCTCATGTCCAGGCCCGGCCGCACACATTGCCCATATCCCAAGCATAGATCGCGCCGGGCATCGGGTTGCCTTGCAGCTCAAATAAACCGCCAGGCCCCTCTGCGCGATTACCGGCCAATTACGCTACAATCGGTTCCTTGTGCCCAGTTCAATGATTTTGAAGGAAAACCATGACGTTCAAGGCCCCGGACAGCCTCTCCGAGCAGATTGCCGATTACCTGGCCGAACGCATCATCCGTGGCGAGCTGGCGCCAGGCGAGCGTATCCAGGAGCAGAAGGTCACCCAGGCACTCAACGTCAGCCGCGGCTCGGTGCGCGAGGCGCTGCTGATCCTTGAACGTCGCCACCTGGTGGCGATCCTGCCGCGCCGGGGTGCCCACGTGACCGAGCTCGACGAGCGCAGCGTGCGCAGCCTGTGCGCACTGATGGGCGAGTTCTACATCCTGCTGGGTAACGCGGTTGCGCAAAAATGGCGCACCGATGCCGACCTGCGCCCGTTCCTGGAGATCCAGCAGCGCCTGCAGCGGGCCCATGACCAGCTGGACATCAAGACCTTCGTCGCCGACAGCTTCGCGGTCATGCGGGCGGCCTATCCGTTCGCCGACAACCCGTTCCTGCAGGAAACCGTGGAAAACCTGCAGCCGGCGATGAGCCGTGCGTACTACCTGTCGCTGGACCAGCGCCAGGCCAACATGATCGATTACCTGGACCTGTTCGCCCGCCTGCTCGACGCCGTGATCGCCCGTGACCTGCCGCGCATTCGCGAGGTACTCACCGCCTATGGCCAGCGCAGTTGCGAACTGGTGCTGGCGGCGTTGGCCCGAGGCTGACCGATGCGCCTGAAGTGCATTCGCCTGGCCGGGTTCAAGTCGTTTGTCGACCCGACCACGGTCAACTTCCCCAGCAACATGGCGGCCGTGGTCGGCCCGAACGGCTGTGGCAAGTCCAACATCATCGACGCCGTGCGCTGGGTGATGGGCGAGAGTTCGGCGAAGAACCTGCGCGGCGAGTCGATGACCGATGTCATCTTCAACGGCTCCAGTGGCCGCAAGCCGGTCAGCCAGGCCAGCATCGAGCTGGTGTTCGACAACAGCGAAACCACCCTGGTCGGCGAATATGCCGCCTATGCCGAGATCTCGATCCGCCGCAAGGTCACCCGCGACGGGCAGAACAGCTACTACCTCAACGGTACCAAGTGCCGTCGGCGCGATATCACCGACATCTTTCTCGGTACCGGCCTGGGGCCACGCAGCTACTCGATCATCGAACAGGGCATGATCTCCAAGCTGATCGAGGCCAAGCCCGAGGAGCTGCGTAACTTCATCGAGGAAGCCGCCGGCATTTCCAAGTACAAGGAACGCCGCCGGGAAACCGAGAGCCGCATCCGCCGCACCCAGGAAAACCTGGCGCGTCTGACCGACCTGCGCGAAGAGCTGGAGCGCCAGCTGGAGCGCCTGCACCGCCAGGCTCAGGCAGCCGAGAAGTACCGCGAATACAAGGCCCAGGAACGCCAGCTGAAGGCGCGCCTGTCGGCCTTGCGCTGGCGTGACCTGGACGAACGGGTGCGCCAGCGCGAGGCGGTGATCGGCGACCAGGATGTGTCCCATGAGGCGCTGGTGGCCGAGCAGCGCAATGCCGATGCCAGCATCGAGCGCCTGCGTGATGGCCATCACGAATTGTCCGAGCGCTTCAACCAGGTGCAGGGCCGCTTTTACTCGGTCGCTGGTGACATAGCCCGGGTCGAGCAGAGCATCCAGCACGGCCAGCAGCGCCTGCGCCAGTTGCAGGATGACTTCAAGGAGGCCGAGCGTACGCGCCTGGAGACCGAGTCGCACCTGGGCCACGACCGCACCCTGCTGGCGACCTTGGGCGAAGAGCTGGCCATGCTCGAGCCCGAGCAGGAGATTACCCTGGCCGCTGCCGAACAAGCTGCCGCTGCCCTTGAAGAAGCCGAACTGGGCATGCACGGCTGGCAGGAACAGTGGGACAGCTTCAACAACCGTTCCGCTGAGCCGCGCCGCCAGGCCGAAGTGCAGCAGGCCCGCCTGCAGCAGCTGGAAGCCAGCCTGGAACGCCACGCCGAGCGCCAGCGCAAGTTGGGCGAAGAGCGCGAGCTGCTGGGCAGCGACCCACAGGATGCAGCCCTGCTCGAACTGGCCGAGCAACTGGCCAGTAGCGAGATGTTGCTGGAAGAGTTGCAGTTGTCGGAAGAGCAGGTGGTCGAACGGCTGGAAGGCGCACGTGAGCAGCTGCAACAGGCCATCCAGGCCCAGCAGCAGGCGCAGGGCGACCTGCAACGCCTGGGCGGGCGCCTGGCCTCGCTCGAAGCCTTGCAACAGGCCGCCCTGGAGCCGGGTGCAGGTGCTGCGGACTGGCTGCAGGGCCAAGGCCTGGAGCAACAACCGCGGCTGGCTGAAGGGTTGCGGGTCGAATCGGGCTGGGAGCTTGCGGTAGAGACCGTGCTCGGCGCCGACCTGCAAGCTGTGCTGGTGGACGACCTCGGTAACCTGGATTTTGCCGGCCTGGAACAGGGCGAGTTACGCTTGCTGCTGGCCAGCGGTACCGGCTCGTCGCTGCCCGGCAGCCTGCTGGAAAAGGTCGAAGGCTGTGTCGACCTGGCGCCCTGGCTGGGCCACGTCAAGCCCGTGGAAGACCTTGCTCAGGCACTGGCGCAGCGCGCCTCGCTCGGCGAAGGCCAGAGCCTGGTCAGCCGCGATGGCTACTGGGTTGGCCGACACTTCCTGCGGGTGCGCCGTGGCGGCGAAGCCGAAGGCGGCGTGCTGGCACGCGGCCAGGAGATCGAGCGCCTGGGCCAGGAGCAACTGGAGCAGGAAGCGGCGCTGGAGCAGTTGGAGCAGCAACTGCAGGCCCTGCGCGAGCAGCAGCTGGGCCTTGAAGAGCAGCGTGAACAACTGCGCCGCCGCACCCAGGAAGAAAACCGCCTGCATGGCGAGCTGAAAGCCAACCTGTCGGCTGGCCGCGCACGTGCCGAGCAGGTCGAGCTGCGCCGCCGGCGCCTGCACGACGAGCTGACCGAGCTGGAAGAACAGCGCGCCCTGGAACATGAGCAGCTGGGCGAAGCCCGCCTGCTGCTGCAGGAGGCCCTGGAGCTGATGGCCCAGGACACCGAGCAGCGCGAGCAGTTGATGGCCCGCCGCGACACTTTGCGCGAAAGCCTCGATCGCGTGCGCCAGGAGGCCCGCCAGCACAAGGATCACGCCCACCAGCTGGCTGTCCGCCTGGGCTCGCTGCGCGCACAGCATGATTCCACCCGGCAGGCTCTGGAGCGCCTGGAGCAGCAGGCCGCCCGCCTGATCGAGCGCCAGGAGCAACTGAGCCTGAACCTGGAAGAGGGCGAGGCCCCACAGGAAGAGCTGCGCCTGAAGCTGGAGGAGCTGCTGGAGCGGCGCATGAGCGTCGACGAAGAAATGCGCCAGGCCCGCCTGCACATGGACGAAGCCGACCGCGAACTGCGCGACGCCGAAAAGCGCCGTACCCAGGCCGAGCAGCAGGCCCAGTTGCTGCGTGGCCAGCTGGAGCAGTTGCGCCTGGAGTGCCAGGGCCTGGATGTGCGACGCAAGACCCTGCAGGAGCAGTTGCTGGCCGATGGCTACGACCTGCAAGGCGTGCTCGCCACCCTGGAGGCCGAGGCCAGCGAGCAGGGCACCGAACAGGAGCTGGAGCAGCTCGAGGCGCGTATCCAGCGCCTGGGGGCGATCAACCTGGCGGCCATCGAAGAGTACGAGCAGCAGTCCGAGCGCAAGCGTTACCTGGACGCCCAGGACGCCGACCTGGTCGAAGCCCTGGAGACCTTGGAAAACGTCATCCGCAAGATCGACAAGGAAACCCGCAACCGCTTCAAGGATACCTTTGATCAGATAAATGCCGGATTACAGGCACTTTTCCCAAAAGTTTTCGGTGGTGGCAGCGCTTATCTGGAACTGACGGGCGAAGATCTACTCGATACAGGGGTAACGATCATGGCGCGACCACCGGGCAAGAAGAACAGCACCATCCATCTGCTGTCCGGGGGCGAGAAGGCACTGACCGCATTGGCGCTGGTGTTTGCCATCTTCAAGTTGAACCCCGCACCGTTCTGCATGCTCGACGAAGTCGATGCGCCGCTGGACGATGCCAACGTCGGGCGTTACGCCCGCCTGGTCAAGGAAATGAGTGAAAGCGTGCAGTTCATCTACATCACCCATAACAAGATTGCCATGGAGATGGCGGATCAATTGATGGGGGTGACCATGCATGAACCGGGCTGTTCACGTCTGGTTGCCGTCGATGTGGAGGAGGCCATGGCCATGGTCGACGCCTGATGCTCGACGATAAGGGCATATTCTGTGGCGAAATGCCCCCGCCATGTGCGACAGACGGTGTAAAGTTGTCTTTGGTCGTGCTAGCTTAATGTCACTCGTTTTTTGCGTGGGTAAAACGCCTGTCAGAACATAGAGTTGGCGCCACGTGTTAAAGGGCTTTGAACCCTTTGTTTTCAAGCATATTTTTATAGAGGCACGGGATTACATGGAAATCGGTCTGCGCGAGTGGCTGATCGTCATCGGCATCATTGTCATTGCCGGGATTCTTTTCGACGGCTGGCGCCGCATGCGCGGCGGGAAAGGCAAGTTGAAATTCCGTCTGGATCGCAGTTATTCCAACCTGCCGGACGAAGAGGGCAATGCCGAAGTGCTTGGCCCGTCGCGGGTGCTGGATACCCACAAGGAGCCTGAGCTGGACGAAAGCGACCTGCCGTCGCTCAGCGCTTCTGCGCGTGATCGCGAGCGCGAACCCAAGCCGGCCAAGGCTGCCAAGCGCGGCAAGCGCGCCACCGCTGCTGCGGATGCGCAGCAGGGCGACCTGAACCTGAGCGCCGAGCCGCGCGAGCCTGACCTGTTTGCCGACAGCGATGATGACTTTGCCGCGGAAAATACCCGCAGCAACGGTGCCGCACCTGCCAGCAGCAGCGTCAAGGAGCTGCCGCCGGCCGAGGAAGTGCTGGTGATCAGCGTCATCTCCCGCGACGAGGGTGGCTTCAAGGGCCCGGCGTTGCTGCAGAACATTCTGGAAAGCGGCCTGCGCTTCGGCGAAATGGACATATTCCACCGTCACGAGAGCATGGCCGGTCACGGCGAGGTGCTGTTCTCCATGGCCAACGCCGTCAAGCCCGGTGTGTTCGACCTGGACGACATCGACCACTTCAGCACCCGCGCGGTGAGCTTCTTCCTCGGCCTGCCGGGCCCGCGTCATCCGAAGCAGGCCTTCGATGTGATGGTGGCTGCGGCGCGCAAGCTGGCGCACGAACTGAACGGTGAGCTCAAGGACGACCAGCGCAGCGTGCTGACCGCCCAGACCATCGAGCACTATCGCCAGCGCATCGTCGAGTTCGAGCGCCGTGCGCTGACCCAGAAGCGCTGACAGATCCAGACGAAAGAGCAGCCTGAGGGCGTGCTGGTCGGTTCGGGTAATGCTGTTGCCTGCACTGGCCCTATCGCCGGCAAGCCAGCTCCCACAGGTGTATCACTGCCCTCCAGGCCTGTGGTTTACCTGTGGGAGCTGGCTTGCCGGCGATAGGGCCGGGGCAGGCAACACCAATCCAGGCCCCATGCACCACCTCAGGCTGCTCTTTTGCTTTGCAAGAGAAGACAAATCCCATGACCGCCGAAACCCGTATCCACGAACTGCGTGCCGAGCTCGACCAGCACAACTACCGCTACTACGTGCTCGATGAGCCAAGCGTGCCCGATGCCGAATACGACCGCCTGTTCAACGAGCTCAAGGCGCTTGAAGCCGAACACCCGCACCTGGTAACCCCCGACTCGCCCACCCAGCGCGTTGGGGGCGAAGCCCTGGCCGCGTTCAGCCAGGTGCGCCACGAAGTGCCCATGCTCAGCCTGGGCAACGCCTTCGAAGAAGCCGACTTGCGTGAGTTCGGCCGTCGCGTGGTAGACGGCCTCGACCAGCCCGGTGCGGTCGACTACAGCTGCGAGCCCAAGCTCGACGGCCTGGCCGTAAGCTTGTTGTACCGCGACGGCCAGCTGGTGCAGGGCGCCACCCGTGGCGACGGCACCACTGGCGAAGACATCAGTGCCAACGTGCGTACCGTGCGCAACATCCCGCTCAAGCTGCAAGGCGAGGGATGGCCGGCGGTGCTGGAGGTGCGCGGCGAGGTGTACATGAGCAAGGCCGGTTTCGATCGGCTCAACGCCGCCCAGGCCGAAGCCGGTGGCAAGACCTTCGCCAACCCGCGCAACGCCGCCGCCGGCAGCCTGCGTCAGCTGGATTCGAAAATCACCGCCAGCCGCCCGCTGGAATTCTGCTGCTATGGCGTCGGCCAGGTGTCCGCGAGCATTGGCGACAGCCACATCGGTATCCTCGAGCAGCTCAAGGCCTGGGGGCTGCCGATCAGCCGCGAACTCAAGCATGCCGCCGGCATCGAAGAATGCCTGGCCTACTACCGCGACATCGGCGAGCGACGCAACAGCCTGCCATACGAAATCGACGGCGTGGTGTTCAAGGTCAACAGCCTGGCCGCCCAGCGCGAACTGGGCTTCCGCGCCCGTGAGCCGCGCTGGGCGATTGCCCACAAGTTCCCGGCCATGGAAGAGCTGACCGAGGTGCTGGATGTCGAGTTCCAGGTCGGCCGCACCGGCGCGGTAACGCCCGTGGCACGCTTGAGGCCGGTCAAGGTCGCAGGTGTGACCGTATCCAACGCCACCCTGCACAACATGGACGAAATCGCCCGCTTGGGCCTGCGCATTGGCGACACGGTGATCATCCGCCGCGCCGGTGACGTGATCCCTCAGGTAATGCAGGTGGTACTGGAGCGTCGCCCGGAAGATGCGCGCCCGGTGCAGGTGCCGAGCGAATGCCCGGTATGCGGCTCGCAGGTCGAGCGTACCCAGCTGGTCAAGCGTAGCAAAGGCAAGGAAACCACCAGCGAGGGCGCGGTGTACCGCTGCGTCGGTCGCCTGGCCTGTGGTGCCCAGCTCAAGCAGGCAATCATCCACTACGTGTCGCGCCGCGCCATGGACATCGACGGCCTGGGCGAGAAGAGCGTCGAGCAACTGGTGGACGAAGGCCTGATCGGCTCGCCGGCCGACCTGTACAAGCTGGAATTTGACCAGATCGTTGGCCTGGAAGGTTTTGCCGAAGTGTCCAGCAAGAAGCTGCTGGATGCCATCGAAGCCAGCAAGCGCCCGAGCCTGGCGCGCTTCATCTACGCCCTGGGCATACCGGACGTAGGCGAGGAGACCGCCAAGGTGCTGGCCCGCTCGCTGGGCAGCCTGGCGCGCGTGCAGCAAGCGCTGCCGCAAGTGCTCACCTACTTGCCGGACATCGGCTTGGAGGTGGCCTACGAGATTCACAACTTCTTCGAGGACGAGCATAACCGCAAGGTCATCAAACAGTTGCTCGACAGTGGCATGCAACTGCAGGACGAAGGCGAGCTGGCTGCCGAATTCGCCGCCAGCACCACCCTGGCCGGCATGATCGCCAAGCTCGACATCGCCTCGGTTGGCCCGACCGGTGCCGAGAAGCTGGTGGCCAAGCTCGACAGCCTGGACAAGATCATCGCCGCCGACGGCATCGACCTGCGCCAGGCCCTGGCGGCCAAGCAGGCCGAAGCTGTGCGCGAGTTTTTCAAGGATGAAGTCAACCAGAAGCTGGCCCGGGACATCGAGGCACAGTTGCTGGCGTTCGGCATGCACTGGAGCAGCGAGAAGAAAGTCGCCGAAGGCCTGCCGCTGGCCGGCCAGACCTGGGTGCTGACTGGCACCTTGGAGCGCATGAGCCGTGATATCGCCAAGGAAAAGCTGGAAAGCCTGGGGGCCAAGGTGGCGGGTTCGGTTTCTGGCAAGACCCACTGCGTGGTGGCGGGGCCGGGGGCGGGGTCCAAGCTGGCCAAGGCCAGCGAGTTGGGCGTGAAGGTACTTGATGAAGATGCCTTCGTCACCTTCCTGGGTGAGCAGGGCATCGCTGTCTAGCAGGCCAATGGCATATCTTGCTGCTTGCACGGTCCTTGTGGGAGCGGGCATGCCCGCGAACACGGGCGAAGCCCGTGCCATCCACCGCGGCGCCTGCTTCGCGGGCACGCCCGCTCCCACAGGTCCTGCGATGGTCTTGCTGTCAGCACTACCGCTGTAGCAGCGGGTTCACCCGCGAATTGGCAGCTCCAGGCCACCCCGGCCCGGACAAGTCATTGAGAAATGATGACTTTTTCTCCTCCAGAGGTTGTATCTGCCCCCAAGACCGGTACAATGGCGCCACTCGCTGTTCAGCGAGCCTTGTAGTGGTGGCCCCATCGGTCCCCCCGCATTGATTACCCGTTAACCTGGTCAGGCCCGGAAGGGAGCAGCCATAGCGGGAACATCGAGTGCCGGGGTGTGGCTGGTGGGGCCGCCTCCATTTCAGGTCCTTGAATTCTCGAGGATTTCTCGCTTTACCCAGCTCGACAACTTCGGCCTGGTGAGAGCCTCCCTCTCCTCAAGCGCATTGGGAAGCTACGCGAACGAGGTTTTCAGAAAAGAGCCCTCGCTGATAAACGTAGACTTTCCCGCCCGTGTCCCCTTTGAACGTCTCGATCACATTGTCCGCGGCAACAGGGCTGCTCAGGATCACGCGATAGCTTCGGCTCGTATGGGTAACGTTCGGCGATTGCTGATTCTCTTGCAGCTTCTGCATGACGCAGGCGGAAAAAACTTCCGGAGATTTAGCGGTCACCAGCTCCTTTGTCGGCTGGCTAGGCGCGGATGCGCACCCCACCAGCAGCGTGAGAGTGAAGGAGGCAGCAGCAAGAGGCATAAAGTGCATCAGACAGTTCCAGATTTGAGTTCAGGCGCCATTCTCCATTTCATTCGGTTGATAGAAAACAAGTAAATATCGATGTTATCTATCATCGATCTTGATGAGTAACGAGCGTCCGAGCACCTGCTACATTCTGGCTGCCCCCCCATTCGTCTCCCACCAAGCCTTCATACCAACAGAAGCACTTTCTGGCGGTAGAGCGGCATGGAAAGCTCCAGCTGATCGCCTCGAAAACGGGGCAAGCCGGATCGCTGAAAATCCTCCAGGATACGAAAATCTATGCGGGCAACTTCTCACAAGGTGAGTCGCAGGTGTTGGTGTTCGATCTACGGGCAACAGGCTCGGCACCTTCCAGGAAGCAATCCTTCGGGGGCTGCAAGACGCAGGCATGTGCCCGGCGCCGGTAGGTGCCATCTGACTTCCATTCCTGCCGCGACCGCGCCGATGCAGCGGAGTAGGCGCTGTTGTCCTACCCGCATCGAAAGCCCGGTATCATCAGGTATCCGTTACTTTAGAGAAACCTGTCCGGCCTCAAGTTTGAGCGCCTTGAGGCGCTTCAGCAGCGTGCTGATATTTGTGCGTGCCGAACCTTCATTGGCCAGCCGCAGGCGCTTGATCGCGATAACGGAGTCGCCAACGCCAGCGGTAAAGGGCGTCCGAATGATCTCTCGGAAAATAACGGTATTTGAAGCAGACTCGGTCAACGTATATTCAGCCTCGCAGGTAACTTCGAAATCCAAGCCAAAAATGGGTTGGTCGACGCGCAGCAGGTTGGCGCGCAGAGTGTAGGCAGCAGGTGCTTCGCCAAGCAGGTCAGCACTGGCAAGTGATTGTTTGAGTGCGGCACCGAAGTCAGGGCCGTCGATTTCCGAAGTCCAGAGCGGGTTGGTGGCGTCTCCGCCATTTACTTCGGTTACCTGAATGTTGCGATGCAGCCGTTGATCATAAAACTGCGCATCGGTCTGGTCGGATGCCACGGACATTCCGGAAATTTGAGCAGGCGAAGCGCACCCTGTGCAAAGGGCAATAAATACCGAGACTAGAAGCACACGGAAGTAGGTCACTTGAATAATCCTTGAGTGATATGCCGGTAAAGCAAGACGAAAGCCTTACATCGTGTATGGCTTCAACTATTGAAAGGCGCGCCGCGTTATCGTTGGGAACGTACAGACCTCAGGCCGATCGTTGCGCTGTGCGGCAGATGCCTTTACAGGTTGTACTTCTCATCGATTCTGCGTTTGTCGAGCGTGTAGCGCTTGAGATCGATCGAGTCGGATTCCAGCTTGGCATCGAGTTCGTCCATGTCGTGCTTTTTCAGCGTTGCAACATGGGCTTTGGTGGCTTGGTAGTTGATCATCTCTGCAGCGTCATGCCCACTCACCGGGTCCCACAGAATGGAAAGCGGCCAGAACAGCAGGTTCACCACACCAAAGCCATATGCGCGACCGTAGAACGAACCGCCACCTGGAAGCAGGCCAAGGCCGGCAGCAAGCCCTGGGCTTTTCTCTTCAACCGCGAGGTTTCTGGCGCGATAGCTGGCAAGTTCCGACTCTTGGGCCGAATTTAGGCCGGTAGCACAACCAGTGGTCAGCGCTATCAGTGCGGCACCGGTGAGATTTCGAATTGTGGACATGCAACATTTCCTGAGTGTGAGTACTGTTCTCGGCGCACGGTTGGGCGCGGAGGCGCGTAACTCTACACTGAGTAGTGGCTTATTGATATCGTATTGCCACTACTCTATTCAGGCGATGATGCATTCAGGTGGTGGTTTTATCCTGGTCACTTAAAGGCAACTGTTGAACTGCCCTTCTTTTTCCCATGCCCCGCCGCCGACAGCTTCATCAGCCGCTGGAATTTCGGGCATGCCAGGTGATCTTCCTCAGGGCACTGCGCCGCATGCCGCAAGCCTTTGCTCATCGCCTGCAAGCGCCTGATTCGTGCATCCAGTTCGTCGGCCTTGGCGATCAGCATCTGGCGGTCGACCTGCAGGTCCACCAGCATCGCCCCCACTTCCTCCAGCGAAAACCCCGCAGCCTGGCCCAGGGCGATCAGCGCCAGCCGGTCTGCAACATCGGCTGCGAACTGCCGCCGCTTGCCAGGCCCGGCGAGTGACTTGAGCAGGCCTTTCTTCTCGTAGTAGCGCAGCGTCGAGGCGGGTACGCCTGTGTGTTTGGCGACGTCGGCAATGTCCATTTCGGGCTCTTGACTTGAAGTTGACTTCAACTTCTATGCTGCGCGGCATGGTGATGACCGTCAATCTTCGAGGGCTTGTTCAATGACGTTTACTGCGATGTTTTCCGCCGCCTTGCCAATTGGTATCGGGGCCACGATGGTGATGGACTTGTGGGGGCTGCTGCTCAGGCGAATGGGTGTCGCCACGCTGAACTTCGCCATGGTCGGGCGTTGGGCGGGGCATTTGCTGCACGGGCGTGTGCGGCACCAGGCGATTGCCAAGGCGGAACCGGTGCGGCATGAGCTGGCGTTGGGGTGGGGGATTCATTACGCCATCGGCGTGCTGTTCGCGATGCTGCTGGTCGTGATCGTGGGGGAGGGCTGGTTGCTGGCACCTACATTGTTGCCTGCGCTGGTTGTTGGTGTGGTGACGGTCGTGGCGCCTTTGTGCTTCATGCAGCCGGCGATGGGCGCGGGGTTCTTTGCGTCGAGGACGCCGACGCCTGCGCGCAACTGCCTGAAGAGCCTGGCCACGCATTCTGTGTTTGGCGTGGGGATGTTCTTTAGTGCGGGTTTGCTGGCTTTGGCGTGAGGGCAGGGTGCTTGGTTAACGCGAGCGCACAATCGGCATGCTTGCCGACAGCACCACCAGGCTTGAGCTTGCAATATAGATTGTGAATGCGCCGCACAATCCTGTGGGAGCGGGCATGCCCGCGAAGAGGGCAACTCGGTGGATGGCACCGGCTTTGCCGGTGTTCGCGGGTGAACCCGCTCCCACAGCGGGCGTACAAGGGGCGGGGGGGGCCTTTCATCAGGTATGCGTGGCTCAGGGGCGAGCCACAGACATGGGTTCTTGGTTGCCCATCCCCCCATACCGCTGCACAATCCGCTCGATCTCCCCCGACTGCTTCATCTTCACCAGTGCCCGCAGCAGCCCTTGGGTCGGTATCGCCGGGTCATTGCGTACCATGCACCCCAGGTCCTGGTCCTCCAGCACCGCCAGCGCCTGCAATTGCTGCTCGGCGGGTAGCCCCTGATTGAACCACTGCAACGACAGCTGGTTGCTTACCGCATGCCGATAGCGCCCGGCTTGCAGCTTCTGCAGCACCAGCAACTGGCTGCGGCTGTCCTCGCGGTGCAGGCGGCCCTGGTCCAGCAGCGGTTGCAAGGTCGAATAGGTATAGCCAAGCACTGTGCCGATGGCCTGGGCAGGCAGTTGTTCCGGCGGCAGCGGGGTACTGTCACCCGCGCGGCCTACCAGCAGGTCTCGCTGGTGCAGCAGCGGGATGCTCCAGACAAAATTCCCCGGCCGGTCGTTGAACCACTGGGTGCTGACATAGCAGCGCACATCTATGTCACCGTTATTCATCGCCTCCTGCAGGCGCAGGCGGGCCATGACATGGTATTCGGGGCGTACGCCCACCTCCTTGGCCAAGGCCTGCATCAGGTCGTACAGCAAACCTTCCACCGGCTGGTCGCTTTCGATGCGCACCAGCGGCATGCTCCAGCTCTCGGCGACAGAAAAACGCAACACGGGCTGTTCAGCCTGGCTGTAGGTGTTCCACAGCAGCAACAGGGCCAGCAGTCTTCGCAAAGGCAATCCTCCCTGGATGGCGCGCCAGTTTCAAAGCTTAGCCGACTTGCGCAGGGTGCAATTTTGCCCCCGCTCCGCTAGCATTAGCGATCTTCCGCTCGATCAGGCTACGATGGTTTTTCGATGAGTTATCAGGTTCTTGCACGTAAATGGCGTCCGCGCTCGTTCCGCGAAATGGTCGGCCAGACCCATGTGCTCAAGGCCTTGATCAATGCCTTGGACAACCAGCGCCTGCACCACGCCTATCTGTTCACCGGTACCCGGGGCGTGGGCAAGACCACCATTGCCCGTATCATCGCCAAGTGCCTGAACTGCGAAACCGGCATCACCTCCACGCCCTGCGGCACCTGTTCGGTATGCCGGGAGATCGACGAAGGCCGTTTCGTCGACCTGATCGAGATCGACGCCGCCAGCCGCACCAAGGTCGAGGACACCCGCGAACTGCTCGATAACGTGCAGTACGCCCCGAGCCGTGGGCGCTTCAAGGTCTACCTGATCGACGAAGTGCACATGCTCTCGACCCACTCGTTCAACGCCTTGCTCAAGACGCTGGAAGAGCCGCCGCCCTACGTCAAGTTCATCCTCGCCACCACCGACCCGCAGAAACTGCCGGCCACCATCCTGTCACGCTGCCTGCAGTTCTCGCTGAAGAACATGAGCCCGGAGCGGGTGGTCGAGCACCTCAGCCATGTTCTGTCCGCCGAAAACGTGCCATTCGAGCCGGATGCCCTGTGGCTGCTGGGGCGCGCGGCCGATGGTTCGATGCGCGACGCCATGAGCCTGACTGACCAGGCCATCGCCTTTGGCGAAGGCAAGGTGCTGGCCGCCGATGTGCGGGCCATGCTCGGCAGCCTCGATCATGGTCAGGTCTACGGGGTGCTGCAGGCGTTGCTCGAAGGCGATGCCCGGGCCTTGCTCGAGGCCGTGCGCAACCTGGCCGAGCAGGGGCCGGACTGGGCTGGCGTGCTGGCCGAGATGCTCAATGTGCTGCACCGCGTGGCCATTGCCCAGGCGCTGCCGGAGGCGGTGGACAACGGCCAGGGCGACCGCGAGCGGGTGCTGGCGCTGGCCTCGGCATTGCCAGCCGAGGACGTGCAGTTCTATTACCAGATGGGCCTGATCGGCCGCCGTGACCTGCCCTTGGCGCCGGACCCGCGCGGTGGTTTCGAAATGGTCCTGCTGCGCATGCTGGCGTTCCGCCCGGCCGACACCGACGACGCGCCGAAACCGGTACTAAAGCCAGTGGGGATCAGCCAGGCCACAGCTGATCCTGCAACACCGGTGGCAGCGCCGGCGGTTGCCGTGGCGCCGCCGGCCACTGCTGTCGTGGAGCCTGTTGCACCGGTTGCCGCGCAACAAGTGCAGGCGCCCGCAGCGGTCGAGCCAGCGCCGCAGCCGGTTGTCGAGCCAGTGGTGGCGGCTGCACTTGCACCGGTCACCGAACCAGAACCAGAGCCAGATCCCGTGGCAGAGGTGGTTGACCTGCCGTGGGAAGAGCCCGCGCCAGCGCCTGCACCGGTAGTGGCCAAACCTGCGCCGGTTCCTGCTCCAGCTCCGCCCGCTGCACCCACGCCGGCACCTGCCGCCCCGGCACACGACGACGAGCCGCCCTTCGACCCGTCCGCCTATGCCGCCGTGGGCATGGACCGCGACGATGAACCGCCCCTGGACGAAGACTATTACGGCGGCGAAAGCGACCCGGTCGGCTTCAGCTACCTGGACGAACTGGCCGAACACGTCCAGGAAGAAGCACCCAAGCCGGCAGCCGAACCGCTGCCCGCAGCCAAGCCGGCTACCGGCCTGGCCCTGCAATGGCTGGAATTATTCCCACAGTTGCCTGTGTCCGGTATGACAGGCAACATCGCGGCGAACTGTACGTTGATTGCAGCCGATGGTGACGACTGGCTGCTGCACCTGGACCCTGGCCAGGGTGCGCTGTTCAACGCCACCCAGCAGCGGCGCCTTAACGAAGCGCTCAACCAGCACCTGGGGCGCACGCTGAACCTGCGCATCGAACTGATCCTGCCCGAGCAGGAAACCCCGGCCCAGGCAGCGGCGCGCAAACGCGCCGAGCGCCAGCAGGACGCAGTCACCTCGATCGAGCAGGATCCGTTGATCCAGCAGATGATCAAGTTGTTCGGCGCCAAGGTGCGGCAGGATACTATTGAGCCTGTAGAAGCCCTGGTTGACCAGGGCCAGTAACGGATAACCATGCGGCCGGCCCGGTGCCGGGCCGCATCACATGACCCAATCGAGGTATACCCCCATGATGAAAGGTGGCATGGCCGGCCTGATGAAGCAGGCCCAGCAGATGCAGGAAAAGATGCAGAAGATGCAGGAAGAGCTGGCCAACGCCGAAGTCACCGGCCAGTCCGGTGGTGGCCTGGTTAGCGTGGTGATGACCGGTCGTCACGACGTCAAGCGTGTCAGCATCGACCAGAGCCTGATGTCGACTGATGAAGACGACAAGGAAGTGCTGGAAGACCTGATCGCCGCCGCGCTGAACGACGCCGTGCGCAAGGTCGAGCAGAACAGCCAGGACAAGATGGGCAGCATGACCGCCGGCATGCAGCTGCCGCCGGGCTTCAAGATGCCGTTCTAAGGGCATTTGCGTTACCGAAAACCGCCGCTGATGACAGCGGCGGTTTTTTTTACAGAGATTTCAACCCAGGCGCGGTCTGTTTTTTGTGGGAGCGGCCTTGTGTCGCGAAAGGGCTGCGCAGCAGCCCCGGCAATTCACGCTGCGAAGCTGAAATCCCGGGGCCGCTTCGCGCCCCTTTCGCGACACAAGGCCGCTCCCACAAAAAAGCGGACCGCGCAGGTCGCATGGCTGATTTGACGCCACTGCCCCCGCTGGGTATAAACCGCCTCTTATTTGTTTGTCAGGCCTTTCCCATGAGCTTCAGCCCTCTCATCCGCCAACTGATCGATGCCCTGCGTATTCTGCCGGGTGTCGGCCAGAAAACCGCCCAGCGCATGGCCCTGCAACTGCTCGAACGTGACCGCAGCGGCGGCCTGCGCCTGGCCCAGGCCTTGACCCAGGCCATGGAGGGGGTTGGGCATTGCCGTCAGTGCCGCACCCTGACCGAGCAGGAGCTGTGCCCGCAATGCGCCGACACGCGCCGTGACGATACCCAGTTGTGTGTGGTCGAAGGGCCGACCGATGTGTATGCAGTGGAGCAGACCGGCTATCGTGGCCGCTACTTCGTGCTCAAGGGCCACTTGTCGCCGCTGGACGGGCTGGGGCCGGAGGCGATCGGGATTCCGCAGCTGATGGCGCGGATCGAGGAGCAGGGCACCTTCACCGAGGTGATCCTGGCGACCAACCCGACGGTGGAAGGGGAGGCGACGGCGCATTACATTGCCCAGTTGCTGAGCGAGAAGGGCCTGGTGGCGTCGCGGATTGCCCATGGCGTGCCGCTGGGTGGCGAGCTGGAGCTGGTGGATGGTGGGACCTTGGCCCATGCGTTTGCGGGGCGTCGGCCGATTTCGCTCTGATCGAGAATTGGTGGGGCTGCAAAGCAGCCCCAAAACCCAACTCAATATTCGCTGAGCGAAAACTCGGTCAGGCAGAAAGTCGGTACCCCGGCCGCCTGCAGTCGGCGCGATCCGTCCAGCTCCGGCAGATCGATGATCGCCGCCGCCTCGAACACCTGCGCACCGGTCCGGCGCACCAGGTTGGCCGCTGCCAGCAGCGTACCGCCAGTAGCAATCAGGTCATCGAAGATCAACACCGAATCCCCTTCGCACAGGCTGTCGGCATGCACTTCCAGGAAGGCTTCGCCGTACTCGGTCTGGTAACCCTCGCTCAGCACGTCAGCCGGCAGCTTGCCCTGCTTGCGGAACAGGATCAGGGGCTTGTTCAGCTGGTGGGCGATGATCGAGCCGATCAGGAAGCCTCGGGCGTCCATGGCGCCGATGTGGCTGAACTCGGCTTCGACATAGCGTTCGATGAACTGGTCGGCCACATAGCGCAGCCCGCGCGGCGACTGGAACAGCGGGGTGATATCGCGGAAGATCACGCCCGGTTTGGGGAAGTCCACTACCGGGCGGATCAGGGCTTTGAGGTCGAAGGCGTCGCTGTGCATTGTTGCGGGTATCCTGGGAAAACGAATGCCCAAGTATACCCGCTAAACGCCGGCCTCAGGCCTCCATTGCGCCACCGGCCAGCGCGCACAGCTGGATCGGGTCGAGAATGTGCACTTCCTTGCCTTCGGCACGGATCAGGCCATTCTGCTGGAAGCGGGTGAACACCCGCGACACGGTTTCCACTGCCAGGCCCAGGTAGTTGCCGATTTCGTTGCGCGACATGCTCAGGCGGAACTGGTTGGCCGAATAGCCGCGGGCGCGGAAGCGTGCCGACAGGTTGACCAGGAAGGTGGCAATGCGCTCGTCAGCGGTCTTTTTCGACAGCAGCAGCATCATCTGCTGATCGTCGCGGATTTCCCGGCTCATTACCCGCATCAGCTGGCGGCGTAGCTGCGGCAGCTGCACCGACAGCTCGTCGAGGCGTTCGAACGGGATTTCACACACCGAAGTCGTCTCCTGGGCCTGGGCCGAAACCGGGTAGGCTTCGGTGTCCATGCCCGACAGGCCGACCAGCTCACTGGGCAGGTGGAAGCCGGTGATCTGCTCTTCGCCGCTGTCGCTGAGGCTGAAGGTTTTCAGCGCGCCGGAACGTACCGCGTAGACCGAGCCGAAATTGTCGCCCTGGCGGAACAGGAACTCGCCTTTTTTCAACGGCCGCCCACGCTTGACGATTTCATCCAGTGCATCCATGTCTTCCAGGTTGAGCGACAGAGGCAGGCACAGGGGGGCCAGGCTGCAGTCCTTGCAATGGGCCTGGTTGTGTGGGCGCAGTTTGACTGGCTCGGACATTTTCATTCGATCCTTGTGGGAAAGCACACATAAGACGTAAGGGTAACTCACGGCGTAGGTTGTAGGCCAGCGTGCGCTGTTGTGGTGCGACCTGGCCAGGCCCCGGCGGGTGTACGCCGGGGCCTTCGCTGTGCCCATGGTGTGCCTGGCAAGGAACTTTGTCCATGCGGTTGAACGACTCGGTTTCAGATCACCCGCGAGAAGCGCTGGCGGTTGTGCATCGCCAGGTAGGCGTCGAACACCATGCACACCGAGCGCGCCAGCAGGCGGCCGGCCGGCAGGATGCGGATGCCTTTGTCGTCCAGGCGGATCAGCCCGTCGCGCTGCAAGGTCAGCAGTTCTGGCCAGAGGTCGTTGAAGTAGCCGCGAAAATCGATGGTGAAGGCCTGTTCGATCGGCTCGAAATCCAGCTCGAAATGGCAGATCAGTTGCTGGATCACTGCCCGGCGGATGCGGTCGTCGTGGTTGCACAGCAGGCCGCGCTGGGTGGCCAGCTGGGCGTTCGACAGGCTGTCCTGATAGGTGTTTAGGTCGCTGCTGTTCTGGCAGTACAGGTCGCCGATCTGGCTGATGGCCGACACGCCCAGACCGATCAGGTCGCAGTGCCCATGGGTGGTGTAGCCCTGGAAGTTGCGCTGCAGGGTGCCTTCTTCCTGGGCGATGGCCAGCTCGTCGTCGGGCAGGGCGAAGTGATCCATGCCGATGTAACGGTAGCCGGCAGCGGTCAGCTGGTCGATGGTGGCGTGCAGCATCTCCAGCTTGGCGGCCGCGCTGGGCAGGTCATTGCTGTCGATGCGCCGTTGCGGCATGAAGCGCTCGGGCAGGTGCGCGTAATTGAACACCGAGAGGCGGTCGGGTTGCAGGCGGATCACTTCTTCGACGGTGCGGGCAAAGCCTTCCGGGGTTTGTTTGGGCAGGCCGTAGATCAGGTCGAGGTTGATCGAGCGGAACTGCAGGGTGCGTGCGGCTTCGATCAGGGTGCGGGTTTGCTCGAGGCTCTGCAGGCGGTTGACTGCGCGCTGCACGGCCGGGTCGAGGTCCTGCACGCCCAGGCTGACGCGGTTGAAGCCCAGTTCGCGGAGCAGGCCCATGGTCGACCAGTCGGCTTCGCGCGGGTCGATCTCGATGCCATAGTCGCCGGAGTCGTCGTCCAGCAGGTGGAAGTGCTGGCGCAGGGTGGCCATCAGCTGGCGCAGTTCCACATGGCTGAGGAAGGTTGGCGTGCCGCCGCCAAAATGCAGCTGTTCGACACGCTGTTTAGGATCAAGGTGGCAGGCGATCAGCTGGATTTCCTGCTCCAGGCGCTGCAGGTAGGGCGCGGCGCGGCCGCGGTCCTTGGTGATCACCTTGTTGCAGGCGCAGTAGTAGCAGATGTTGGCGCAGAACGGCACATGCACGTACAGCGACAGCGGGCGCGCGGCCCGACGGCTTTCGCGCAGGGCGTGGAGCAGGTCGAACGAGCCCACTTCGCTGTGCAGTTGCACGGCGGTCGGGTAAGAGGTGTAGCGTGGTCCGGCCAAGTCGTAGCGGCGGATCAGGTCGGTATCCCAACGAAGGTCGTCGAGCATGAGGGCGGTCCCCGGAAAGAGCAGCAGTGCCCCGGAGTCTATGGCCGTCTGTAGGAATCTGTGTTGATTTGTATCAAGGGCATTGGGGCTGCTCTGCAGCCCTTCGCGGGCTTGCCCGCTCCCATAGGGGTACACATGATCCTGTAGGAGCGGGCATGCCCGCGAAGGGTCGCAAAGCGGCCCCCCTCAATGCCCCATCAACCAGTGCTGATGCGGCCCCGGCATGGTCCAGATACCAAACAGCATCACCAGCACCCCGCCAGCCACCCGCACACTGCGTCTTTTCAACAAAATGTTTACCCGCTCCGCGGCTAATCCGGTAGCCAGCAATACCGGCCAGGTCCCCACGCCGAACGCCAGCATCAGCGCCGCGCTGTACCCGGCATTGCCTTGGCTGGCCGCCCACAGCAAGGTGCTGTACACCAACCCGCACGGCAACCACCCCCACAAGGCCCCCAGCAACAACGCCCGCGGCACGCTGGACACTGGCAGCAAGCGCGACGCCACTGGCTGGATATGCCGCCACAGCCCCCGGCCCAGCGCCTCGATGCGGGTCAGCCCGCTCCACCAGCCGGCCAGGTACAACCCCATGGCGATCAAAAGCAGCGCCGCCACCACCCGCAATGCCAGCGCCGCCGGGCTGCTGGCCACGGCCCAGCCGGCCAGGCCCAGCAGCAGGCCGGCACAGGCATAACTGAGAATGCGCCCAAGGTTGTACGCCAGCAGCAGGCGCAAGCGCCGGCCACGTTGTTCGGGCGGTATGGCAAGGGTCAGCGCACCCATCAGGCCGCCGCACATGCCCAGGCAGTGGCCGCCACCGAGCAGACCGAGAATCAACGCCGAGCCCAGCAGGGGCAGCAGGTCAGGCACGGGGTGGGGGTTCCTTGTCGGTGTCGGCCTCGTCAGGCTTAACCGCCGCCTGGTGGCGCGGGTCCTGGTCGTCGAACAGGATGCTGTGTGCAGGGCTTTCCAGGTCGTCGTACTGGCCGCTGTCCACCGCCCAGAAGAAGATGTACACGGCCACGCCGACCAGCAGCAGGGCTGCGGGGATCATGACATAGAGTGCGGGCATGACGACTTCCTCCCGGGCAAGGGCGCTTCGTTCGCTGGCAGGCCCGATGCCAGGGGCAGGCGGGTCAGGCGCAGGGCGTTGAGTACCACGATCAGTGAACTGACCGACATGCCGATGGCTGCCCAAACCGGGGTGATCCAGCCAAGCGCGGCGAACGGTAACATCAGGCTATTATACAAGGTCGCCCACAGCAGGTTCTCGAGGATGTTGCGGCGGGTGCGGCGGGCCAGCTCGAAGGCCTGTACCAGCGCTTGCAGGCGGTTGGACAGCAGCACGGCGTCGGCGCTGGTCTTGGCCAGGTCGGTGGCGCTGCCCATGGCGATGCTGATGTCGGCGGCGGCCAGTACCGGCACGTCGTTGACCCCGTCACCCAGCATCAGCACCTTGCGCCCGGCCGCCTGCAGCGCCTTCAGCCGGTCCAGTTTGTCGTCCGGACGCAGGCCGCCGATGGCCTGGTCGATGCCTAGCTGCGCGGCCACTTCGGCAACCATCGGCGAGTTGTCGCCCGACAGCAGTAGCGTGCGCCAGCCACGGGCCTTGCAGGCCGCCAGCAGGGCAGGGGCATCGTCGCGCAGGCGGTCGTCCAGGCCGAACCAGGCCAGTGGGCCCAGGCGGTCGCCCAGCAGCAGCCACTGGCCGCGCGGCTCTGGCACGGCGGGGATTTCCGCGCCGCTCAGGGCGCAGACGAAGGTGGCCTGGCCAATGCGCAGGCGCTGGCCTTCGACCAGCCCTTCCAGGCCCAGGCCCGGTACGCTCTGCACGTCTTCAGCAGGCGTTGCGGTGCGGCCGAAGGCGCGGGCGATGGGGTGTTCGGAGCGGTTCTCCAGCGCCGCGGCCAGGGCCAGACAGCGGTCGGCGGGCAGGCTGCCGAGCGGGCGAATGCTGCGCAAGGTCAGGCGGCCCTCGGTCAGCGTGCCGGTCTTGTCGAAAATCACCGTGTCGATCTGGTTCAGGCCTTCCAGCACATGGCCACGGGTCACCAGCAGGCCGAGCTTGTGCAAGGTGCCGGTGGCCGCAGTAAGCGCGGTTGGCGTTGCCAGGGACAGTGCGCAGGGGCAGGTCGCTACCAGCATTGCCAGCACGATCCAGAACGCCCGCGCCGGGTCCAGGTGCCACCACCACAGGCCGATGGCCGCGGCGGCCAGCAGCGAGAACAGCAAGAACCACTGCGAGGCCCGGTCGGCGATTTCGGCCAGGCGAGGTTTTTCGGTCTGGGCGCGTTCCAGCAGGCGGACGATGGCTGACAACCGCGAGTCGTGGCCGAGGGCTTCGACTTCCACGTTCAGGGTGCTTTCGACGTTCAGGGTACCGCCGGTGACCCGCTCGCCGACCCGCCGTGGTTGCGGCAGGTATTCACCGGTCAGCAACGATTCATCGACGCTGGAGCGGCCTTCGACGATGCGCCCGTCGGCGGGGATTACCGCACCTGGCAGCACCTGCACCGTGTCACCGCACTGCAGTTCGCTGAGCAGGATACGCTCGCTGCGGCCGGCGGCGTCCAGGCGCAGGCACGAGGCCGGCAGCAGGTTGACCAGTTGCGCAGTGGCCGCAGCGGTACGTTCGCGGGCGCGGCGCTCCAGGTATCGGCCGGTGAGCAGGAACAGCGCGAACATGCCCACGGTGTCGAAATACAGCTCGCCGCTGCCGGTGATGGCGGTCCAGATGCCGGCGCCGAAGGCCAGGCCAATGGCCAGCGACACCGAAACGTCCATGGTCAGGTGGCGGGTACGCAGGTCGCGTGCCGCGCCCTTGAAGAACGGTGCGCAGCTGTAGAACACGATGGGGATGGTGAGGAACAGCGCCACCCAGCGCAGGATGGTGTGCAGTTCGGGCGACAGGTCGATATTGAATTCCGGCCAGGTGGCCATGGTTGCCATCATCGCCTGGAACCACAGCAGCCCGGCCACGCCCAGGCGGCGCAGGGCGCTGCGGTTCTCGCTGGCCAGCCGCTCGGCGGCCTGATCGGGCTGATAAGGGTGGGCGGCGTAGCCGATCTGGCGCAGCTCGGCGAGCAGGCGCGAGAGCGGCAGTTGCTTGTCGTGCCAGTTCAGCAGCAGGCGGTGGTTGGACAGGTTCAGGCGCGCCTCGGCGACGCCGGGCAGGTTGCGCAGGTGCTTTTCGATCAGCCAGCCGCAGGCGGCGCAGCTGATGCCTTCGACCAGCAGGGTGGTTTCGGCCAGGTCGCCAGCATGGCGGACGAAGGTTTGCTGTACGTCGCTGCGGTCGTAGAGGGCCAGTTCGTCCTGTAGCTGCCTGGGCAGGGCCTCGGGGTTGGCGCTTTTGTCGCTGCGGTGCTGGTAGTAGTGCTCCAGGCCCCCGGCGACGATCGACTCGGCTACCGCCTGGCAGCCGGGGCAGCAGAACTGCCGGGGCTGGCCGAGGACCACGGCGGTGAAGCGGCTGCCGGCGGGGACGGGCAGGGCGCAGTGATAGCAGGGGGTGGGCTGGGTCATCACATCATTTGCCTTACACAAATCGGCTGGTTGGGCACGGTGCCTGTGGGAGCGGGTTTACCCGCGAACGCGTCAGATCCGGCGATGATGTTTTCAGGCCTGACGCCTTCGCGGGTAAACCCGCTCCCACAAGAAGCGGCGGAGGTGCGTTATTGGTGCTCGGCCCCCTGGAGCGCTTCATCACCCAGCTGCAAGGTCACACCATGCTCCACCTTTTCCTCCTCGAACAGGCGCCAAACCTGGCCACCTTCGCTACCCAGCAGCTCGACGAAGCGCCGCCCGTCAACCTTGTCCTCCAGCTGCCCCACATAGCGCCCAGCCTCGACCCGGCTCAGCAGCACCTTGCGGTCTTTCTCCGGCTGGGTTGGCGAGATCAGGTTCAGCTCCAGGCTCTGCGGGTCGCTGTCGCCGGCCAGGCGCACATCCACTTCGCCGGTCAGTTCGTCCAGGTGCACGCCGGCCTTCAGGCCCAGCGTCTGCGCCAGCAGTTCCCGGTCCAGCGAGCGGTTGATGCCCTTGCCAGCCTCGTAGTAGTTGTCGTTCACCAGGTTGTCCGGGTTGTGCACGGCGATGCTGACCATGGTCAGGCTCAGGCACACCGAGGTGGCGAGGATGCCGATGATGATCCAGGGCCAGAGGTGCTTGTACCAGGGGCTGGCGGCGGTGGCAGGCATTGTGGGTTATCTCTCTCAGCGGATCTGTGGGCCGATGAAGCGGCTCTTGGCTTCAACCTGGGCGTCGCTGTCATCGGCGCTCTTGAGGATGAAGGTGATTTCGTTGGTGGTCGACGGCAGTTTCTCGGGCGCGATCGACAGTTGCACCGGCAGGCTGACGATGTCACCAGCGTCCACGCGGATTTCGCGCTGGCCTTCAAGCTTCAGGTCCGGCAGGCCGGTGGCGTCCAGCACGTAGACGTGGTCACGCTGGTCCTTGTTCATCACCTTCAGGCTGTACACGTTCTCGATTCGGCCCTGGGCGTTCTCGCGGTACAGCACGCGGTCCTTGCTCACATCGAAACCGACCAGCGAGCGGGTGGCAAAAGCGGTGGCCAAGCCGACCATCATCACCAGCAGTACCACGGCATAGCCGATCAGGCGCGGGCGCAGCAGGTGGGTCTTCTGCCCGGAAAGGTTGTGTTCGGTGGTGTAGCTGATCAGCCCCCTGGGGTAGTTCATCTTGTCCATGATGTTGTCGCAGGCGTCGATGCACGCAGCGCAGCCGATGCACTCGATCTGGAGGCCGTCACGGATGTCGATGCCGGTGGGGCAGACCTGCACGCACATGGTGCAGTCGATGCAGTCGCCCAGGCCCGCGGCCTTGTAGTCCAGGTCCTTTTTGCGCGGGCCGCGGGTTTCGCCACGGCGCGGGTCGTAGGAAACGATCAGCGTGTCCTTGTCGAACATCACGCTCTGGAAGCGCGCGTAGGGGCACATGTACACGCACACCTGCTCGCGCAGCCAGCCGGCGTTGCCGTAGGTGGCGAGCGTGAAGAAGCCGACCCAGAAGTAGGCCCAGCCGTCGGCCTGGCCGGTAAAGAATTCGGTGGCCAGTTCACGGATCGGCGAGAAGTAGCCGACGAAGGTCATGCCGGTGACGAAACCGATCAGCAGCCACAGGCTGTGCTTGGCGAACTTGCGCAGGAACTTGTTGCCGCTCATGGGGGCCTTGTCGAGCTTCATGCGCTGGTTGCGGTCGCCTTCGGTGACCTTTTCGCACCACATGAAAATCCAGGTCCACACGCTTTGCGGGCAGGTGTAGCCGCACCACACCCGGCCGGCGAACACGGTGATGAAGAACAGGCCGAATGCGGCCACGATGAGAATGCCCGAAAGCAGGATGAAGTCTTGCGGCCAGATGGTAGCGCCGAAGATGTAGAACTTGCGCTCGGGCAGGTTCCACCACACGGCCTGGTGGCCGCCCCAGTTCAACCACACGGTGCCGAAGTACAACAAAAACAACACAGCCCCACCGACCATGCGCAGGCGTCGGAACAGGCCGGTGAAGGCACGGGTGTAGATCTTTTCCCGGGAGGCGTAGAGGTCGACGGAATCCTTCCCTTTGTTGGCAGGCGGGGTCACATCATGTACCGGAATTTGCTTGCTCATCATCAAGTCCCACGGCAGTGGAGAAACGCCGCAGCCAGTGCGTGCCGGCCGCAGTCTCGCGCAATCTGCTAGCGCTCTGCGGCCCATGATACGCCGCTGATGGCAGTATGGGGCTGCACTGCGACCTTTAGTCGCGTTGGGTTCGTGGCACGAATCGTGTTATGGCGGGTGTCAATTGATCCAGGTCATGGAGCCTGCAACAAATGTGTTTTCAGTACCGGCCTCTTCGCGGGTTCACCCGCGAAGAGGCCGGGCCTGCCTTACTCGGCCTTGGCCGGTTCGGCCTGCTGCGACAGGCTGTAAACATACGCCGCCAGCAAGTGCACCTTGTCATTCCCCTGCAACTGCTCCTGGGCCGGCATCTGCCCCTGGCGACCGTAGCGGATGGTCTGCTGCAACTGGGCAAAGCTCGAACCGTAGATGAACGCCTGCGGATGGGTCAGGTTCGGCGCGCCCATGGCTGGCGTACCCTTGCCCTCTGGCCCGTGGCAGGCCACGCAGTTGGCGGCGAAGATCTTTTGCCCGTTCTCGGCATCGGCCTTCACGCCCTCTGGCAGGGTGCGGCCATCGAGCTTGCTGACCACGAATGCGGCCACATCGGCCACGCCCTGGTCACCGATCACTTCGGCCCAGGCCGGCATCACGCCGTGGCGACCGCCCATGATGGTGGTCTTGATGGTGTCTGGCTCGCCGCCCCAGCGCCAGTCGTTGTCGGTGAGGTTGGGGAAGCCGAAGGCACCCTTGGCGTCGGAGCCGTGGCACACCGAGCAGTTGGAAGCGAACAGCCGCGCGCCCATCTTCAGTGCCTGTGGGTCCTTGGCCACCTCGGTGATGGGCATGGCGGCGAACTTGGCGAAGATCGGCCCGAAGCGGGCGTCGGCCTTGGCCATTTCCTTTTCCCATTCGTGCACGCCGGTCCAGCCCGGCTGGCCGTTGGAAAACTCGGTCTGCTTGTCGTTATCCAGGTACGAGTAGCCCGGCAGGACGCCTTTCCAGTTGCCCAGGCCTGGGTACAGCACCAGGTAGCCGAGGGCGAAGACGATGGTGCCGACGAACAGCCAGAACCACCATTTCGGCAGCGGGTTGTCGTACTCCTCGATGCCATCGAAGGCATGCCCGACGGTTTCGTCGGTGACCTCTTCGCGCTGGCCCTTGCGGGTCGACAGCAGCAGCCAGGTCAACGAGAAGATGGTGCCCAGGGTCAGGACGGTAACGTACAGACTCCAGAAGGTTGTCATTGTTTTTTGCTCCCAGAAGCTTTTGCTTGCTCGACGTGCCGGCTGGCTTCGGGGTCATCCGCGAAGGGCAGTTGGGTCGCTTCGTCGAAGTCCTTCTTGCGCCGGGGGTTGAATACCCACAGCGCCAGGCCCACGAAGGCCACCATCACCACGACGGTGCCCAGGCCGCGAATCATCCCGATATCCATCAGCGTCACCGTTTGCTCTTGATGATGGTGCCAAGACCCTGCAGGTACGCGACGATGGCGTCCATTTCGGTCTTGCCCTTGACCGCGTCGCGGGCCCCGGCGATGTCGGCGTCGGTGTACGGCACGCCGAGGGTGCGCAGCACTTCCATCTTCTTCGCGGTGTCTTTGCCGTCGAGCTTGTTCTCGACCAGCCACGGGTACGACGGCATCTTCGATTCCGGTACGACGTTGCGCGGGTTGTACAGGTGCGCACGGTGCCAGTCATCGGAGTAGCGGCCACCGACCCGCGCCAGGTCCGGCCCGGTGCGCTTGGAACCCCACAGGAACGGGTGGTCCCACACGCTCTCGCCGGCCACCGAGTAATGGCCGTAGCGTTCGGTTTCGGCACGGAACGGGCGGATCATCTGCGAGTGGCAGCCCACGCAGCCTTCGCGGATGTAGATATCGCGGCCTTCAAGTTCCAGCGCGGTGCGCGGCTTCATGCCTTCCACGGGTTTGTTGGTGACGTCCTGGAAAAACAGCGGGACGATCTGGGTCAGGCCACCGACGCTCACGGCGATGACCATGAAGAAGGCCAGCAGGCCTATGTTCTTCTCGACGGCTTCATGCTTCATCAGTGCGCTCCCACTACGACGATCTTGGCGGCTTCCTCGGCCTGTGCCGGGTTGGCGGCACGTACGGTACGGAACACGTTGTAGGCCATCAGCAGCATGCCGGTGGCGAAGAACGCACCGCCCAGGGCGCGGACGATATAGCCAGGATGGCTGGCCTGCAGGGCTTCGACGAAGGAGTAGGTGAGGGTGCCGTCATCGTTGATGGCGCGCCACATCAGGCCCTGGGTGATGCCGTTTACCCACATCGAGGCGATGTACAGCACGGTACCGATGGTAGCCAGCCAGAAGTGCGCGTTGATCAGGCCTACGCTGTGCATCTGCTCGCGGCCATACAGGCGCGGGATCATGTGGTACACGGCGCCGATCGAGATCATCGCCACCCAGCCGAGGGCGCCGGCGTGGACGTGGCCGATGGTCCAGTCGGTGTAGTGAGACAGCGAGTTCACGGTCTTGATGGCCATCATCGGGCCTTCGAAGGTGGACATGCCGTAGAACGCCAGCGATACCACCAGGAAGCGCAGGATCGGGTCGGTGCGCAGTTTGTGCCAGGCACCGGACAGGGTCATCATGCCGTTGATCATGCCGCCCCAGCTTGGCGCCAGCAGGATGATCGACATCACCATGCCCAGCGACTGTGCCCAGTCAGGCAGGGCAGTGTAGTGCAGGTGGTGCGGGCCGGCCCAGATGTACAGGGTGATCAGCGCCCAGAAGTGCACGATCGACAGGCGATACGAGTAGATCGGGCGTTCGGCCTGCTTGGGTACGAAGTAGTACATCATCCCCAGAAAACCGGTGGTGAGGAAGAAGCCCACGGCGTTGTGGCCGTACCACCACTGAATCATAGCGTCGGTGGCGCCGGAGTAGGCCGAGTACGACTTGAACAGGCTTACCGGCAGCGATATGTGGTTGACGATGTGCAGCATCGCCGTAACCACGATGAAGGCGCCGTAGAACCAGTTGCCGACATAGATGTGCTTGGTCTTGCGCTTGACGATGGTGCCGAAGAACACCAGCCCGTAGGTGACCCAGACGATGGCCAGCAGGATCGCCAGCGGCCACTCGAGCTCGGCGTATTCCTTGGTGGTGGTATAGCCCATCGGCAGGGTGATCAGCGCCCCGACGATCACCGCCTGCCAACCCCAGAAGGTGAAGGCGGCCATGCTGTCGGAAATCAGCCGGGTCTGGCAGGTGCGTTGCACCACGTAGTAGCTGGTGCCGAACAGCGCACAGCCCCCGAAGGCGAAGATCACCAGGTTGGTGTGCAGCGGGCGCAGGCGGCCGAAGCTGGTCCAGGGCAGGTCCAGGTTCAGTTGCGGCCATACCAGCTGCGAGGCGATGAAGACGCCGAGGCCCATGCCAAGGATCCCCCAGACCACCGTCATGATGGCGAACTGGCGGACGACCTTATAGTTATAAGCAGTCGGACTGATTGCTGTGCTCATTGCTAAGGTTCCACGGTTTTGATGTTCTTGTTGGTCGAAAAATCGGCGCCAGTATTGATAACCACCGAGGTTACCGCAACGCAACTTTGGTACGCCGACCCGTGCCCGAGCCCGTTCACTGATGTCCCGCAGTAATCGGGTCTTGGCGATTGTACACAAATAAATATTTGTTATGTGTACCGTTTTTCGCCTTTTTCTGATCGATCGGTCAAGCTTTTTATCGGGACGGCGACAGGCTGCGCGCCGCGTCTGCTTCGGTCCTTTCGGAGCGAAGCCCACTGAGGCAACAAGCTTAGTTCTGTTCGGAGGGGGTGCAAGGAGGGGTAGAGCGGGGAGAGGGGCTGCTTTGCAGCCCTTCGCGGGCTTGCCCGCTCCCACAGGTTCACCACAATACTTGAAATCTGTGGTTAACCTGTGGGAGCGGGCGAGCCCGCGAATGGGTGTTACTTGGCAGTCAGGTCTGGCGAAGCTTGATCCTGCGACAGGCTATACACGTACGCCGCCAGCAGGTGCACCTTGTCGTTGCCCTGGATCTCCGCCTGCGCCGGCATCTGACCCTGGCGACCATAGCGAATGGTCTGCTGCAGCTGGGCAAAGCTCGAACCGTAGATGAACGCCTGCGGGTGGGTCAGGTCTGGCGCGCCCATGGCCGGGGTGCCCTTGCCTTCAGGCCCGTGGCAGGCCACGCAATTGCCGGCGAAGATTTCCTTGCCCTTGGCGGCGTCGGCCTTGACCCCTTCCGGCAGCGGGCGGCCATCGAGGTTGGTGAGCACGAACGCGGCCACATCCGCTACACCCTGCTCGCCGATCACTTCGGCCCAGGCTGGCATCACGCCGTGACGACCGTTCATGATCGACGCCTTGATGGTTTCCGCCTCGCCGCCCCAGCGCCAGTCCTTGTCGGTGAGGTTGGGGAAGCCATAGGCACCCTTGGCATCCGAGCCATGGCACACCGAGCAGTTGGAGGCGAACAGGCGGCTGCCCATTTTCAGCGCCTGCGGATCTTTGGCCACTTCTTCCACGGGCATGGCGGCGTACTTGGCAAAGATCGGGCCGAATCTTGCGTCAGCCTTCTCCATCTCCTTCTGCCATTCGTTGGCGCCGGTCCAGCCATTTTCATAGCCCGGCAGGATGCCCTTCCAGTTGCCCAGGCCCGGGTAGAGGATAAGGTAGCCGACCGAGAACACCAGGGTGCCGACGAACAGCCAGAACCACCACTTGGGCAGCGGGTTGTCGTATTCCTCGATGCCGTCGAAGCTGTGGCCCATGGTCTGGTCGGTGGTGTTGCTGCTCTGGCCCTTGCGGGTGGCGAGCAGCAGCCAGGTCAGGCCAATCAGGCTACCGATGGTCAGTACGCAGATGTACGTACTCCAGAAGGTGGTCATTGCCCGTTACTCCTTTTTGCAGCAGGTTCCTGTCCGGCAGAGGGCAGGCGGTCGTCGACGAAGGGCAGCAGGCGCGCTTCGGCGAAATCACGGTCGCGGCGGCGATTGAATACCCACAGGGTGAGGCCGATGAAGGCGATCATCACCACAAGGGTGCCCAGGCCGCGAATCATGCCGATGTCCATTCCCATCGCATTCACCTCTTGTTCTTGATCGCGGTGCCGAGCACCTGCAGGTAGGCGACCAAGGCGTCCATTTCGGTCTTGCCCTTGACCGCGTCGCGGGCGCCGGCGATGTCATCGTCGGTGTACGGCACGCCCAAGGTGCGCAGGGTGCGCATCTTGGTGTCGGTATGGCTGTTGTCGACCTGCTGGGCGACCAGCCATGGGTACGACGGCATCTTCGACTCCGGTACCACGTTGCGCGGGTTGTACAGGTGCGCACGGTGCCAGTCGTCCGAGTAGCGGCCACCGACCCGGGCCAGGTCCGGCCCGGTGCGCTTGGAGCCCCACAGGAACGGGTGGTCCCATACGCTTTCACCTGCCACCGAGTAGTGGCCATAGCGCTCGGTTTCGGCACGGAACGGGCGGATCATCTGCGAATGGCAGCCCACGCAGCCTTCGCGGATGTAGATATCGCGGCCTTCCAGTTGCAGCGCGGTGTAGGGCTTCATGCCCTCCACCGGCTTGTTGGTGACGTCCTGGAAGAACAGCGGGACGATCTGGGTCAGGCCGCCGATACTGACGGCAAATACCATCAGCAGGGCCAGCAGGCCGACGTTTTTCTCGATGACTTCATGTTTCATCAGGCAGGTCTCCTCAAGCCAGCTGGGCGTTCGCAGGGGCGACATCGAGCGCCGGCGAACGCACGGTGCGCCAGGTGTTCCAGGCCATCAGGAACATGCCGCTGAGGAAGATCGCACCGCCGACGAAGCGCACGATGAAGCCTGGGTGGCTGGCCACCAGGGTTTCCACGAATGAGTAAGTGAGCGTGCCGTCGCTGTTGACCGCGCGCCACATCAGGCCCTGGGCGATGCCATTGACCCACATCGAGGCGATGTAAAGCACGGTGCCGATGGTGGCCAGCCAGAAGTGGGCGTTGATCAGGCCGATGCTGTACATGCGCTCCTTGCCGAACACTTTCGGGATGGTGTGGTACAACGCACCAATCGAAATCATCGCCACCCAGCCGAGGGCGCCGGCGTGCACGTGGCCGATGGTCCAGTCGGTGTAGTGGGACAGGGCGTTGACCGTCTTGATGGCCATCATCGGGCCTTCGAAGGTGGACATTCCGTAGAACGCCAGTGACACCACCAGGAAGCGCAGGATCGGGTCGCTGCGCAGTTTGTGCCAGGCGCCGGACAGGGTCATCATGCCGTTGATCATGCCGCCCCAGCTTGGTGCCAGCAGGATCAGCGACATCACCATGCCCAGCGACTGCGCCCAGTCGGGCAGCGCGGTGTAGTGCAGGTGGTGCGGGCCGGCCCAGATGTACAGGGTGATCAGCGCCCAGAAGTGCACGATCGACAGGCGATAGGAATACACCGGGCGTTCGGCCTGCTTGGGCACGTAGTAGTACATCATCCCCAGGAAGCCCGCGGTCAGGAAGAAGCCCACGGCGTTGTGGCCGTACCACCACTGCACCATGGCATCGGTGGCGCCGGCATAGACCGAGTAGGACTTGGTCAGGCTGACCGGCAGTTCCAGGTTGTTGACGACGTGCAGCATCGCCACGGTGAGGATGAAGCCGCCGAAGAACCAGTTACCGACGTAGATGTGCTTGGTGTTGCGCTTCATCAGCGTGCCGAAGAACACGATGGCGTAGCTCACCCAGACGATGGTGATAAGGATGTCGATCGGCCATTCCAGTTCGGCGTATTCCTTGGAGCTGGTGTAGCCCAGCGGCAGGCTGATGGCCGCCAGCAGGATCACCAGTTGCCAGCCCCAGAAGGTGAACGCGGCCAGGCCCGGTGCGAACAGGGTGGTCTGGCAGGTGCGTTGCACCGAATAATAGGAGGTGGCGAACAGCGCACAGCCGCCGAAGGCGAAGATCACCGCATTGGTATGCAGGGGGCGCAGGCGGCCGAAGCTGGTCCAGGGGAGGTCGAAGTTGAGGGAAGGCCAGGCGAGCTGGGCGGCGATGAAGACGCCGAGCCCCATCCCGACGATTCCCCACACCACCGTCATGATGGCGAATTGGCGGACCACCTTGTAGTTATAGGCGGTACTGCTGGTTGTGTTCATGTATGGGTTCCCATCCACGGTTATTTGGCAGGCTTTACAGCGAGGCAAGCATGATTAATGGGCAATGTGCCGGTATTGACGGGGATCAATGGGCGAAGGTCGGAAATGTCCCAGGCTTGCGCTGCAATCCCCCGCACGCTCGGGGCAAGGACGGCTACAGGGGCTGCCTGATCCTGGCGCATGGCGCAGGTGCGCCGATGGACAGCGGGTTCATGGACGAAATGGCGCAAAGGCTTGCGGCGCTTGGGGTGGCGGTAGTGCGCTTCGAATTCCCGTACATGGCCGAACGCAGGGTTACCGGCGGCAAGCGGCCGCCGAACCCGCAGAAGGTATTGCTGGAATGCTGGCGCGAGGTGTACCGGCAGGTGCGACCTTTGGTCGCGGGCAAGCTGGCGGTGGGTGGCAAGTCCATGGGCGGGCGCATGGCCAGCCTGCTGGCCGATGAGCTGGGGGCGGATGGATTGGTGTGCCTGGGCTATCCGTTCTATGCGGTGGGCAAGCCGGAGAAGCCACGGATCGAGCACCTGGCCGAATTGAAGACGCCGACGTTGATCGTGCAGGGTGAGCGAGATGCGCTGGGTAACCGCGAGGCGGTGGCAGGGTATGCGTTATCGCCGGCGATCGAAGTGAGCTGGCTGTTGGCAGGGGACCATGACCTGAAGCCGCTGAAGGCCTCGGGGTTCAGCCATGAGCAGCATTTGCAGGCGGCGGCTGAGAAGGTTGCAGCTTTCCTAAAAGACTAGTGCTGGATTCTTCGCGGGCTTGCCCGCTCCCACAGGTACTGCCAGGCCCGCAGCTTGTAGTGAACCTGTAGGAGCGGGCATGCCCGCGAAGAGGCCGGTACAGGCTACCGCTTAGTCACGGTACTCGCACAGGTAGGCAGTATCCACCGCCACCTTCAGCTGGAACTTGCTGTCGGCGGCCACATTGAACTTGTCACCGGCCTTGAAGGTTTCCCAGTTGTCGCTACCTGGCAGCTTCACGGTCAGCGCACCCGAAACCACGTGCATGATCTCGCGCTTGGCAGTGCCGAACTCGTATTCGCCCGGGGCCATCACGCCGACAGTGGCCGGGCCTTCTTCGCCCGCGAATGCGATCGACTTGACGGTGCCGTTGAAGTACTCGTTGACCTGGAACATGGGCGACTCCTGAAAAGGGGGGAGGAAAAAAGGGCTGGCCAGTATGCCCAAGGCCACGGGCCCCGTCATCTGCTTTCAGGTAGCGTCCACCGGCAGGCTCAACGGCAGCAGCCGCGCAGTATTGCGCGCATCTTCCAGGGCCCGGTGCTGCTGCCCGCAAAAGTGCATGCCGGCCAGCTGCAGTGCACCATTGAGCCCGGCAGGGCGCTGCAGGTGGCGGGCCTTGGCGAAGCGTTGCTTGAGGTTGATGTGCGGCAGGGTCCGCAGCATGCTGTCCAGCCCATGCTGCTGCCACTCCTGGTGCAACTGCTGGCGGTCGTAGTCGCCCCAGCTGACCCAGGCCTGAAGCTGCCCGCGGTGGTGCCCGAGCCAGTGCTCGAAGCTTGCCCACACCTCGCGGAACGGCGCGGCACTGTCCACGCTGGCCTGGCTGATGTGGGTCAGTTCACGGCAGAATGGGGTCAGCTGCGGCCGCCGCCGGGGCTTCACGAAGCGCTGGAAGTGGTCGACCTCGCGGCCGTCGCGGGTAACCAGGCTTGCGCCGATTTCAATGACTTCCATCTCTGTGACCGGCCACCCACCATCGTCGGTGGTGGCTTCCAGGTCGATCACCAACCAGTGGCCCATATCAGGCTCCCTTGCAGATCCTGCTAGAGCGTAGCCAAACTCAGGGCATCCGGCACCCCCTGGCAATTTGCCCGCAGCTTTGGCGCAAAGGGCCATTAACCGGCAGTTGTGCCCGGCCCCGAAAACGCCTAGCTTAGGCGAACCCAGGCATGAACCGTGATGAGTGTCCGTCTTGACTCCAGCGCCCGGCCTCAAGGCCTTGTCTTCCCTGATGCTGCTGGCCGTGTTCTGGCTGGCGGTGCCGGCATGGGCGGCAAGTACTGTTGAAGTGAAGATTGGCGCGGCGCATTTTCCGCCCTACACCGTGCGCCCGGAGCAGGGTGCCGACACCGGTCTTCTGCCGCAGTTGGTCGACGCGCTCAACCGCGCGCAGCAGCACTACCGTTTCGTTCTGGTACCCACGTCCATTCAGCGGCGTTTCGGCGACTTCCAGCAAGGCCGTACCGACATGGCCATTTTCGAGAACCCGCAATGGGGCTGGCAGCAGATTCCCCACAAGACCGTGGACATGGGCCTGGAAGATGCCGAGGTGTTCGTCGCTCGCCAAGCCAATGGCGGTGACCCGCATTACTTCGACGACCTGAACGGCAAGCGCCTGGCGTTGTTCAATGGTTATCACTATGCGTTCGCCGGCTTCAACTCCGACCCTGAATACCTGCGCACCGCCTACAACGCGACCCTGACCTACTCCCACGACAGCAACCTGCTGATGGTACAGGCAGGGCGCGCCGACATCGCCCTGGTCACGCGTTCCTACCTCAGCGATTTCCTGGCACGCAACCCGGCCAGCCGGGAGCGGTTGGTGCCCTCGCAACGCATTGACCAGGTCTACCATCACTACGCCTTGTTGCGCCCGGGGGCGCCCATCGGCGAGCAGTCGTTCGCGGCGCTGCTGCGGGCCCTGCGCGACAGTGGCGAGCTGGCGCGCATCTTCGAGCCCTACCGCATCACGGTGGCGGCCCCACGCGAGTAAATTCCCGTGGTGCGGCAACGTTCACAGCAGTGAGCCTTTTCTTCATTGCCGTGAGTAAAGCCCATGCCGTTCGATAACGCTTTGCAGCCCCGGTCAGCGCCACGCTGGCGCAGCCTCAGTGCCGAGGAGGGCGACAGCTGGCTGAGCCTTTCCCTCGAAGGCCGCCCGCTGATCCAGTTGCGCCTGGAGGTGGGCGCTTCCCTGCATGTTCACCTGGAGCGGCTGTGCCCCGAGCGCCCCTATCAGGCCTTGTGGGCCGCCTGTTATTGGCTGCTGGCCCGCGACGCCGCCTGCCAGCGCCTGGCCTGGTACCTGCCCGAGGCGTTGCCCCAGGCATTGACCAGTGGCTTGCTGCTGGCCGGCGAGCAGCCTGGCCAATACCTGTGCGAGCGGGCGCTGTTCTGGCAGTTGCCGCAGCCATGGCTGGGTGAATCAGCCAGCTTGGCTTACCCGCAGCAGATGCAGATCAGCAACGGCAAGCGCCACCCACGCCGCGCGCCCAAGCCTCGTGGCGAGGTGTACCGGCGCTTCGATACGCGCCTGGGCAGCTGGGTATCGCTGCGTACCTTGGAAATCGAGCATGACCTGGAGCGCTTCAACCGCTGGCAGAACAACCCACGGGTGGAGGCGTTCTGGCAGGAGGCTGGCACCCTGGCGCAGCACCGCGAATACCTGGGCAAGCTCGAGGCCGACCCGCATGCCCTGACGCTGATCGGCTGCTTCGATGACCAGCCGTTTGCCTACTTTGAAGCGTATTGGGCCAAGGAAGACCGCATTGCGCCGTTCTACCCGGCCGATGACTACGACCGTGGCATCCACATGCTGGTAGGGGAAGAGAGCCACCGCGGGCCGCACAAGGTGGCCAGCTGGTTATCGGCGCTGGTGCACTACCTGTTCCTGGATGACCCGCGCACCCAGCGGGTGGTGGCCGAACCGCGTGCCGACAACGGCAAGATGATCGGCTACATGCACGACCAGTGCTTCCATTGCGACAAGGAATTCGACTTCCCGCACAAGCGCGCGGCGTTGATGATTCTGGGGCGGGAGCGGTTTTTCGATCGCTGCAAACTGGCTTGATATCGAGGTGGCTTCTTCGCGGGCGCGCCCGCGAAGAAGCAGACTCGGCCTGATCAGGCCTGCCGACTGGCCGTCTTGCGGCAATGCACCAGCGCATCGCGGATCATGAAGTTGACCAGTGTCGGCGACACTCCCAGCTCCTTGGCAATGTCCTTCTGCGGCACGCCATGCAGGCGGTACATCTCGAAGGCATAGCGGGTGCGCTGGGGCAGTTCGTTCAGCGCCTTGGCAATGTCATCCAGCGCGGCAAGGTTGATGTGGGTGGCTTCGGGGGAGGCGTTTTGCACAACCACGTTCAGGCCTTCCTCCTCGCTGCCGGAGTACTTCAACTCCATCGCCTGCTTGCGATAGTGGTCGATGGCCAGGTTGCGCACGATCTGGAACAGATAGCTCAGCTGCGCCTTGAACGACGAGGTGATCTGCGGGGCGGCGCTGAGCCGGAAAAAGGCGTCCTGCACCACATCTTCGGCGCGCGACCGGCAGCCGGTGATGCGGGCAGCGATCTTGACCAGGATGCTGCGGTTGTCGACGAAGGCCTGCAGTAATGGTGAATCGCACTTACTTGTGGATAGTTGTTCCGCCATGGAAATCACCTTGTCACAGAGGGGAAAGGACGCACCCAAATTTGGGAAGCTTCCTACGACGGGCGACAAGCTATTCAGAATGATAATGATTGTCAAATGCGAAATGTAATTGGTTTCATGTGATTTCAGTTCTAAGGCGTGAGGGTGGCTGGGTGCATGTCAGGGCGTTTTCATCGCCTGGGAGATCGAGCGCTGCCCGGGCAGCGCTCGGTCTCACAGGCGCAACATCTCTCATGGCAAACACCTGGCAACCCTCACGCGCCCCAAAGCCTCACCGCCGCTAATTTCTCCCCCCGCCCATCCGTTCCCCTGTGTACACCTCAGGCCGCCACATGCCGCTGCGCCCACGTTCGTGCAGCAGCCGGCCCGACCCAACCAGACACTGGCAGGAACACCCCATGACGGACGCCTTCGAACTCCCGCTCTCGCTGGTCCAGGCCCTGGCGCAACGCGCCGTGCAGACCCCGGACAAAGTCGCCTTGCGCTTTCTGGCCGACGCTCCCGGCGAGCAGGCCGTGCTCAGCTACCGGGACCTCGATCAGCGTGCGCGCACCATCGCTGCTGCCTTGCAAACCCGTGCTGGCTTCGGCGACCGCGCGGTGCTGTTGTTCCCCAGCGGGCCTGACTATGTGGCGGCATTCTTCGGCTGCCTGTACGCCGGCGTGATTGCGGTGCCGGCCTACCCACCGGAGTCCGCGCGCCCGCACCACCAGCAGCGCTTGCTGTCGATCATCGACGACGCCGAGCCGCGCCTGCTGCTGACCGTCGCGGCCCTGCACGACAGCCTGCAGGGCCTGGAGGCCCTGACGGCAGCCAACGCCCCTGAATTGCTGGCGGTGGATGGTCTGGACCTGGCACTGGCTGCAAACTGGCGCGAGCCCGCGCTCAAGGGTGATGATATCGCCTTCCTGCAGTACACCTCTGGCTCCACCGCGCTGCCCAAGGGCGTGCAGGTCAGCCATGGCAACCTGGTGGCCAACGAACAACTGATCCGCCAAGGCTTTGGCATCGACCTCAACCCCGACGACGTGATCGTCAGCTGGCTACCGCTGTACCACGACATGGGCCTGATCGGCGGCCTGTTGCAGCCGATCTTCAGCGGTGTGCCCTGCGTACTGATGTCGCCGGGCTACTTCCTGGCCCGGCCGCTGCGCTGGTTGCAGGCCATCAGCGAATACGGCGGCACCATCAGCGGCGGCCCCGACTTCGCCTACCGGCTGTGCAGCGAGCGGGTCAGCGAGGCCTCCCTGGCCGGGCTCGACCTAAGCCGCTGGCGGGTGGCCTATTCGGGCTCCGAGCCGATCCGCCAGGACAGCCTGGCGGCCTTTGCCCACAAGTTTCAGGCCTGCGGCTTCGACCCGCAGAGCTTCTTCGCCAGTTACGGCCTGGCCGAGGCGACCCTGTTCGTCAGCGGCAGCCGCCGTGGCCAGGGTATCGCCGCGCTGGAGCTGGACGCCGAAGCCTTCGCCGCCAACCGTGCCGAACCTGGCAAGGGCAGTGTGCTGATGAGCTGTGGCTACCCGCAGCCCGGGCATGCCGTGCGCATTGTCGAACCAAAAAGCCTGCAGGTGCTGGGCGACAACCAGGTGGGCGAGATCTGGGCCGGTGGCCCGAGCATCGCGCAGGGCTACTGGCGCAACCCCGAGGCCAGCGCTCGCACCTTCGTCGAGATGGACGGCCAGACCTGGCTGCGTACCGGCGACCTGGGCTTCATGCGCCAAGGCGAAGTGTTCGTCACCGGGCGCCTGAAGGACATGCTGATCGTGCGTGGGCAGAACCTGTACCCGCAGGACCTGGAAAAGACCCTCGAGCGCGAAGTGGATGTGCTGCGCAAAGGCCGCGTGGCAGTGTTCGCCGTCGAGCAGCAAGGCGAGGAGGGCATTGGCGTGGCGGTGGAAGTCAGCCGCAACGTGCAGAAGGCGATCAAGCCCCGGGAACTGATCAGGACCCTGCGCCAGGTGATCGCCGACGCCTGCCGCCAGGCCCCGGCCGTTGTCCTGCTGCTGAACCCGGGGGCGCTGCCCAAGACCTCCAGCGGCAAGCTGCAGCGTTCGGCCTGCCGCCTGCGCATGGACGATGGCAGCCTGGACTGCTACGCCCGCTTCCCTGAGGTGGGCGAGCCCGTTGCCGCGGATGCCGCCGGCGGTGAGCTGCAGGTGCGCATCGCCGGGGTGTGGCGCGACATCCTCAAGGTCGAGGCGGTGGCGGCAGACGACCACTTCCTGCTGCTGGGCGGCAACTCCATCGCCGCCACCCACGCCACTGCACGCCTGGCCGAGGAACTGGGCATCGAGCTGGGCCTGCGCACCCTATTCGAGGCGCCGATACTGGCTGACTACGCCAAGGCCGTGGCCGCGATCATCGCCGAAGGCGGTGGCCGGGTCGGCGCCATCGCTACTCTGGAGCGCACCCAGGCGCTGCCCCAGTCGCTGGCGCAAAACCGCCTGTGGCTGCTATGGCAATTGGACCCGCAGTCGGCGGCCTACAACATTCCGGCTGGCCTGCAGTTGCGCGGCGAGCTGGACGAAAACGCACTGGAAGCGGCCTTCCAGGCGCTGGTGGCGCGCCATGAATCGCTGCGTACCCTGTTTGCCGAAGAGAACGGCCAAGCCCTGCAGCGCATCCAGGCGCAGCAGCCGTTCGAGCTTCGCCGCCTGGACCTCGAAGGCCAGGCCGCCGAACAGGTCGCCGCCCAACGTGAAACCGAAGCTCGCCAGCCGTTCGACCTGACCCGGGGGCCGTTGCTGCGCGTGACGCTGGCGCGTCTGGACGATGAACACCATCAACTGTGGGTGACCCTGCACCATATCGTCGCCGACGGCTGGTCGCTGAACATCCTGCTCGACGAATTCGCCAAACTGTACGCCGCCCATTGCCAGGGCATCGAGGCCAACCTGGCACCGCTGACCCTGGGTTATGCCGACTACGGTACCTGGCAGCGACAGTGGCTGGCCGCAGGCGAAGCCGAGCGCCAACTGCAGCACTGGAAGGAGTGTCTGGGGGATGAACTGCCGGTGCTCGACCTGTGCACCGACCACCCGCGCACCAGCCAGCGCGACCACCGCGCCGTCCGCTTCAATCTCAAGGTACCGGCCAGGCTAACCGAAGCACTCAAGGGCCTGGCCCGCGAACAGCAGGCCAGCCTGTTCATGGTGCTGCTGGCCGGCTGGCAGGCGCTGCTGCATCGCTACAGTGGGCAGGCAGATATCCGTGTCGGCGTGCCCAACGCCAACCGCCCGCGCCTTGAAACCCAAGGCATGGTTGGCTTCTTCATCAACACCCAGGTGCTGCGTGCGCAACTCGATGGCCGCCTGCCGTTCGACCAGTTGCTGGCCCAGGTGCGCCAGGCCACCCTGGATGCCCAGGCCAACCAGGATCTGCCGTTCGAGCAACTGCTCGAAGCCTTGCCCGAGGCTCGCGAGCAAGGTCTGTTCCAGGTCATGTTCAACCACCAGCAACGTGACCTGTCCGCCCTGCGCCGCTTGCCGGGCCTGCTCGCCGAAGAGCTGCCTTGGCACAGCCGTGAAGCCAAGTTCGACTTGCAGTTGCACAGTGAAGAAGACCACCAGGGCCGCCTGAGCCTGGCCTTCGACTATGCCGCCGAACTGTTCGATACCAGCACCATCAAGCGCCTGGCCCAACACCTGCTGGCCCTGCTCGAGCAGGTGTGCGCCAGGCCGCAGCGGGCGTTGGGCGAGGTGCAATTGCTCGACGAGCCTGGCCGCGCGCAATTACTGAGCTGGGGCGAGGCACCCGCTGCGGCGCCCCAGCGCCTGCTGGTCGAGCAGCTCAATGACCAGGCATGCCTGACCCCGCAGCGTACCGCCCTGGTGTGGGACGGTGGCAGCCTGGATTACGCCGAGTTGCACCAGCAAGCCAACCGTCTGGCCCACTACCTGCGTGACAAAGGCGTGGGCCCCGACACTTGCGTGGCCATCGCCGTCGAGCGTTCGCCGCAGCTGCTGGTTGGCCTGCTGGCCATTCTCAAGGCCGGTGGTGCCTATGTGCCGCTGGACGTCGATTACCCGGCCGAGCGCCTGGCCTACATGCTCGCCGACTGCAACGCAGGCCTGCTGCTGAGCCACAGCACCCTGCTGGGCAAGCTGCCACAGGTTGACGGCGTCAGCGCCATCGCCCTCGACCAGCTGCACCTGGACAGCTGGCCAAGCCATGCCCCTGGCCTGCACCTGCATGGCGACAACCTGGCCTATGTGATCTACACCTCCGGTTCCACCGGCCAGCCCAAGGGCGTGGGCAATACTCATGCGGCACTGGCCGAGCGCCTGCAATGGATGCAGGCCAGCTATGCGCTGGACGACAGCGACGTGCTGATGCAGAAGGCGCCGATCAGCTTCGACGTTTCGGTGTGGGAATGCTTCTGGCCACTGGTGACTGGTTGCAAGCTGGTGCTCGCCGGCCCTGGCGAGCACCGCGACCCGCAGCGCATCGCCGCGTTGGTGCAGGCCCATGGCGTGACCACGCTGCACTTCGTGCCGCCGCTGTTGCAGGTGTTCGTCCAGGAGCCGCAGGCGGGTGCCTGCAGCAGCCTGCGCCGGCTGTTCTCCGGTGGCGAAGCGCTGTCCGCTGCGCTGCGTGACCGCGTGCTGCAGGTGCTGCCACAGGTGCAACTGCACAACCGCTATGGCCCGACCGAAACCGCCATCAACGTCACCCACTGGCACTGCCAGGCCACCGATGGCGAACGCTCGCCGATCGGCCGCCCGCTGGGCAATGTGCTGTGCCGAGTGCTGGACGACGAACTGGAGCTGACCGCCCCCGGTGTACCGGGCGAGTTGTACCTCGGCGGTGCCGGCCTGGCCCGTGGCTATCTGGGGCGTCCGGGGCTCACCGCCGAACGTTTCGTGCCCCGCGCCGACGGCAATGGCGAGCGCCTTTACCGCAGTGGCGACCGCGCCCGCTGGCAGGTACAGACCGAGGCGCTGGAGTACCTTGGCCGCCTCGACCAGCAGGTCAAGGTGCGTGGCTTCCGTGTCGAACCCGAGGAAGTCCAGGCCTGCCTGCTGGCGCAAGCTGGGGTCGAACAGGCACTGGTGCTGATTCACAGGGATGCCATCGGCGCGCAACTGGTCGGCTACTACAGTGGCAGCGCCCAGCCTGATGCATTGCTGACGGTGCTGGCTGAACAACTACCGACCTACATGGTGCCGGCACAACTTATCCCGTTGACGCAGATGCCACTGGGCCCCAGCGGCAAGGTCGATCGCAAGGCGTTGCCGGCCCCGGTGTGGCAGCAGCGGGAGCACGTCGAGCCGCAAACCGGGTTGCAGCAGCAGGTCGCTGCCATCTGGCGTGAGGTGCTGAACCTGCCGCGCGTTGGCCTGCAGGACGACTTCTTCGCCCTCGGTGGCCATTCGCTGCTGGCCACTCAAATTGTTTCGCGCACACGCCAGGCCTGCGATGTCGAGCTGCCGCTCAAGGCCTTGTTCGAAGCCAGCGAGCTGGGCGCCTTCTGTGCCGAGATCGCGCGTATCCGCGCTGCCGGTGAGCGCAACCTGCAAGGTGCAATCGCCCGCGTCGACCGCCGCCAGGCGGTGCCGCTGTCGTACTCGCAGCAGCGCATGTGGTTCCTCTGGCAAATGGAGCCAGGTAGCCCGGCGTACAACGTCGGCGGCATGGCGCGCCTGCGCGGCACCCTGCATGTGGATGCCTTCGAGCGTGCGCTGCAGGCGCTGGTGGTACGGCATGAAACCCTGCGCACCACCTTCCCAAGCATCGATGGTGTGCCGTATCAGTGCGTAGCCGAAGACAGCAGCCTGCACCTCGATTGGCAGGACTTCAGCGCCTTGCCCACCGATGCCCGCCAGCAACGCCTGCAACAACTGGCCGACGACCAGGCGCACCAGCCGTTCGACCTGGAGCGCGGTCCGTTGCTGCGTGCCTGTCTGGTCAAAGCCCAAGAGCGCGAGCATTTCTTCGTGCTGACCCTGCACCATATCGTCACCGAAGGCTGGGCCATGGACATCTTCGCCCGCGAACTGGGCGAGCTGTACGAGGCCTTCGTCGATGACCGCGAATCGCCGCTGGCGCCGCTGCCGGTGCAGTACCTGGAATACAGCGTGTGGCAACGGCAATGGCTGGAAAGCGGCGAGGGTGCACGACAGCTGGCCTACTGGCAGGCCCGCCTGGGCGATGAGCATCCGGTACTGGCGCTGCCTGCCGACCGCCCGCGCCCGGCAGTGCAGAGCTACCGTGGCGGGCTGTACCGCTTCGAGCTCGACCCGGCGCTGGTTGCCCGCGTACATGCCTTCAACAGCCAGCGCGGCCTGACGTTGTTCATGACCATGACTGCCACCCTGGCCGCCATGCTGCACCGCTACAGCGGCCAGCGTGACTTGCGCATTGGCGCGCCGGTGGCCAACCGCATCCGCCCGGAAAGCGAAGGGCTGATTGGCGCGTTCCTCAACACCCAGGTGCTGCGTTGCGAGCTGGACGGCCAGATGACCGCCGCACTGTTGCTGGAGCAGGTACGGCAGGCTGCCATCGAAGGCCAGTCCCACCAGGACCTGCCGTTCGACCAGTTGGTGGAAGCCCTGCAGCCACCGCGCAGCAGCACCTATAACCCGCTGTTCCAGGTGATGTGCAACGTGCAGCGCTGGGCCTTCCAGCAAAGCCGTCAACTTGCCGGCATGCAGGTGGATTACCTGGTCAACGACGCCAGCGCCACCAAGTTCGACCTGTACCTGGAGGTGACCGACCTCGACGGCCGCCTGGGTTGCTGCCTGACCTACAGCCGCGACCTGTTCGACGAACCACGTATCGCACGCATGGCCGAGCACTGGCAGCAACTGCTGGCCGGCATGCTCGACAACCCGCACCAGCGCCTGTGCGAGCTGCCGATGCTGAGCGGCGCCGAGCAGCAGGTGCTGGCGGGCCAGTTGCAGGGCGAGCTGGATTTCGCTCTCGACCAGACCGTGCATGGCCTGTTCGCCGCGCAGGCTGCGCGCACGCCACACGCTGGCGCGTTGACCTTTGCCGGCCGGCACATGACCTATGCCGAACTCGACCAGCAGGCCAACCGCCTGGCCCGCGCCCTGCGCGAGCGTGGCGTCGGCCCGCAGGTGCGCGTGGGCCTGGCGCTGGAGCGTTCGCTGGAAATGGTCGTCGGCCTGCTGGCCATCCTCAAGGCCGGTGGCGCCTACGTGCCGCTCGACCCCGAGTACCCACTCGACCGCCTGCGCTACATGATCGAAGACAGCTGCATCGGCCTGCTGCTCAGCCAGCGCGCGCTACTGCAAACCTTGGGGCAGTTGCCTGAAGGCGTGGCGCGTTGGAGCCTGGAGGACGACAGCGCCAGCCTGTCGGCCTACAGCGATGCGCCGCTGGACAACCTCAACCTGCCGCAGCACCAGGCTTACCTGATCTACACCTCTGGCTCCACCGGCAAGCCCAAGGGCGTGGTAGTCAGCCACGGCGAGTTCGCCATGCATTGCCAGGCGGTGATCGACGCGTTCGGCATGCACAGCGAGGACTGCGAGCTGCACTTCTATTCGATCAATTTCGACGCTGCCAGCGAACGCCTGTGGGTGCCGCTGCTGTGCGGCGCCCGCGTGGTGCTGCGCGCCCAGGGGCAGTGGGGCGCCGAAGACATCTGCCAGCTGGTGCGCGAGCAGCAGGTGAGCATCCTCGGCTTCACGCCCAGCTACGGCAGCCAGTTGGCGCAGTACCTGGCCGGGCAGGGCGAGCAGTTGCCAGTGCGCCTGGTCATTACCGGTGGTGAAGCGCTGACCGGTGAACACCTGCAGCGCATCCGCCAGGCTTTCGCGCCGCAGCAGTTCTTCAACGCCTACGGGCCGACCGAAACCGTGGTCATGCCGCTGGCCTGCCTGGCACCACAGACACTGCCGGCGGAGTTGGGCAGCGTGCCGATCGGCCGCGTCATCGGTAACCGCACGGCCTACATTCTCGACGAAGACCTTGCCCTGTTGCCGCAAGGCGGTATTGGCGAGCTGTATGTCGGCGGTGCCGGCCTGGCCCAGGGCTACCACGACCGCGCGGGCCTCAGCGCCGAGCGCTTCGTCGCCGACCCGTTCGGCAGCGAAGGCGGACGCCTGTATCGCACCGGTGACCTGGTGCGCCTGGGCAGCGATGGCCTGGTCGAGTACGTCGGCCGCGCCGATCAGCAGGTGAAAATCCGCGGTTTCCGGATCGAGCTGGGCGAAATCGAAAGCCGCCTGCAGGCGCATGCCGATGTCGACGAGGCTGTGGTACTGGCCCTCGACCTGCCGGGCGGCAAGCAACTGGTGGGTTATCTGGTGTGCAGGCAGGCCGCTGCCGACAGCGAGGCCCAGGGCCTGCTGCGCGACGCGGTAAAAGCCGAAGCCCGCCAGCACCTGCCGGACTACATGGTGCCGGCGCACCTGGTGCTGCTCGACAGCCTGCCACTGATGGGCAACGGCAAGCTCGACCGCCGTGCGCTGCCGCTGCCGGACCTGGAACAGGCACGCCAGCAGTACCAGGCGCCTGGCAACGAGGTGCAAGCGCAACTGGCGCAGATCTGGCGCGACGTGCTCAACGTTGCCCAGGTCGGCGTGCAGGACAACTTCTTCGAACTGGGCGGCGACTCGATCCTGTCGATCCAGGTGGTCAGCCGGGCTCGTCAGGCCGGCTTGCAGTTCACCCCGCGCGACCTGTTCCAGCATCAGACCATCCAGACCCTGGCTGCCATCGTTCAGCGCAGCGAAGCCGCCAGCAGCATCGAACAGGGCCCGCGCCAGGGGCAGGCCGGCCTCACGCCGATCCAGCACTGGTTCTTCGACAGTGAAGTGCCACAGCCGCAACACTGGAACCAGGCTGTTCTGCTGGAGGCGCGCAAGCCGCTGGATGAGGGGGTACTGGAGCGCGCCTTGGCCGCCCTGGTGCAGCACCACGACAGCCTGCGCCTGCGCTTCAGCCGGGCCCAGGGCCGCTGGCAGGCCGAATATGCTTCGCCTGCCTCCGGGCAGTTGCTGTGGACAGCCACCGTCGCCGATTTCGCCGATTGCCAGCCGCTGTACACCGACCTGCAACGCAGCCTCGACCTGGAGCAGGGCCCACTGTTGCGTGCCTTGCTGGTAAATGACGGGCAGGGCGGCCAGCGCCTGTTGCTGGCGATCCATCACCTGGTGGTCGATGGCGTGTCGTGGCGCGTGCTGCTGGAAGACCTGCAGGCGCTGTACCGCGGCCAGCCGCTGCCGGCCAAGACCCACGCCATGGGCGACTGGGCCTCACGCCTGGCCAGCTATGCCGGCAGCGATTCGCTGCGCGACGAGCTGGGCTGGTGGCAGGGCCAGTTGGGTGGCGTGCGCCGCGAACTGCCATGCGATCACCCGCAGGGCGGCAACCTGCACCGCCACGCCCGTACCCTGGCCATCGGCCTGGATGTGGCGCAGACCCGGCAGTTGCTGCAACAGGCCCCGGCGGCCTACCACACCCAGGTCAACGATCTGCTGCTGACCGCGCTGGCGCGTGCCTTGTGCCGCTGGAGCGGCGATGAAGAAGTGCTGGTACAGCTTGAAGGCCATGGCCGTGACGGGCTGTTCGAAGACATGGACCTGACCCGCAGCGTCGGCTGGTTCACCAACGCCTACCCGCTGAGCCTGCGCCCGCTGCCTGGCGAGGACGACGCGGCGCGGGCCGGTTCGATCAAGCGCATCAAGGAGCAGCTGCGCCAGGTACCGCACAAAGGCCTGGGTTACGGCGTGCTGCGCTACCTGGCCGATACGGCAGGGCGCGAGCAGATGGCGGCCCTGCCGCAGGCACGCATCACCTTCAACTACCTGGGCCAGTTCGACCAGCAGTTCGACAGCACAGCCCTGCTCCAGCCGCTGGACGCCCCAGCCGGCCTGGCCCATGACCTGGATGCGCCGCTGCCCAACTGGTTGAGTGTCGATGGCCAGGTGTATGGCGGCGCCCTGCAGCTGCGCTGGACCTTCAGCACCGAGCGCTATGACGAGCGGACCATCGCCGGCCTGGCCGAAGCCTACCGCCAGGAGCTGCTGGCGCTGGTCGAGCATTGCCTGGCTGATGGCAACGGCAGTTTCACCCCCTCGGACTTCCCGCTGGCGCACCTGACCCAGGCGCAGATCGACGCGCTGCCGGTACCGGCAGCACAGATCGAGGACGTCTACCCGCTGACGCCTATGCAGGAGGGCATGCTGCTGCACACCCTGCTGGAGCCGGGCACTGGCCTCTACTACATGCAGGACCGCTACCGCATCAACAGCGCGCTCGACCCCGAACGCTTCGCCCAGGCGTGGCAGGCGGTGGTGGCGCGCCACGAAGCGCTACGCGCATCGTTCAGCTGGAACACCGGCGAGGCGATGCTGCAGATCATCCACAAGCCGGGCAACACGCCGGTGGACTACCAGGACTGGCGTGGCCTCGACGACGACGCCCAGGAGCAGCGCCTGCAGGGCCTGCACAAGCAGGAGCGCGAGGCAGGTTTCGCCCTGCTCAGCGAGGCGCCGTTCCACCTGCGCCTGGTGCGTGTGGCCGACGAGCGCTACTGGTTCATGATGAGCAACCACCACATCCTCATCGATGCCTGGTGCCGTTCGCTGTTGATGAACGATTTCTTCGAGATCTACCAGGCCCTCGGCGAGGGGCGCCAGGCCCGCTTGCCGGTGCCACCGCGTTACCGCGACTACATTGGTTGGCTGCAACGCCAGGGCCTGGACGACGCGCGAGCCTGGTGGCAGGCGAACCTGGCCGGCTTCGAACGCGCCACCACCATCCCCAGCGACCGCCCGCTGCGCCACGACCATGCCGGTAGCGGCATGATCGTTGGCGACTGTTACACCCGCCTGGCGGTGAGCGACGGCGTGCGCCTGCGTGAACTGGCCCAGGCCCACCAGCTCACCGTCAACACCTTCGCCCAGGCGGCCTGGGCCCTGGTGCTGGCGCGCTACAGCGGCGACCGCGACGTGATCTTTGGCGTGACCGTGGCCGGGCGCCCGGTGAGCATGCCGCAGATGCAGCGTACCGTCGGCCTGTTCATCAACAGCGTCGCCCTGCGCGTGCAATTGCCGGTGGCGGGTGAGCGCTGCAGTGTGCGCCAGTGGTTGCAAGGCCTGCTGGAGCGCAACATGGAGCTGCGTGAGTACGAATACCTGCCGCTGGTGGCGATCCAGGAATGCAGCGAGCTGCCCAAGGGCCAGCCGCTGTTCGACAGCCTGTTCGTGTTCGAGAACGCGCCGGTGGAAACTGCCGTGCTCGACCACGCCCAGCACCTGAATGCCAGCTCCGACTCGGGCCGTACCCACACCAACTTCCCGCTGACAGCGGTGTGCTACCCGGGCGATGACCTTGGCCTGCATCTGTCGTTCGACCAGAGGTACTTCGACTACCCGACCGTCGAGCGCCTGCTGGCCGAGTTCAAGCGCCTGCTGCTGGCGCTGGTGCAAGGCTTTGAAGGGGAGATGAGCGCGCTGCCGTTGCTGGGCGCCGAGGAGCAGCGTTTCTTGCTGGAGGACTGCAACCACACTGCGCGCGCCTACCCGTTGGAACAGAGCTACATCGCGCAGTTCGAGGCGCAGGTGGCCGCACATCCGCAGCGTACCGTGGCCCGGTGCCTGGACGCGTCCTACGACTACGCCGGCTTGAACCTGGCGGCCAACCGCCTGGGCCATGCCTTGATCGCTGCGGGTGTGAATGTGGACCAGCCGGTGGCACTGCTGGCCGAGCGTGGGCTACCGCTGCTGGGCATGATCGTCGGCAGCTTCAAGGCCGGCGCCGGCTACCTGCCACTGGACCCGGGCCTGCCGGCGGCGCGCCTGCAAAGCATCATCCAGCTAAGCCGTACACCCGTGCTGGTGTGCAGCGCGGCCTGTGCCGGGCAAGGGCGGCAGTTGCTGGGCGAGCTGGAGGCAGCGGTGCGGCCGCAGCTGCTGATCTGGGAAGACATCCAGGCCAGCCCGGTGGCCAGCCACAACCCCGGCATTCACAGCGGGCCGGATAACCTCGCCTATGTGATCTACACCTCAGGCTCCACTGGCCTGCCGAAGGGTGTAATGGTCGAGCAGCGCGGCATGCTCAACAACCAGCTGAGCAAGGTGCCGTACCTGGCGCTTGGCGAGCACGACGTGATTGCCCAGACGGCTTCGCAGAGCTTCGACATTTCGGTTTGGCAGTTCCTTGCCGCGCCGCTGTTCGGCGCCAGGGTGGAGATCGTGCCGAACGCCATCGCCCATGACCCGCACGGCCTGCTGGCGCATGTGCAGGCCACCGGCATCAGCGTGCTGGAGAGCGTGCCGTCGCTGATCCAGGGCATGCTGGCCAACGATCACCAGGCCCTCGATGGCCTGCGCTGGATGCTGCCGACCGGCGAGGCCATGCCTCCGGAGCTGGCGGCGCAGTGGTTGCAGCGCTACCCGCAGATCGGCCTGGTCAACGCCTACGGCCCGGCGGAGTGCTCCGATGACGTGGCGTTCTTCCGCGTCGATGCCGCCTCGACCCGTGGCAGCTACCTGCCGATCGGCACGCCAACCGACAACAACCGCCTGTATCTGTACGGCGAGGACCAGACGCTGGTACCGCTGGGGGCGACGGGTGAGTTGTGCGTGGCTGGCACCGGGGTGGGCCGTGGCTATGTCGGCGACCCGGTGCGCACGGCGCTGGCGTTCATTCCCCATCCTCATGGTGCACCGGGCGAACGCCTGTATCGCACGGGCGACCTGGCGCGGCAGCGCCAGGACGGGGTGCTTGAGTATGTCGGTCGCATCGACCATCAGGTGAAGATTCGCGGTTACCGCATCGAACTGGGCGAAATCGAAGCCCGCCTGCACGAACAGCCGGAGATCCGCGACGCTGCCGTTGGCGTGCAGGAGGGCACCAATGGCAAGCACCTGGTGGGTTACCTGGTGGCGCATCAGGGCGTTGCTGCCGACGCTGCGTTGCTGGAACAGCTAAAGCAGCGCCTGCGTGCCGAGTTGCCGGAGTATATGGTCCCACTGCACTGGGGCTGGTTCGACAGCCTGCCGCACAACGCCAACGGCAAGCTCGACCGCAAGGCCCTGCCGGCCATCGACATCGGTGGCCAGCACAGCCAGGCTTACCAGGCGCCGCGCAATGAACTGGAAGAGGTACTGGCCGGTATCTGGGCCGATGTGCTCAAGGCCGAGCGGGTCGGGGTGCACGACAACTTCTTCGAGCTGGGCGGGCATTCGCTGCTGGCCACGCAAATCGCCTCGCGGGTGCAGAAGCAGTTGCAGTTGAACGTGCCGCTGCGGGCGATGTTCGAGTGCAGCACGGTGGAGGAACTGGCGGTGTATGTGCAGGGGCTGCAGGGCAGTGTGCTGGATGACGACAAGGTCGACCGGCTCAGCGACCTGATGGCTGAGCTGGAGGGCTTGTGACCTGAGCAGGTGAGGCCAGCACCGCCCCTGGATTGGTGCACAAAAGTTGAAATTGCTGGGGCCGCTATGCGGCCCTTTCGCGACACAAGGCCGCTCCTACAGCTACGGCGTTGTTCTCGAGGTTTGGCGCAGTACCTGTGGGTGCGGGCATGCCCGCGAACAGCGGCACATCCGGTGCCATACCGCACCTTTCCCATGGTTCTTCGTCATCATGATGCGGCCCCGATTTTTTCCTGCGACATCGACGCATTGATGAATGCTTCATCATAAGAGTTTGCATGGTAGCGAGCGAGAAACTCATGAGCATTTTCAAATGGCTCGAGGTGTTGATGAGCGAGCATGTAGAAACGATGGCAGTTTGTGGCAATTTCCTCGGTATAGTGAGATGAAATCAAAACACTAGCCCCGTTTTTGCACGCGTTTTTTATACCTAGCCAAATGTGGTGCCTGAATTCTGGGTCTACCCCCGCAGTAGGCTCGTCGAGGATGATCAGGTCGCTGCCCATGAGCAGTAGCGTCAGTGTGACAAAGCTCCGGACTTCGCCATAGCTGCAAGTAGATGCCTTTTTCTTGTAGATTTCAGCATACCGTTTCGACAGGGACGGTGACCATTCAGTGAGGCGAGAAAGCACCTCGCAGTGATCCGGTGCAGATCTGGAGTTTAAATGTGTTATCAGTTGATAGACTTCGCTCATCCTGAGCAAGGGCGGTGGTGTCAGTACTTGAGTCAGGTAAGCCTGTTGTCTGGATGAATTTGTGATTGTGCCGTTGCTTGGTTTTCTGATGTTGCAGATCAGGTCGAAAAGTGTGGTTTTTCCTGCTCCGTTACTACCCAGTATGCCGACTGCTTCTCCTTTTTTTAGGTTTAGTGTGATGTTCTGTAATAATGGTTTTTTGTTGTGCGAGAAGCCGAGATTGTTGGTGTTTAGTAGGTTCACTTAATATCGACTCCAGATGGGTTGGATTCTGAACAGTCGCCCTGTCAAATAGAGTCCGGCTGTTGAGCTGACAAAGGCTGCGAAAAAGCTGGTGGCGAGTGGTAGCTCTCCGTTTATTATTTTTGTGCTTAAGTGCAAGGGGTTGATCAAAGCTGGCCAATGAGTGTCATTTGCTTGTGTGGCACCTAAGTAACCAGAAAGGAGCATAAGGAATGAAAGAAGCGAGAATAATGTGCCGGCAGTACTGAATTTGATCGGCATTGCGGCGATCGCCAGGCCGATGCAGGAAAATATCATATAGCTTGTATAGAACGCGGCTGTGAGATGCAGGAATTCCGGCAGCGAATAGAGACCGTAAAGTGGTTTGGAAATGAAGTAGAAGAAACTAGCGTATATGACGCTGACCAGCGTATAGCTGATGGCATGTGATGTAAGGAAAAGCGTGATCGCCTCTCGTTGGTAGATGAATGAACGTACGAAACCGCTTTCTCGTCTGCCGATCAGGTAAAAACTGAGGCCAAAGAAGGCGACGTTTGCAGCGATGTAGGCGTAAAACCAGGCAGCAGAGGATATATATGTTGAGTCTGATGGGGCTGTGAGTGAGGAGCTTTGCCTGAGCAATACAAACATCAAACAGGGTGCTGCAGCAGTCCATAGCAATGCTGTGGGTTCTCGCAGATGCTCAAGGAGCAATATCTTGGCGACAGAGACGATCTGTTTTGTTCGCGTTACGGTATGTGGTCCTTGGGGGGGCATGGGAAAGGTACCATTTGGGTTAGTTGTTCTGGAATGATGGATTTATAAAAGGTTCGAGAATAGTTGTTTAGTGTGTTGAAGGAAAAGGAGTTGTTCATGTGAAGGAATAGGTTTGGCGATATGTATTTGCAAAAATACAGGTTTGATCGGGCTGCGGGCATGTGTGATAAATAGAGGTAGCCATCAAGGTTGAGGCGTCTGATAGTGTTGATCAGGTTTCGGCAGTTGAAGGGGATTGGTGAGCGGTTGATGATAGAAGGGTTGGATGTGATTTGAGTTGAAATTTGAACGAAGGTCTCGTATTTGTTGCAACTCATGAAGTGTTTTAGGTAAGGGTCTTCGATGTCGTTTTCTTGCGAGTTGCTGCTATCGATAGATAACATGTATCGAAATGTTTGCCATAACTCGACTGTAGCCTTTTTTAGTGCATTGCCAGGTGTGTCGGCATACGCCATGCCTGCGCAAAATCCAACTTTTGCGTCTTTTTTGTGCTTGTTGCCGTAGCAGAATAATATGCAGCTGCCAGGGAAGCGTTCGTCCGTGAGGTCTAGGATAATTGTCTCGCCTGATTTGGCAAATTCTCTGAAGAGTTCAAGGCTGGGGCAATCCGTAAGCATGGCACAGGCCTTATCTTGTTTGATCACCGCCTTACAGGTTTTAGTCAGCCAAAATCGTAGAAGAAATTGTCGCTCTAAGGCTTCTTTAAGCGCGCCTGTGACAGCGGCTTCAATGTCTACATGCGCGCTGCAGCCACAAGTATCACCCATCGGGTAGATTTGGTTGTCAATGGGATTTCTGCATGGTGAAATGGAAATGCAGACGGTGGGTATGAGGCAGCGCGAAAAGTCAGAGATCCTATAAACATTCGTGCGGTCAAAACGGTGGTGCTTCAGTAGGTTGCCTCCACCATTCATAGCCGTTTGCGAGAGCGCTTCGATAAATGCTTTATGCTCCTCGGCCGTAAGGCCTGCATCTAGCGTGTTTGTGTCGTGGACAGGGACATCCAGGTAGAAGTGCTTACGTTCGAAGTGTTCACCGATTGCTGTTTTGATTACGTCAGATGACCAGTCGCTGCTTGAACCGTATGTCCGCCATCGGCTGCCACATTCTACAGTGTGTGGGATGTGGGTCACTGCACTCGGTCGCAAGAGTTCAAAATCTACCCGCGAAGGGGTATGGATCTCGTTATAGAAATTCATTGACTCACCCAACTAGCTGAATGCATGTAGGCAGAAATAACGCTGGGTTCAAATTAAGCCCATTTGTTACTTCGTGGTCGGTAAAGCCCGACCACGGCCTTCCTTCTAAACCAAGTTCTTTGCAGCGTAGGTCTGTGAGCATATACATCGAGCCCGTTTCCATCAGTGCGAGACGATAACCTCGATACCGATACTTGAATAGCGCCTTGGGTAAGTAAATGAAGTAGGCGATAGCGAGTGCTGGGGAGCCTATGTTGCTGCAGTCTGGCACGATTGCTCGAGAGAGTTTGTCGATATCAATTGTTGGGGTGTGTGCCTCAAGTGTTTTTGATGATGGAAGCAGGTGCAAAGCGTTGCTTTGAGTTGGCCAGTGGTCGATCTTGTTGTGCAGGTTGATGCAAAATACTTCTACTGGGTAAAGTGCTCCACCGCTGGGGTAACCTCTTTTATAACTAAGTTCATTCTTTTTTAATAGCGGTGCGAGTAGCGAGCGGACGGTATCGAAAGCTATGGTGTGCCCTTGGAAATGAGGGCAAGAATCATTTCTTCGTAGGCAGTGATTTGCAGGTAAGGTGCTGAGGCTGAGCGCTGTGTGGTTGCTTGAATTTGTGAGGACGTTAAGTGGGAGTTCGTTTCCTGTTAGTTCCTCTAGTGGCTTTGATGGGATGTTGTGAAGGGTACTTATATGTTGTGTTGATCGATGGATCGTATAGTTCCCTTTGGCGTGAAAGGCTAAGGTGTCATCCATGACTTCAGGAGTGATGTATTTGAGATACTGATCGTGAGCAATAGTCATGGTTAAGATTCCAAGCATTGGCAGAGTGGCCAGTGAAAACTGCTGTCCTCAATAAGTGTGCCGTCGTCAAGATTTAGTGTTCTGGAAAGCAAGACTCGGTCTTGGGTAATCTTTGACTTTTGAGGTTGCGTGAATTTGCTTATGAATGAAGTGATGGTGCCGATGATCAATGCAGTCTGGAGGTCGTCTATAGGGGTTTTCGGTAAGTCAATCTTTTGTGCTCGGCAAAAGGTCAAGATCTTGCTCCAGTGATGTTGGCTGCTTCTCAATGTTTCATAATGTGTGATTCGATCAAGCGTGCAAAAAGCACAGGGATTACCTATTGATGGTATGTAAGGTTCAGTTAAGTGGAACTGATTACCGCTAATGTATCCAATGCTTGCTCCGCAGTGGTTATTTTGTTTCAGTAATTTTGTGTAGTTGAATCTGAGTGATTCGGGGCGAAGCTTGAGACACGCGAATACAAATAGGGTGGGTGATGTTATTTCAGGTATATGGGTTGCTGGGAGGCTTTGCGTTTTAATTACCCCGTGCGATTTGCTTTCAATGTGGTTCTTGAGTGTATTGGGGATTTCCATGTCGCTATAAAGTATGGCGTTTTCGAAATAGGGGGCGTTTGTTTGGTCGCCGACGATTAGTATGGATTTGAGGAACTCAATAGAGCTCTGAAGGTGTAGGCCTTCTTTTGTTAATATTTGCTCAAGTTCGTCGCGGTGGAGGAGGGAGGACTGTGTGTCAGCAATGTGTCGTAATGCTTTTGCTAATTTGGGATCTGTGATTTTGGTGAAGCCTGTGGAGGAGAAGATCATTGGCTCGGAATCAAAGTTGAGGATTTCATAGTTGTGGATTCTTAGCATCTTCATCGTCATTTCCTGGTAAGTGAGGCGGGCGCCAGTTGTACGGCCACTGGGCGCCCGCTGTTTACTTAGCGTTCTTCCTGTTTGAGGGTGTCGAGATCAATATTGTTATGTCCACCACTGCCGCCGTTACAGCCACCACCGCCACCGCATCCACCACTTCCGCCGCAGCCGCCTTTGCTACCAGATCCTCCGAAGAATTCCGACTCCATGTTGCAGTCTTTATCGAACTCCAATGTCATTAGGGTGATGCCAAATTGATTGCTCATTTAACTCTCCTTCAGTGTGTCCCCGAACGCCGGGGTGACTGCAGGTTTAGAGTTGAACTTGATGTCCGTCAAGTTTGTCGCGGGTTGATTCGCTGCTAACGCCGCTATCTGGTTGTTTAAGTTTTAGTTGGTGTTGTGGGAATTGGCTGAGGGGTGTCTCTGATGAAAGTCCAATGATTAGTGCGAAAGTGAGAAGCTTCCTACTTTGGTGTAGGGCTGGTCTGTATGTCTCGTGAGATTGATATGTGATTCGGTGGTGAGTGTTCTTTTTGTGATTGGTGGAGTGGAAGTGTGTTTATTGTTTTGGATGTGGAAGTTAGTGTTTCAATATGTAAAACCTGCTCGTGATTCAGAGAAATGCGCTACTTGATGAGCTCCGAGCAATGAGCTGGAAGAGGTACTGGCCGGTATCTGGGCCGATGTGCTCAAGGCCGAGCGGGTCGGGGTGCACGACAACTTCTTCGAGCTGGGCGGGCATTCGCTGCTGGCCACGCAAATCGCCTCGCGGGTGCAGAAGCAGTTGCAGTTGAACGTGCCGCTGCGGGCGATGTTCGATTGCAGCACGGTGGAGGAACTGGCGGTGTATGTGCAGGGGCTGAAGGGCAGTGTGCTGGATGACGACAAGGTCGACCGGCTCAGCGACCTGATGGCTGAGCTGGAGGGCTTGTGACCTGAGCAGGTGAGGCCAGCACCGCCCCTGGATTGGTGCACAAAAGTTGAAATTGCTGGGGCCGCTATGCGGCCCTTTCGCGACACAAGGCCGCTCCTACAGCTACGGCGTTGTTCTCGAGGTTTGGCGCAGTACCTGTGGGAGCGGGCATGCCCGCGAACACCGGCGCAGCCGGTGCCATAAACCGCATTGAGTTCTTCGCGGGCTTGCCCGCTCCCACAGGGCCGCCACAGCCTTGTGCTGCGAATGGGCTGCAAGGCAGCCCCGGCGATTTCACATCAGCGCTTGCCGAGAATCTTCCCAAGCAACTCCGGCCGCGGCGCGCCTTGCTGGCTCTGCAGGTTGCCCTGGTCATCCTGATAGAAGATCGCCGGGGTCGCCTGCAAGCCCATTTCTTCCATCAGCGCCATGTTCGCCGCCAGCTTTTGCTGCACCGCCTCCGGTACCTGCTCCAGTGCTTTCAACTTGCTGGCCTTGCCCGCTTTTTCATGCTCGTGCAGTGCCTTGGCCGGGTCTTTCGCCGCCAGCAGCGCCGCCGACTTGCCCGGGCTGTCCTCGCGGATGATGCCGACCATGATATGGCGCAACTGCACCTTGCCCGACTCGACCCACGGCCGCGCCTGCTCCCAGAACATGTTGCAGTACGGGCAGTTGGGGTCGCTGAACAGGTACACCTTGCGCGGCGCATCGTCCTTGCCGTCGGCGATCCAGGAGGTTTTTTCCATCTTCGCCCATATTTCCTTGCTCATCGGCGCATACACCAGCTTTTTCAGCGGCTCGGCACTGAGGTCGTTGCCCTGTTCGTCGAACAGGCTGCCTACCAGTACATGCTTGCCGTCAGGGGTGAGGTACAGGGCCAGGCCGTTATTCTGGTACTCGGCGGCATACCCGCGCAGGCCGTTGGGGGCGTCGAAGCTGCCTTTGATCACGGCGCCCTTGGCTTGCAGTTGCGCAATCGCCTTGGGCAGCTCTTCGGCCTGCAGGGTGGGGGCAGCCAGCAGGGCCAGGGACAGGGGCAGCAGTGCAGTCAGTCGCATGTCAGTTTCCTTGTGCGGCAGGGGCGGGCGCGGTGGCCCGGTCGAAAGGCTCCAGGGCGTGGCGCAGGCTGGCCCGGGAAAGCTCGCCCAGATGGCTGCCGACCAGGCGCCCGTCGGCGTCGTAGAACAAAGTGGTGGGCAGGGCCATGGAGCCGACGCGCTGGGCCAGCAGACCGGTGCCATCGAACAGCACGTGGGTCAGGCTCAAGCCGGTAGTGGCGAGAAAGGTGCTGACGTTTTCCGGGGTCTCGCCCTGGTTGACGAACAGGAAGGTCACGTGCGGGTAAGCGCTTTGCGCCTGTTGCAGCACCGGCATTTCGCGTCGGCAGGGTGGGCACCAGGTGGCCCAGATGTTGATGACCAGCGGTTTGCCGCGGTAGCTGTGCAACGCTACGGATTGGCCGTTGGCCTTGCGCAGGCTCAGCTCGGGCAGTTCGGTGCCCTTGCTGTACAGGTGGCCACCGAGGCTGGCCAGGCCCCAGAACAGCGCGCCGCTGAACAGCGCCCAGCCCAGCGGGCGGCGCAGGCCCGGATGGCGCCAGCCCTGCCACAGGGCGCCGAGCACGATGCCGGCGAGGCCCGACCAGAACAGGAAGCCGCCATCCCGGATATCGATGATCTGCAGCGGGTCGTCCTGGTACATCGGCCAGTAGGCCAGCACGAAGCCGGCGCGTGCGCACAGCAAGCCGATCAGGAACAGGTTGAACAGTGCCGATTCCGGGCTCTCGCCGCCACGCCGGGCGACCCACCAGCCGACCATGCTGGCGATCACCAGGGCAGTGAGCATCAGCAGGTGGTTGAGGGCCATGGTCAGTGGCCCGAGGGTTACGGTCAGTGGCCCGAGGGTTACGGTCAGCATCAGCCTTGGCTCCTGGTCTGGGTCCAGTGTTGCAGGAAGGCGGCTGCATCTACCTCACCGGTGATGCGCCGCGCGCGGCGTTCGTCGCCTTCCGGGCCGACCCAGATGATGCTGGGCGGGCCGGGTACCTGGTAGCGCTGGAGCAGGGCCTGGCTGGCCGGGGTGTCGGCGGTCACGTCCAGGCGCAGCAGGTGCACACCGGCCAGGCCGGCCTGCACGTCGCTGCGGGCGAACACCTGTTTTTCCATGACCTTGCACGACACGCACCAGTCGGCATAGTAGTCGAGCATCACCCACTGGCCACGGGCCTTGGCCGCATCCAGTTCGCGTTGCAGGTCTTCGGGGCGGCTGACGGTGACGAAGGCGTCTTCGGTGTGCTGGCCGCTGGCCTGCGTGGCGCCGCCACCGGCGAACGGGCGCAGTGGCTGCCAGAGGTCGTCGCCACCGGCCGCCGCCCCCACCAGCAGCAGGCCGCCCCACAGGGCACCCAGCAGCGGCAAGGCTCGCAGTGCCGGCAATCGCTGCAGGGCCGGCCAGGCAGCCCAGGCCAGGGCGATCAGCAAGGCGCCGCTCAGGGCCAGCAGCAATGCTGCGGGCAGCAGGCTGCGCAAGGTGTATAGCGCCATGCCCAGGAACACGAAACCGAACACGCCCTTGACCCGGTTCATCCAGGCGCCCGGGCGGGGCAGGTAGCGGTTGCCGAGGGTAACCAGCAACAGCAGCGGCACGCCCATGCCCAGGCCGAGGCTGAACAGCACCAGCGCCCCTTGCAGCACATCGCCGCTCTGGGCGATGTACAGCAGCGCGCCGGCCAACGGTGCGGTCATGCACGGGCCCATCAGCAGGCCGGACAACGCGCCAAGTAGCGCCGCGCCATACAGGTTGCCGCCACGGGTACCTTGCCCGGCGCGGTCGAGGCGGTCACGCACGGCTGCGGGCAGTTGTAGTTCGAAGGCGCCGAACATCGGCAGGGCCAGCAGCACGAACAGCCCCGCCAGGCTGCCCAGCAGCCAGGGTTGTTGCAGCCAGGCCTGCAGGCTGGCACCCAGCAGCGCGGCGACCACCCCCAGGGCGGCATACACCAGGGCCATGCTCAGTACATAGACCCCGGCCAGGATCCAGCCGCGCCTGGCGCTGGCGCCATTGCCCAGTACCAGCCCGGCGAGGATCGGCAGCATCGGCAGGGAGCAGGGGGTAAAGGCCAGCAACAGGCCCAGGCCGAAGAACGCCAGCAGGCTCCAGGCCAGGTGGCCTTGTTGCAGGTCGCTGGCCAGGGCCTGGTCACTGGCTTGTTCGGCCGCCGGGGCCACACTGCCGCCCAGGTCGATCAGCGTGGTTTGCGGCGGGTAGCACAGGCCCGCATCGGCACAGCCCTGCCAGCCCAGGCGCAACTGACCCTGGGCACCGGCCGGGAGCAGCAGTTCGAGCTGGTCGCGGTACACCGCGCTGTCGCCGAAGAACTCGTCGTGATGGTTGAGGGCGGCCGGCAGTTGCGGGTGCTGCTCGGCAGGCAGGCCGTCGAACTTCAGGCGCTTCTGATACAGGTAGTAGCCAGGCTGGATCTGGAAGAACAGGCGCATTTGGCCGTCGGCCTGGCGGTCGTGGGTAAGCACGAAGGCCTGGTTGACCGGCAGGAAGTCCGGTTTGACATCGAACGGGTTGGCCTGCAACGGGCCGGCAAGCAGCAGAGTCATTAAGAGCAGGAGGACGCGCATGTCTTCGCCTTGGCAGTACGTTGAAAGGGGTCATGCTGGCTTGGGTCGATTAACCCAAGGTTAACTCTGGTTTTTGGTCAGGGGGCGCATCAGGGCTTGGAGGTGCATGCCGTGGGATTGTTTGCGCCTTGGAGATCCCAAGACAACCACCTACCAGCCCCAGAGCAAATTCCCCCCAGATCCCAGACATGTCGCGACATATTGTCGACTTGACTTTGCCTGCGCCAACACAATTGCTGTAAAGTTGACGTACGGGTCAGCTTTTCAGGCTGGTACCAGAATCAAAAAAAGGGCAGACCCCCAGCTGCCCAGAGGATCAAGCATGTCCAACCGTGATATTTCCCGGCGCGCCTTCTTGCAAGGCGGCCTGATCGCTGGTGTCGGCGTGACCATGGCGCCGCTCGGCAGCCAGGCGTTCGCCGCGCTGATGGAAGAACGCGTCACCACCTCGCCGCAGAAGTGGATGAACCATGATGGCAAGGCGCGTTTCCGTAACGACGCCCTGTCCAAGGTCTGTGGCGACAAGGTGTTCGCCCGCGACATCCGTGCCAAGGACATGCCTGGCTGGCCCGCGCAGCAGGGCCATGCGCTGCTGCTCAAGGCGACCAAGGCCGACCGCATCTATGCCGGTCATGACCTAAGCCTGCTTGGCGCCGACCTGCAGCCGGACCGCATCGTCACCGCTGCCGACCTGGAAAAGGACGGCATCGCCTGGCCCGAGGCCCACTCGCCCGACCCGCTGCTGCCGCCCGGCAAGGTGCCGATGTTCATCGGCCACCCGGTGGCGATCCTGATCTGGCACGACTTCGAGCGTTTCCGCCAGGCCAAGCGCAAGCTGCAGTTCAACGACCAGGCGATCCGCTATGGCGCCCAGGCGCCGCTGTACCAGCGTGACCCTTACGGGAGCTTCCGCTTCGTGCGTGTGGGCGGTGCCACGCCGTTCGACGACGATGAATTCTCCAGCCTGAAGAACTCCATGCTGTTCCCCACCATCCTCAACCGCAAGCCGGTGTGGTCGAAGCAGCCCAACCAGCATGGCGACCTGACCGAGCAGGGCCTTTTCCATGCCAGGCGCATGGCCGAGCAGCTGGACAATCCGCCCGAGGACTGGCTGGTGTTCGACGAGCGCTACAAGACGCCGTCCATCGAGCCGGCCGCACTGGAGCCGGACAACGGCAACGGCTGGTACGACCCGGCCAGCGGCACGCTGCACTTCGTGGTCGCGACCCAGTGTCCGTTCGAAGTGGCGCAGGAATGCGTGCACATGATCAAGCCGTCGCGCTTCGCCCTGAACACCCTGAACATGCACCCGGGCTATACCGTGGGCTACGGCTCGAAAGACAACAACATCTTCGTCTTCTACGCCGCCGTGGCCGCGCTGTATGGCGCTGGTGTGCCGATCCGCCTGGCCAACGACCGCTACGAGCAGTTCCAGAGTGGCATCAAGCGCCACGCATTCGATATCCGCTACCAGTTGGCGGTGGACAAGAAGGACAACAGCTTCAAGATCTTCCGCGCCGACATGACTTGCGACGGCGGCGGGCGTATCAACTACAGCCCCTCGGTGGCGGCGGTCGGCGCCACGGCGGCGCAGTCGATCTACTACATGCCGCAGAACGACCTGTCGGTCACTGCCTATCACTCCCGTGGCGTCGAGGCCGGCTCCATGCGCGGCTACGGCACCCTGCAGACCATGGCCGCCACCGAAATGATGGTGGATGAGATCGCCGGGCGCCTGGGCGTCGATGCCATCGACCTGCGCCGCGCCAACGCGCTGAAGTCGGGCATGAAGAACACCCAGGGCGCGGTCCCGGCCGGCGCCCTGCGCCTTTACGAGATTCTCGACAAGGCCGCCGTGCACGACTGGTGGCGCAACCGCGACGCGCGCAAGCAGCAGATGGATGCCAAGGACCCGGACCACTGGTATGGCGTGGGCTTTGCCATCTGCCAGAAAGACTTCGGCACCGGCTCCGAAGCACCCATGGCCAGCATCGAGTTCAGCCGCGACGGGCGAATCAGCCTGCGCCACATCGGCACCGAACTGGGGACTGGCATGTCCACCTCCCAAGCCCTGGTGGTCAGCGATTTCCTCGGCCGCTCGGCCGACGAGGTCAAGACCGCGGTCACCGAATGGCCGGAGCTGCAGCTGACCACCAGCGGCAACCCGTACTTGATCAGCCAGCCCGAGCAGGACGCCGCGCTGCGCAACCCGCGTTGGGTCGGCAAGCTCGCTTCGCCGTCGTCGGCGACCAACTCCGCCTTCTACTTCAGCCATGCCACCCGCGAAGCGGCGCGCGTGCTGTTCAACCACGGTCTGTGGCCGGCGGCCATGGCCATCTGGAGCCAGGGCCCGTACGGCGGCCAGGCCAACCCGCTGGTGGTGCGCCGCGAGAATGCGGTATGGGTCAACGGCGAGCTGACCGGCAACGGCCTGTCACCGATCCCGTTCGCCCAGCTGGCCCAGAAGGCCCACGACATGGGGCTGGTAACCGGCGTCAGCGTGCACGGTTTCAACCGCTGGAGCTGGGCCGAAGCCGACTTTGTCATCGACGGCGTGCGCGAACGCTTCCCGCTCGACGCGGTGGCAGTGAAGTACGGCGATGGCGCGGTGAATGCCAAGAAGGCGCAGATGAGCAGCCACGGCTACCACCTGCTCGACCGGCAGAACGCCGCCTACCCCGACACCCAGCTGAACAACGCCATGGTCACCTACTACAGCCCGGTGGCGACCATTGTCGAAGTCAAGGTGAACAAGGGCACTCACGAAGTGCAGGTACTCAACCACCACAGCTGGGTCGAGTGCGGCCGGGTGCTGGTGCCGGAACTGGTCAAGGGCCAGCTCGAGGGCGGTATCGCCATGGGCATCGGCCATGCCTTGACCGAAGAAATGCCGTTGTACGAGGGCGGGCCAGGGGAGGGCGACTGGAACTTCAACCGCTACCGCCTGCCGCATGCACGCGACGTGGCGGTGTGGCAGCAGACCAGCGAAATCCTCCCGCCGCTGTCACCGACCGACCCGTCCAAGGGTATTGCCGAGGTGGTGATGATCCCGGTCGTCGGTGCCATCGGCAATGCCGTCGCGCATGCCATCGGCAAGCGCGTTCGCGATCTCCCCATCACCCCAGCCCGTATCAAGGAGGCCCTCAATGGCTAACCGTCCACTGCAACTGACCCTCAACGGTCAACCGGTCGGCCCGGTCGAGGTCCCTGACGACCTGGCGATGATCGACTACCTGCACGAACACCAGAACCTCACCGGCTCGCGCCTGGGCTGCGGCCAGGGCATCTGCCACGCCTGCGTGGTGATCGTCGACAACCCCGACGGCACCTGCGAGGAGGTGCGTACCTGCATTACCGGCGCGCATTACTTCGAGGGCAAGAAGGTCCGCACCATCGAGGGCCATGCCAAACAGGACGAGGCCGGCAACCTCACGCTGAACCCGATCCAGCAGAAGTTCGTCGACCTGTTCGCCTTCCAGTGCAGCTACTGCGCGCCGGGCTTCGTCAATGCCGCCACGGTGCTGGTGGAAACCGCCCAGCGCCAGCCGCTGAAGAAGAGCGAGGTGGAAGACCGCATCGAGGCGAGCCTGGGCCACCATATCTGCCGTTGCACCGGCTACGTGCGTTACTACGACGCCACCCGCACGGTGCTCAACGACCTCGGCCTGGTCAAGGAGGGTTGAGCATGGGGCTTGTTCGTAGCGCACTGGCGCTGGCTCTCGGCCTTGCCTTTACCTCGTTTGCCCAGGCGGCCGACCAGGCGCAGGTCAAGCGCGGTGAATACCTGGCCCGTGCGGCCGACTGCATGGCCTGCCACACCGCCGAAGGCGGCGCGCCGTACGCCGGCGGCCTGCCGATCCATTCGCCGTTCGGCACCATTTACGGCAGCAACATCACCCCGGACAAGCAGTACGGCATCGGCAACTACAGCGCCGACGAATTCTTCGCCGCGGTAACCGAGGGCAAGCGCAAGGACGGTGCCAACCTCTACCCGGCGATGCCGTACACCTCGTACCACCTGATCAAGCGTGAAGATTCGGACGCGATCCTCGCTTACCTGATGACCGTGCCGCCAATCAACCGCCCGGCACCGCAGACTGCGTTGCGCTTTCCTTTCAACGTGCGCCAGGGACTTGGCGGCTGGAACATGCTCTACGGCAAGAGCGTGCAGTTGCAACCGACCGAAGGCAAAAGCACGGCCTGGCAGCGTGGGCAGTACATGGTCGAAGTCATGGGCCATTGCGGCGAGTGCCATACCCCGCGCAACCCGATCGGTGCGTTGCAGCAGGACCAGCGTCTGAGCGGTGGCCTGCTGGGTGGCTACCTGGCCCCGAGCCTGCTGGCCCAGGACCTGGCCGATCGCGGCTGGACTCAGCCGGACCTGACCACCTTCCTCAAGCACGGCATCAGCGCCCAGGGCAGCATGTTCAACGAAATGTTCCCGGTGGTGCACCACAGCACCCAACATCTGGAAGATGCCGATCTGGCGGCCATGGCCACCTACCTGCTGGGCGACCAGCCACCGCCGGCCAAGGCCATCCAGGCGGTGGCGCTGGAGCAGATGAGCGACAGCGCCAGGCGTGGCCGCCAGCAGTACCTGAATGTCTGCGCCGGCTGCCATGGAGTGGACGGCGAGGGCAAGCCGCACATCGCCGTGGCCATGCGCGGCAACACGGTGCTGCGCCAGGCCGACTCGCGCAACCTGGTCAAGGTGATCCTCGCAGGCATCCGTGAACAGCAGTTCACCGGCTTCGAGCGCATGCAGCCGATGCCGGGCTTTGCAGACAAGCTCGATGACCAGCAGGTGACGGATATGGTCAACTACCTGCGCCAGGCCTGGGGTGGATTGCCCGGTGACCTGAGCGTACAGCAGCTCGCAGAGCTGAAGGCGGAGTAAAGGGTGCAGCATCTCGATCTACAGGTGGTCCGCCAGGCGTTGCAGTGGTCGTGCGGTGGCCAGCGGGTGTGGTTGTGCACGGTGCTTGCCACCTATGGCTCGGCGCCCCGTGCGCCGGGCTCGCTGCTGGCGGTGAACGCCAGCGGGCAGTGGCTGGGTTCACTGTCCGGTGGCTGCGTCGAAGACGACTTTCTCGAGCGCGTGGGCCGGGGGGAGTTTCCCGAGCCAGTGGCCATCGTGCGTTATGGCGATGGCAGCGACTCACGTTCGAGCATCCGCCTGCCCTGTGGCGGCGTGCTGGAGGTGCTGGTGGAGAACCTGCCGGCCGAATGCGAGGTGCAGGCGCACCTGCGTGAGCTGGAAAGCGCATTGCAGGGCCAGCGCCGCGTGCTGCGTGAAGTGAGCCTGCCCGAGGGCAGGCGCCTGCTTGCCGATGACCACAGCCAGGGGCCGCGTGTGGAGCGTGAAAGTGCCCGTGTACGCTTGCGAGTGGGGGCCGCCCAGCGTCTGCTGCTGGCCGGGTACTCCAGCGTCGCGCATTTCTGTGCCGAGTTCGGCAAGGGCATGGGCTTCGAAGTCATCCTCTGCGAGCCGCGTGACGAAGTGCTCGACGGCGTGCGGCTGGATGGCATCGAGGTGCGCCGCGAGCTGCCATCGGAGTTCATCGCCCATGGTGGTTGCCATGCCGACACTGCGGTGGTGGCGCTGACCCACGACCCGAAGATCGATGACCTGGCGATGCTCGAAGCGGTGCGCACCGAGGCGTTCTATATCGGTGTGATGGGCTCCCGGGCGACCTCCGACAAGCGCCGTGAACGCCTGCGGCGGATCGGTGGCCTGGGCGAGGTCGAACTGAGTCGCATCCACGCCCCGATCGGCCTCAACCTGGGCAGCAAGACCCCGGCCGAGATCGCTTTGGCGGTGCTGGCCGACATCCTGCGGGTGCGCAACGGCATCGAGCGGGGGGCGCTGTGAGCGTGGTTGCGCTGGTATTGGCGGCAGGCCGCGGCATGCGTTTTGGTTCAGACAAGCGCCGGGCGACCTTGGCTGATGGTCGCAGCCTGCTGGTACATAGCGTGGAACGGGCCCAAGCGGTGTTCGATGATGTGCGGGTGGTGTTGCGCGCGGGCGAATGGAGCGAGGATTTTGCCTTGCCTGCCGATTGCCCGATTGTCGCCAGCCCGGATGCGGCGTCGGGGATGGGGCATAGCCTGGCTGCCGGGGCCAGGTCGTTGGGTAACAGCCAGGCGCAGGCGGTGGCGATCTTGCTGGGTGATATGCCTTGGATCGAATCGGCAACCTTGCGTCGGTTGGCCGAGGCGGCCAGTGCCTCGACCATCGTGTTGCCGCACCATGCGGGGCAGCAGGGGCACCCGGTGATTTTCGGGCGCGACTTCTGGCCGGCGCTGGGGCAGCTTGCCGGGGATGAAGGAGCTCGGTCGGTGGTGCAAGCGCATCGGGATCGTTGCGTGGTGGTTGAAGTGGAGGATGCTGGGGTGTTGCTGGATGTAGATACGCCGCAGGGATTGATTTAGGCACTGGTGTTCGCCACAACATCTTCAGCGCCTGTCAGATCGAGCGCCGCGCGGGCGGCGCTCGATTTCGCAGGCGCTGCAAGGTGCAAGGTGAACAACCCTCCACCCCACAAAAGGTCCATAATCCCCACTTAATCTGCCCAAGGTGCAATGCCAGCCACACCATTCCGGGAGCCCCACCATGCACGTTCTGCTCTGCGAGGACGACGACCTGATCGCCGCCGGCATTTGCGCCGGCCTTACCGCCCAGGGCCTGACCGTGGACCGTGTAAGCAACGCCGCCGATGCACGGGCGATGCTGCAGGCCGCGCAGTTCGACGTGATGATCCTCGACCTTGGCCTGCCAGACGAAGACGGACTGAAGCTGTTGCGTCGCCTGCGCGAGAAAGGCGAGACGCTACCAGTGCTGGTGCTCACCGCCCGTGATGCGGTCACCGACCGGGTCGATGGCCTGCAGGCCGGTGCCGACGATTACCTGCTCAAGCCGTTCGACCTGCGCGAGCTGGCTGCTCGCCTGCACACCCTGCTGCGGCGGGTGGCCGGGCGGGCGGTGAATGTGATCGAACATGGCCCGCTGCGCTATGACCCGAGCAGCTGCGAGGCAACCCTGGCCGGCCAGCCGGTCGACCTGTCCCGGCGTGAACAGGCGTTGCTCCAGGCGTTGCTGCAGAACCCCGGGCGGGTGCTGTCCAGCGAGCAGCTCAAAGATTGCGTGTACGGCTTCAGCGACGAAGTCGAAAGCAATGCCCTGAACGTGCATATTCACCACCTGCGGCGCAAGCTGGGCAACGGCATCGTCGAGACCGTGCGCGGCCTGGGCTACCGGCTGGGCCCGGCGCAAGCGCCGGAGGAGGCGGCGTCATGAGCCTGCGGGTACACCTGAGCCTGATCCTGGGCAGCGCCTTCGTGATCATCTGGGCGCTGGCCGCCGCATGGATGCTGCGCGACCTGCGCCAGCAGATGATGTTTTCCCTCGACCAGCGGCTGGTGGCTTCGGCACGCATGGTCGCCGGGCTGATCGACCAGTTGCCGCAGCCGCTGACCGCCAAGGGCGGGGAAGCGCACTTTTCCGCCGACCAGTTCAGCGTGCCGGACGGCATGGCCTGCCAGGTCAGCTCGCTGCGTGGCGAGATTCTCGCCAGCAACCACAAGCACGATGGCGTCATGGACGATGAACGCAGCGGTTTCCGTGACCAGACCATCGACGACGCACTGTGGCGCACCTTCACCTACAACCATGGCGATGTGCGTATCACCACCGCTGACCGGCACATGGAGCGCGAGGCGCTGAACCAGTCGATCCTGCTGGCGGCCTCGGCGCCGGTGCTGATGGCCCTGCTTGGCAGCCTGGGGTTGTTGTGGATCGGCCTGGGCAAGGGGCTGGAGCCTCTCAACCGCATGCGCGATGCCCTGCGCCGCCGGCGCGCGGACAGCGTCGAGCCGCTGCAGGTGGCGGGCATGCCCAGCGAACTGCAACCGTTGCTGGAAACCCAGAACCAGCTGTTCCTGCGTATTGCCCAGACCATCGAGCGTGAGCGGCGCCTGACTGACGATGCCGCGCATGAACTGCGCAGTCCGCTGACGGCGATCAAGACCCACTTGCAGGTAGCGCGGATGACCGATGGCACCGTGCGCGAGCAGGCGCTGGAACATGCAGAGCAGGGGGCCGACCGCATGCACCGCACACTGGAGCAGTTGTTGATGCTGGCGCGGGTGGAAGGCAGCCTGTCGTTCGAGGATGGCGTGCAGTGCAGCGCCGAGCAGGTGGCCCGGCAGGCAGTGCAGGATGCCGGCGGCGGTGACAACCGGCGCATCGTGCTGCGCTTGCCTGAAGCAGCTACGCAGGTCTACCTGGGCATGCCGGCCCCCTTGGCGGTTGCGGCGCTGCGCAACCTGCTGGACAACGCCTTGCGCCATGGCGGCGACGAGGCGGTGGAGCTTGAGGTGCAGATGGCTGACGGCCAGGTGGGCTTCATGGTGCGGGACCATGGGCCGGGGATTGCCGAGGCGGACCTGGAGCACCTGACCGAGCGCTTCTGGCGTAACGGGCAGAGTGGTGGATGCGGGTTGGGGCTGGCGATCGTGCAGGCGATCGTGCAGCGTTGTGCCGGTAGCCTGAAGTTCGACAGCCGCAGTGATGGGTTGCGGGTGTTGTTGCAAGTGCCGGCGCGCTCGGCCAGCTGATCTTCACTGTCTGTGCCGGCCCTTTCGCGGGCAAGCCCGCGAAAGTGCCGGCACAGGCAGAGTAAAATAGAGTAACAACCGCTAAATCCTCCCCGCACTCAAGCGTTTTCCAAGCGACGAACACCCGCACTTTCGCTTGCTTGCGAGGATTCACCCATGTCCACCGCTTCCTGCCTTGCCCAGGTCCCGCCGGCCAGCGCGCCGCGTGCCTTGTACGAGTTCACCGATTCACCCTTGCTGCAACGCCAGCAACAACAGGAGTCCAACGCCCGCAGCTACCCGCGGCGCATCCCGCTGGCACTCAAGCGCGCCCGTGGCATCCATGTGGAGGATGTCGAAGGGCGCCAGTTCATCGACTGCCTGGCCGGCGCCGGCACCCTGGCGCTGGGCCACAACCACCCGGTGGTGATCGAGGCGATCCAGCGGGTACTGGCCGATGAGCTGCCGTTGCACACCCTGGACCTGACCACGCCAGTCAAGGACCGCTTCGTCCAGGACCTGTTCGGCGTGCTGCCCGAGGCGTTGCGCCGTGAAGCCAAGGTCCAGTTCTGCGGCCCGACAGGCACCGATGCGGTGGAAGCAGCGCTGAAACTTGTACGCACCGCCACCGGCCGCAGCACCGTGCTGGCCTTCCATGGCGCCTACCATGGCATGAGCCAGGGTGCGCTGAGCCTGATGGGCAGCCATGGGCCGAAGCAGCCGCTGGGGGCCTTGCTCGGCAACGGTGTGCAGTTCATGCCGTACCCCTACGACTACCGTTGCCCGTTCGGCTTGGGCGGTGAAGCCGGGGTCAGGGCCAACCTGCATTACCTGGAAGCCCTGCTGCTCGACCCGGAAAGCGGCGTGCCGCTGCCGGCGGCGGTGATCCTCGAGGTGGTGCAGGGCGAGGGCGGCGTGATCCCGGCCGATATCGAGTGGCTCAAGGGAGTACGCCGTATCACCGAGCAGGCCGGCGTGGCGTTGATCGTCGATGAGATCCAGAGCGGGTTCGCCCGCACCGGGCGAATGTTCGCCTTCGAACATGCCGGCATCGTCCCGGACGTGGTCACCCTGTCCAAGGCCATTGGCGGCAGCCTGCCGCTGGCAGTGGTGGTGTACCGCGACTGGCTGGACACCTGGAAACCGGGCGCCCACGCCGGCACTTTCCGTGGAAACCAGATGGCCATGGCAGCGGGTTCGGCGGTGATCGATTACCTGGTCGAGCATCGCCTGGCCGAGCATGCCGAGGCCATGGGGCAGCGCCTGCGCCAACATCTGCAGCAGTTGCAGCGGGATTACCCGCAGTTGGGTGATGTTCGCGGGCGTGGGCTGATGCTCGGGGTGGAGCTGGTGGACCCGCAAGGCCAGCGGGATGCGCTCGGTCATCCGGCGGCCAACCGAGAGTTGGCGGCGAAGGTGCAGCGCGAGTGCCTCAAGCGCGGGCTGATTCTGGAACTTGGTGGGCGGCATGGGGCGGTGGTGCGCTTCCTGCCGCCGTTGATCATCAGTGGCGAGCAGATCGATGAGGTCGCGCAGCGCTTTGCCGAGGCGTTGATCGCGGCGGTCTGATCGATTGCCGAGGCCGCTGCGCGGCTCAATCGTCGACAAGCCGGCTCCCACAGGTACAGCGCAAGCCTTCCGGTTGGCGCAGTCCCTGTGGGAGCCGGCTTGCCGGCGATTGGGGCGCAAAGCGCCCCGTGATAATCCCGGCTACCAGCCGCGCCCGGAATTCACCCAGAAGTTCACCGACAGCGAGGTGGTCACAGACTCCACCTGGTGGAACCACCCTTCGGGCAGGAATAGCAGGTCACCTGCCTGCAGCAACACGCGCAGGAAAGGCACTTCGCGCGCCATCGGGAAACGCTGGTAGTCCGGGGCGTCAGGGTTGAAGTCGCAGCCGTCCAGGCCGCCCTTGGGGCTGGTCGACCAGGTGCCCAGAGCCGGGCGATGGTGCGGTGCGGCAAGGATGAACGACTTCTGCCCCCATACCTGTGCGAACAGGTTATCGGTGTCGTCGCGGTGCAGCGGCGTCAGTGTGCCCTTGGGGCCGATCCAGATACGCGGCGCAATGAACTTCTCGCGAGCGAAGTACTGCGGGTAGCGAATCAGCTTCAGCAGCTTTTCCGGCACGATGTTGTTGCCCATGTAGGCCGGGGTTTCGCCGGGTTTGGCAGGGGCATCGAGCGAGGCGATGAAGTCTGCCATGGAGGTGGAACGGAAGTCGCGGTCGGTGGAAAAGGTCTTCTTCACGTAGTCGCCGTGCCGGGTGATGCCCTGCAGTTCGGCAAAATGCTCCAGCGAAGCTTCGCGGCCCATGCTGAACAGCGGCCAGTCCTGCAGGGCATCGCTGATGACCACCGGTGTCCCGTGCTCCAGGTATCCGCCCTGGAAGCGTGCCAGCGGCATGTCGGCGCGGGCAATGCGTGTTACCTCGCGCTGTACCGGTTGTGCGGCCGATACCCGTTCGCTGAGGCGTGCCGGTGTCGGGTAACGTTGGTTCATCGATACCTTGGTCGCCGGTGCGCCGCGCCGGGCGTTGCTGATGATCTGTGGTAGCAGGGTGGCCAGGCCCATGTTGCCACTGATCTTCAGGCGGGCGCTGGCGAACAGCTCTTCGACGTTGGCAGTGCCGCCCATGATACCCATGAAGTCACGCTCGGCCACCTCGATGGTGACGTCCGGAGCGCTGTGCCGGCCGGCACCGGTGCGGCTGCTGTCGCGCACCTCCGACCAGAAGGCCCGGTCCTGGCTGAAAACGAACTGGAAAACGCCTTCGATGCCGACGGCATGGGCGTTGGCGAACAGTTTGCTGAGGATGCTCTGAAGGTCCACGGTATGCCTCTGGCGGTCTTTCGTTGTGCAGGGATAACGAGTGCCTGCACCAACGATTTAGCCGTGTGGGCGGCTAATTTTTCGGCGTGCTGCTACGTCCCGTAGGGAGGCTCGAGTCACATTGTTCACCCAAGGAACCCACATGGCACTGCATCCTGATCTGGCGGCATTTCTGGAACTGGTCGAATTTGGCCGACTGACGGGCAGGAGCCTGCCCATGCACGCAATGGACGTGGCCCAGGCCCGTGCCGAGTTCGAAGGCAGCTCGCAGGTACTCGACCCGAGCCCGCCCGGCAACGTCACGGCCAGCGAGCTGCAGATAACCGCGCGCGATGGTGCTCGCCTGGCTGCTCGCCTGTACCGTCAGGGCAATGCTGGTGCTGCCTTGCAGCCGGTGATCCTGTACCTGCATGGTGGCGGCTATGTGGTCGGCAGCCTCGATTCGCATGACTCGGTGTGCCGTCGCCTGGCGGCCCTGGGTGAGTTTGCGGTGCTGGCGGCGGACTACCGGCTGGCACCGGAGCAGCAGTTCCCGAAGGCCCTGCACGATGTGCTGGACGCCGCCAACTGGCTGGCTGAGCAGGCGGCGTCGCTGGGCCTGGACAACCGCCGGGTGGTGCTGGCAGGGGACAGTGTGGGCGCCAGCCTGGCGGCGGTGCTGGCCATTACGTCGGTGCAGCAGCCCGAGGCGCTGGCGTTCAAGCCGCTGGCACAGTTGCTGTTCTACCCGGTGACCGACATCTCCTGCCAGCGTGAGTCCCATCGCGAGCATGCCGAGGGTTACCTGCTGGAGACGCCCACGCTGGAGTGGTTCTACCAGCACTATGCACCGCAGCGCGAGCAGCGCCTGGACTGGCGGGTGTCGCCGTTGCTGTCGACGCTGCGCCAGCCTTTGCCACCGGCTTACCTGTCCGTGGCCGAGTATGACCCGTTGCATGATGAGGGCATGGCCTATCGTGACTGGCTGGTGGCGGGCGGGACGGCGGTGACCTTCGTCCGGGTGGAGGGGTTGGCCCATGACTTCTTGCGCATGTCGGGGATCGTGGGGCAGGTGGAGGGGATTTACCGGGATGTCGGGGAGTGGTTGAAGCGGGTCGGCGGCCAGTCCTGACTTGAGCTCGCCGGGGGCGCGTTGCGCCCCTTTCGCGACACAAGGCCGCTCCCACAAAAGCACTGCGCCCACCGAACCATGGAGCGGCCTTGTGTCGCGATGGGCCGCACAGCGGCCCCAGGGCCTCACCCGCGAAGGTGCTTCTTCAACACATCGACCAATCGCTCGATCTCCGCCTCGGTATTCAACAGCCCAGGCGCCGTCCGCACCACCGGCCCGACATCCCGCGATACCGCATCGACCACGATGCGCTGGCTGTTGAGATATCGGGCCACCTCGTCAGCATCCTGCCCCGTGACCCGGAAGAAGGTGAACCCCGCCGAATATTGCGCACTGCGCGGTGTCACCAACTCTATCCCTGGCAATGCCTCGAGCCGCTGCCTGAGATAGCCATTGAGCCCATGAATCCGCGCCTGCACTGCCGCCTTGCCCAGCTGCAGGTGCAGCTCGAACGCCTTGCCCAATGCCCAGCGATGCTCGAACGCGTGGTAGCCCCCGGGCGTCATCACCGTGGCGAAGTCCTCGTTCTCGGAAAACGTGGCAATGGTCGGGTTCAGCTGCTTCAGCTCGGGGGACGCCGCACAGATGATCCCGGTACCCCGCGGCCCGAACATCCACTTGTGCGTGCCGGCGATGAAGTAATCACAGTTGAGATCGGCAAAGCGCATGTCTTCGACGCCGAAGCCATGCACACCGTCGATCACATAGATGATCTGGTCCTGCTCGTCACGCTGGCGATTGACCTCGCGCACCAGCGCGCCGATCTCGCCCACGGGCAGTTTCACGCCACTGCCCGAGTGCACCCAGGTCATGCCCAGCACCCGGGTTTTCGGCCCGATGGCCGCCGCGATGGTGGCCAGTACCTGGTCGCTGTTGACCTTGGAGGGGTCTTCGAACAGGCGCAACCGGTGCACCGGTGTGCCATCGCGCGTGGTGCGAAAGCCCATGGTATGGCGGGCGGCCGAATGCTCGTGCACGGTGGTGAGAATTTCCTGCCCCGGGGCAATCTTCAGCCCGCCATAGATCAGCCCCAGGCCTTCGGTGGTGCTGCCGGTCAGGGCGATTTGCCGGGGCGTCACTTCGAGGTAGCGGGCCGCCCATTCACGCACGGCGGCTTCGTGCTTCCACTCCGACTGGCTGTCCCAGTCGACCATGCGGGCCGGGTGGCGGTCGAAGCGGGCGCGCAACGCCTCGATGGCTTCGCGCACGGGCCGTGCGTGCGAGGTGATCAGGAAGTTGGCAAAGTGCGCGTACGCCGGGTCCAGCTCGAACAGGTTGCGAAACGCGGCCCAGTCGCTGGCGGTGGCTGGCTGCGCAGCCGCCGCTTGGGCGGCAGGCGGCAGTGGGCCGGTGAGGGGCAGGGCGGCCGCAAGCAGGCCGACCTGCTTGAGAAAGGTGCGACGATCGTTCATCAAATGGCTCGCAACGGTCAGGGGGATGAGGTGGCGACAGGTTGCGCGGCGCGCTGCACCTGCTCCCACACCCGCAGGAAGTTGCCGCCCCAGAGCTTGGCGATATCCGCTTCGGAGTAGCCGCGGCTGATCAGTTCGGCGGTGACGTTGCGTGCTTCACTGGCGTTCTGCCAACCGTCGATGCCGCCGCCTTCGTTGAAGTCCGAGCTCAGGCCGACATGGTCGATGCCGACCTTGCGCACGGTGTAGTCGATGGCGTCGCCATAGTCCTTGAGCGTGGCTGGCGGCTCTTCCTCGAGAATGCCGTACAGCGCGTTGGCGTACTGGCCGACCTTCTGCTCGGGCCAGCCGGCGATCACCGGGTCACCTGGCATCAGTGCGTAGTCGAGGTTTGCCAGTGGCGGCAGGTCGTAGCGGGCGCGCAGGGCGTTGAGTTTGTCCTGGGTCTTGCTGCTCAAGGGCTTGAGGTAGGTGGAGAAGGCCACCAGCTGGACCACGCCGCCGCTGTCCTTGATCAGCTGCAGCTCCTTGTCGGAGAGGTTGCGCCTGATGTCGACCATCGCCCGCGGCGCCGAGTGCGAGGCCACCACCGGCGCGCGGCTGAGGGCAACGGCCTGGGCCAGCGCCTTGCTGGACATTTGCGACACATCGATGATCACGCCCAGGTCGTTCAGCCGCTGCACGGCGCGCTTGCCGAGCGGCGACAGGCCGTCCAGGGCATCGGCGGTGTCATTGAAGAACGGCAGCGGGCGCGAAGAGTCGGCCCAGCTGTTGTTGCCCACGTAGCTGAAGCCGAACATGCGTACCCCGCGCGCGGCCCAGCGGTCGAGCTGGTCGATGTCATCGCCCAGCGCATAGGCGTTGAGCATGCTGAGGAACACCGCGAACTTGCCTTCGCCGTGCAGGCGCCGCATGTCTTGCGGGGTATAGGCAATGCCCACCTGCTGCGGGAAGTCGCGGACCATGGCGGTGATGGCGTTGTAGCGTACCTCCTGGGTGTGGCGGGCCGCTTCGACGAAGCCTGGGGTAGGGCGGTGCGGCCCACCGTCACCGGTCCAGGACTCTGGCCAGGCGAAGATGGTCAGGGCCGCGCCAGATAACCGCCCGCGTGCGGCCTTGGCCAGGTCGAAGCGGCCACCGCCATCCTTGTCGGCCTCGCTGCCTTCGGTGCCGAAGGTCAGCGGCAGGGTGACATGGCTGTCGAACGAGAGAATGCGTTCCTGCAGGTCGTTGGCCTGGCGGGTCACCTCCCTGGAATAGCCGGCGGGTGTGGCGAAGTAGTGCCAGGCGGCAAACCCGGCGCCAGCGGCAACCGCCGCGGCCAGGCTGATAAACAGGGCTTTCTTCCAGCGTGGAGTCGTCATCTTTGTCTCAGTAGGTTCCGTCGAGGGATGGGCACAGAGGCCGCCGCTACTTGCAGTGAACGAGCTCGCGCCCGGGAAATTTAGCGCCTGCCGGGGCCGCATGGCGGCCCCGGATGCAGCCGGAGCGCCGCTAAATTTCGCCTGCCGTGCAACGTTCTAGCCTTGGACGGGCCGTGCTCCATGGCCGCAATGAATGCACAGGTATGCAATGACGATTTCCCGACGCGGTTTCATCGCCAGTGTGGCATTGACGGGTGTGGTGGTGCCCGGTGCGCTGGGGGCGCTGTATGTGCAGCGCCAGCGTGCCGCCGAGGAATTCCCGGAAACCCCTGGCGAGGCCGTCGTCGAGTTGGCCGATACTCGCCTGCAGCAGTTGGGCGATACCCTGCGCGGCATCTGGCGCTGGACCCTGCAGGGCAAGGATGCGGGGCTGGATGGCCTGCCCACAGGTGAACTGGAGCTGTTCCTGGATGTGGCAACCAACGGGCGCGCCCTGCGCGGCTATCTGGATACCCCCGAGCGCCTGCGTGGGCAGGAGGAGCCACGCTACCGCGTGATAGGCGACCTGTTGGCGGACAAGCCGGGTACCCTGCGCTGGCGCCTGTTTTCAGCCCAGGCCCGCTATGAATGCCATATCGTGCTCGACGAGGTCTGGGGCCGGTTCGGCAACGCCGGGCCGGCGACTCTCAACGGGCGCATTGCACGCCTGGACCGCGCGCTGACATTGCCCGTGGAGGACAACCAGTTCCTGGCCCTGAAGCGTACCTTCCCCGAGGCGCGCGAGCGTACCCCGCTGAAACCGCAACTGCTGGCCTGGCTGACCGCCCCGGAGCATCGTCTGTTCCACCAGCTGTGGCACTCGTCGCGGGACAAATGGCACAAGCTGGGCAAGGACAAGCAGGACGCCCTGCGTGGTCTGGGCTGGCAGCCCGGGCCGCGTGATCGCGAGCGTGATGCGCGGGGCCGGCACAAGGACCGCAACGGCTCGGGCGAGGACTTTTTCTTCATGCACCGGCACATGCTTGGTACCGCCCGTGCCTTGCAGGACCTGCCGTCATGGACGCGCTTCCCGCTGCCGCAGCCGGAGCTGGAGCGCGACCGGGCCGGATTCGCCCGCTACTTCGACAACCATGACGGCAATGCCCTGCCGCCCACCTGGCTGGCCAGCGGTGATGCGGAATACACCCAGTGGGTGCGCGACATCAAGACGCCGGATACCTTCCATGGCAACTTCCAGGTCTGGGAGTCACGCTACACCGACCCGGAGTACCTGAGCACCTTGACCCTGGGCCAGTTCGGTTCGGAAGTGGAGCTGGGCCTGCACGACTGGCTGCACATGCGCTGGGCATCGGTGCCGCGCGACCCCTCCAACGGCATGCCGGTGCCGACGGCGCGCACGCCGGATGATTTTGCCGAACGCTGGTTCGCCGAGCAGAACGATTTTCTCGGCGACCCGTTTTCATCCCATGTGAACCCGGTGTTCTGGCACTTTCATGGTTGGATCGACGACCGCATCGAGGACTGGTTCCACGCGCATGAGCGGCTGCATCCGGGCGAGGTGCGGCGCCTGGAAGTCAATGGCGTGCCATGGTTTGCGCCAGGGCGCTGGGTGGAGGTGGCCGACCCGTGGCTGGGGCCGGATACCCATGGCTGCTCGACGGTGCCGGGTTTGCGGCCCGGGCGCAGTGTAGAGATGGACCCGGAGACCATGAAGCTGGCGTTGCGCATCATCTACAGCGATGACGACCTGCTCGACAAGCTGCGGCCCAAGGTACCGCAGCGGCCGTGGTATGCGCGCAACCTGAAAGTGGCGCAGCGCTCGCTTTGACTGGGGGCGCTCTGCGCCCCTTTCGCGACACAAGGCCGCTCCCACATGACGGCGCATGGCTTGAAAACGGAGCGAACTGTAGAAGCTCTACCTGTGGGAGCGGCCTTGCGTCGCGATGGGCTGCGCAGCAGCCCCAGAAGACAACACGGTTTACTGCCCGAGCTGCCACCCACCCCCCAATGCCTTGTACAACGCCACGCTACCCTGCAACCGGGCCAGGCGCAGTTGCGCCTGCTGGTCCTGCGCCACATACAAGGTGCGCTGGGTCTCCAGCACGCTCAACAGCGTCTCTGCTCCCGCGCCATAACGCTGCTGCGCCAGGTTGAACGCCAGGCGCGCCTGCTCCACCTCTTCATCCTGCCACTGCCGCTGGCGGTCAACGCCCTGGATCGCATTGAGCGCTTTCTCGACATCGGCAAAACCGGCCAGGATGCTGCTGCGGTAGGTCTCCAGCAACTCCATCTGTTGCGCCTCGGCCAGTTCACGCGCGGCACGCAGCCGGCCGTTGTTGAAGATTGGCGCAACCAGGCCGCTGGTGAGTGTGTAGTAAGAGCTGTCGAACAAATGGGCAAAGGTATTGGCGCCAGCTCCCAGATTGGCCCCGAGGGTGAGCTTGGGCAGCATGGCGGCGCGGGCGACCTGCACATTGGCGCTGGCGGCGGCAAGCCGCGCTTCTGCTGCGGCAATGTCTGGACGGCGGGTGAGCAGCTCGCTGGGCACGCCGCTGCCAATGGCGGGCCATTGCAGGGTGTCGATCGCGTCCTGGCTGGTGGGTAGCGACTGCACCGGGTCGCCGAGCAGGGTCGCCAAGGTAACGCGGCTGTCTTGCCACTTCTGTTCCAGTAACGGTAGCTGGCGTTGCTGTGCGGCCACCAGGCTGCGTTGCTGGGCCAGTTCCAGGCGCGTGGCGGAGCCGCTGCGCTGGCGTGCCTCGACCAGGCCCAGCACGTTCTGGGCATTGCGCAGGTTGAGGCGGGCAATGCGCAACTGTTCCCGCAGGGCCAGGCCCTGCAGGTAACTGTCGGCTACCGCGCTGACCAGGGTCAGCTCCACGGTCTGACGGTCGAAGCGGCTGGCATCCAGGCTGCGCAGGGCGCTGTCACGGGTCGCACGCAGGCCGCCCCAGAAGTCGATTTCATAGCTGGCGCTGAGCTGCATGTCGAACGAGGTGCTGGTAGGTTCGCTGCGGCTGACATCCAGCTGGTCATAGCCGTCACCGTGCAGCAGGCGTTGGCGGCTGCCGTCCAGGCCCAGCTTCAGCTCCGGCAGCAGCGGCGCGCCGGCGATGACTGCGCGGGCCTGGGCCTGGCGTACCCGCGCCGTGGCGGCAGCCAGGTCGTGGGCATTGTGCAGGGCGTGCTGTACCAGGCGGTCGAGTTCGCGGCTGGCGAAGGCTTGCCACCACTGTGTCGTTGGCAGCTGGGCCGAGGGTGATGCGGCCTCGCCTTGCCAGGCGGATGGCGTGGCGATGCCGCTGGTGGGGGTTGGCGGCGTGCTGCAGGCGGCGAGGCATACGCATAAGGTCAACAGGCTGATGCGGCTAGGCAGAGTCATGGGTTATTCGCTGGTAAGGGCTTTGACCGGGTCTAGGCGGGCGGCCTTGCGCGCTGGCATGAAGCCGAACACGATGCCGGTGGCGACGGCGCAGGCGAAGGCGCCGAGCATCGCGGGCAGGGCAAAGGCCACCGCCACTTCGGCCAGCATCAGGCCGCCACCGATGGCCAGGGCCAGGACGATGCCGGCCAGGCCGCCGACCATCGACAGCATTACCGCCTCGCTGAGAAATTGCCGCAGGATGTCGCGCTGGCGCGCACCGGTGGCCATGCGGATGCCGATTTCACGGGTGCGCTCGCGTACGGTCATCAACATGATGTTCATCACGCCGATGCCGCCCACCAGCAGCGAGATCGCGGCGATCGCCCCCAGCATCAGCGACAGGCTGTTCTGCGTGCGCGCTTCGGCCTGGATCAGCGCCGCGTCATTGGTCAGCTCGAAGTCCTGGCGGCCGTTGTGACGCTGGCGCAGCAGCTTGTCGATGGCTGCTTCGGCCTCGTCGACCCGCGTGGAGTCGAGGGCGGCAACGGCGATGTAGTCCGGGTCGCGCTGGCCGAACAGGCGGATGGCTGCGGCGGAGTAGGGCACCACGATGCGCCCGTCGCTGTCCTGGTCGCCAGAGCTGGCGCCCTTGCCGGCCAGGATACCGACCACCTGAAACGGCACATTGCCAATCAACAGGTACTGCCCCAGCGGGTCTCGCCCAGGGTCGAGCATCTTTTCCCGCACTTTCTGGCCGATCACCGCCACCGCGGCAGCGTTGGCTTCATCGGCATCGGTGTAGAAGCTGCCTTGCACCGCCGGCCAGTTGAAAATCTCGGGGAAGCCGGTGTTGTTGCCACCCACATAGAACCGCTGGCTGTTGTTGCCGTGGCGCACCATCATCTTTTCGCCGATCACCGGCATCACGTGCTTGACCTGCGGCAGTTGGCCGATGGCGGCGACATCGTCGAGGGTGATGGTGCCGGCCTGCTCGCCCAGGCTCGCCGGCTTGCCGTTGAGGTAGAGGATGTTCGACCCGAAGGCTGCCATCTGCGCCATGACCTGGCGCTTGCTACCTTCGCCCACTGCCAGCATCACCACCACCGAGGCCACGCCGATGACGATGCCCAGCAGGGTCAGGGCGGTGCGGAAGCGGTTGACCCACATCACCCGCCAGGCCGCTTGCAGGGCTTCGAGCAATTCGCCTTTCCACGCCCCGTGCAAGGTCGCGCCACGGTCCAGGCGCTGGCGCAACTGGTCGGCCTGCAGCCCACGACCGTCGTCGACCGTGGGCTTGTCGGCGGCCGAGTCGCTGATGATCAGGCCGTCGCGAATTTCGATCACGCGCTGCGCCCGCGCCGCGACGTTGCGGTCATGGGTGATCAGGATGATCACGTGGCCCTGGCTGGCCAGCTCGTCGAGCAACGCCATCACTTCGGTGCCGCTGTGGCTGTCGAGGGCGCCGGTGGGTTCGTCGGCGAGAATGATATGGCCGCCATTCATCAACGCCCGGGCAATCGACACCCGTTGCTGCTGGCCGCCAGACAACTGGTGAGGGCGGTTGCCGGTGCGGCTGGCCAGGCCCAGGCGGCCGAGCAGGGCGCTGGCACGGGCGTGGCGTTCGTTGGCGGCGATGCCGGCATAGATGGCCGGCATTTCGACGTTTTCCTGGGCCGAACCCGAGGGGATCAGGTGGTAGCCCTGGAACACGAAGCCGAACGCTTCGCGGCGCAGCCAGGCCAGTTCGTCGCTGCCCAGTTCGGCCACATCCTTGCCGGCGAAGCGGTAGCTGCCGGAAGTGGGGCGGTCTAGGCAGCCGAGAATATTCATCAAGGTCGACTTGCCGGAGCCGGAGGCGCCGACGATGGCGACGAACTCGCCGGGATGGATGCGCAGGCTGATGCCATGCAGGATATCGACCTTGGGCGTTTCGACCCCGCCGTAGGATTTACGGATGTCGACCAGCTCGATCAGGGGTGTGCTCATTCAACCTCCGCTGACGCCAGAGGCGCCGATCACCAGGCGTTCGCCTTCGTTGAGGCCTTCCAGCACCTGCACCCGCAGGCGGTCGCTGAGGCCGGTGCGCACCTGGCGCTGTTCCACCTTGCCATCGCGGGTCAGCACATGCGCCAGGCGCAGGCCATCGCCGTCGTCCAGCGCAGCCAGGGGTACGGTCAGCACCTGGCTGGCTTTGCCTGCGACAAAGAACACCTGCGTGGTCATCTCGGCCATCAGCGCGCCGTCCGGGTTGTCGACATCCAGCAGCACGCTGTACTGCACCACCTGGCTGCCAGCACTGCCATTGCTGACGCTGGCCGGGCTGCCGCCGCCCTGGCTGGCCTGCTCCAGGGGCTTGGGCGGGATCGGCAGCACTTGCCGCACGGTGCTGGTCCAGCGGCGCTTGCCGCCGGCCAGGGTGGTGAAGTAGGCGGTCATGCCCGGGGTGACCTTGCCGATGTCGGCCTCCGACACCTGGGCCCACACGGTCATCGGCGAGAGCTTGGCGATGCGCAGGATCAACGGGGTTTGCTGTTGGGCATTGAGGGTTTGCCCTTCACGGGCATCCAGCGCCACTACCGTGCCGTCCATCGGCGCATAGATGCGCGTGTAGCCCAGCTCGGCCTCGTCGCTGCGCAGGCTGGCCTGGGCCTGGCGGATCTGCGCCTGGAACATGTCGATGCGTGCCTGGGTGACCTTCAGCTGTGCGGCGGCCGTTTGCACGTCCTCGTCGCGGGTGGCGCCGGCGGCGGCCAGGTCCCGTTGGCGTTCGAGCTGCTGTCGGGCCAGTTGGAACTGCGCGCGTTGTTCGGCCAGCTGGGCCTTGAGGTTGTCGATCGAGTAGCGGCCGGCATCCAGCCGGGCCTGCTGGGTCGAAGGGTCGATCTCGACCAGCAGCTGGCCTTTGCGCACCGTGTCGCCGACCTCCACATGCAGGGTGTGGATCTGCCCCGACGCCTGGGCACCGACGTCCACGTAGCGCCTTGGTTGCAGGGTGCCCAGTGCAGTGACGCTGCTTTCGATGTCGGCGCGGGTCACGGCAACCGTGCTGAGCGGCTGTGCGCCGTAGGGCAGGGCCTTCCAGGCCAGCAGGCAACCCAGGCCGAGCAGGCACAGGCCGCTGAGCAGCAGCCGGCGACGGGTGTTGGTTAAAGGTCTCATGCAGACATCCAGCCGAGGGGGTGCCAGATAGACGAACGCGGCAGGGGGGGATTTAGCGGATATCGGATTGGGGCTGGCAGGTGTATGGCGGGAGGGGTGTGGCGCTCGGTCTCCCAGGCGCTGAAGCCCTCCAGCCATTCCCCTCTTGTTGCTGAGAATAATTATAATTTGTAAGATCGCACGCTGACATCACTCGGTCCCGCGTCGCTGCCTGAAAGGGCTTTCTGGCATAGGCTGGCAGGACGATCTCAGGTAACGTCGTGGAACATTACTATCGCGAACTGGTGGGCTTCCTTTCCGCGCGCCTGGGCAATCGTCAGGCCGCCGAAGATGTGGCGCACGATGCCTACCTGCGGGTGCTGGAACGCACCGACGCCGAGCGCATCGAGCACCCGCGTGCCTTCCTTTACCGCACCGCGCTCAATCTGGTGGTCGACCGCCACCGGCGGCATCAGGTACGTCAGGCCGAGCCGCTGGAGGTACTGGACAACGACGAGCGCTGGCACACCCCGGCGCCGACCCACGACATGCAGCTCGACCAGCGCCTTGCGCTGATGCAGCGCGCTCTGGAAGAGCTGAGCAAGGTCTGCCGCGACTGCTTCCTGCTGCGCAAGCTCGAAGGCCTGTCGCACCAGCAGATTGCCGAGCACCTGGGTATTTCCCGCAGCCTGGTGGAGAAGCACATCGTCAATGCCATGAAGCACTGCCGGGTGCGCATGCGCGAGTGGGAATCCTGATCGCCGGGTTGAATGCAGATGAAAATTCCGTCAGTCGATCACTTGATTTCCACGGTTTTCCCGACTTCTATCAAAGAAGACCCCTGCCAGGCGTAGCCTTGGCAGCAGCCGTTACTGGCGCAGTATGGTCATGGAGCCTACCCATCACCCAACTGCCCAGGTCCCACCATGGCCAACAAGACCCTGCGCATCCTCATCGCCGACGCACACCCGTGTCAGCGCCTGCAACTGGAGCGGCTGCTCAACGGCCTGGGCTACTACCGGATAGCGCCAGTGGACAGCTTCGAGGAGCTGCAGCGCCTGGTCCTGAGTGCCTTGCAGCCTTTCCACTTGCTGTTGGGCAATATCGAGCTGGCCAGCCATGTCGGGGTCGACCTGGCGCGCTTCTGTCGCGTCAGCACGCAGATCCAGCACGCCCTCCTTTATCACTCCAACCAGTTGCAAGTGCCCCTGGTGCCGCAGACCGAGCGCCAGGCCGTCAGCCTGAGCCTGCCCCAGGTGCCCGACAACGAGGCACTGGAGGCGTTCATGGCGATCATCGATACGCCACTGCTGGTCGGCAAGCTGCCGCTGCCGGGCACCATGCCGGTTGCCACGGCTCGGCCGCGGCCACGGGCCAATTTCGTCAACACCATGTTCAACCGCTAAAGCGGCGACGTACGGGGCACGGGGGCCGCTATTTGCTATCCTCTTGCCCTTTGCCGATTTGCGGACCCTGCCATGACTGCCATCGATACCGCTCGCCCGCCCCGGTTCAGCCGCGGCGACCACCGGACCCTGGGCCTGGCGGCGTTGGGCGGCGCGCTGGAAATCTACGACTTCATCATCTTCGTATTCTTTGCGCTTACCCTCAGCCAGCTGTTCTTCCCTCCCGAGATGCCCGAATGGTTGCGCCTGCTGCAAAGCTTCGGAATCTTCGTCACCGGCTACCTGGCGCGGCCGCTAGGCGGCATCCTGATGGCGCACTTCGCCGACCACCTGGGACGCAAACAGGTCTTCAGCCTGAGCATCCTGATGATGGCCCTGCCGTGCCTGTTGATCGGGGTGATGCCGACCTACGCCGACATCGGCTATGCCGCGCCGCTGATCCTGCTGGCACTGCGTATCCTGCAGGGCGCGGCGGTGGGTGGCGAGGTGCCGAGCGCCTGGACCTTCGTCGCCGAGCACGCGCCAGCCGGGCGGCGCGGTTATGCCCTGGGCTTCCTGCAGGCTGGCCTGACCTTTGGCTATCTGCTGGGGGCACTGACCGCGACCTTGCTGGCGCAGTTGTTCACCCCGCAGGAAATCCTCGACTACGCCTGGCGCTACCCGTTCCTGCTCGGCGGGGTATTCGGCGTGATCGGCGTGTGGTTGCGTCGTTGGCTCAGCGAAACACCGGTGTTCCTTGCCCTGCGCGCGCGCCAGGAGCAGCCGGTGAGCTTCCCGCTGCGGCGGGTGCTAGGTGAACACCGTCGGGCGTTGATCCCGGCGGCGCTGCTGACCTGCGTGCTGACTTCCGCCGTCGTGGTGCTGGTGGTGATTACCCCGACAGTGATGCAGCAGCGCTTCGGCATGACTGCCGGGCACACCTTTGCCCTCAGCAGCGTGGGTATCGTCTTCCTCAACATCGGTTGCGTGCTGGCCGGGCTGCTGGTCGACCGCGTAGGCGCCTGGCGCGCGCTGATGCTCTACAGCCTGCTGCTGCCGGTGGGCATCGGCGCGTTGTATGCCAGCCTGGTGGGGCAGTGGGGCATGACCTGGCTGGCCTATGCGCTGGCGGGGCTGTCCTGCGGCGTGGTTGGCGTGGTGCCGTCAGTAATGGTCGGGTTGTTCCCGGCCGAGATTCGCGTGTCGGGCATCTCCTTTACCTATAACGTGGCCTACGCGCTTTGGGCCAGCACCACACCGCTGGCGCTGATTGCGCTGATGCCGTGGAGTCCGTGGGTGTGTGTCGGCTTTTGTCTGGTCATGGGCACAGTGGGGTTGCTGACGGCCTTGTATTTCGGGCGTCGGGAGCCATTGGCGTTTGCCCCGGAGCCGATGCCCATCATGTGTGGTGACAAATGAGCGTGTAATGGTCTTGGGGGCTGAGACAGACTTCCTGAGCCGGCACCACAGTGGGATGGCACGCGGACTTTGTAGGAGCGGCCAGTACAGCCAGAACAGGTAAAACAAAAAGCCCTCGGCTCGTGAGAACCGGGGGCTTTCGTTAGCGCAGGGCAGGGGCCTTACATGTTCGGGTAGTTCGGCCCGCCAGCGCCTTCAGGGGTGACCCAGGTGATGTTCTGGGCCGGGTCCTTGATGTCGCAGGTCTTGCAGTGCACGCAGTTCTGCGCGTTGATCTGGAAGCGCTTGCTGCCGTCTTCCTGGGTGACCACTTCGTACACGCCTGCCGGGCAGTAACGCTGTGCCGGCTCGTCGTAAAGCGGCAGGTTGCTGGCGATCGGCACGTTCGGGTCGGTCAGCTTCAGGTGGCAGGGTTGTTCCTCTTCGTGGTTGGTGCTGGAGAGGAATACCGAGCTGAGCTTGTCGAAGCTGAGCTTGCCGTCGGGTTTCGGGTAATCGATCTTCTGCGACTCTGCCGCCAGCTTCAGGCAGGCGTAGTCCGGCTTGGTGTCATGCAGGGTGAACGGCAGCTTGCCACCGAACCAGTTCTGGTCCACATAGTTGAATGCCGCGCCCAGCAGCGGGCCGAACTTGTGCATGGCCGGGCCGAAGTTGCGGCTGGCGAACAGCTCTTCGTACAGCCAGCTGGCCTTGAAGGCGCTGACGTAGCCGTTGAGTTGGTCACCGCCTTCGCTGCCGGCGCTCAGTGCGTCAGCCACCGCTTCGGCGGCTAGCATGCCGGACTTCATCGCGGTGTGGCTGCCCTTGATCTTGGCGAAGTTCAGGGTGCCCAGGTCGCAGCCGATCAGCGCGCCGCCGTTGAACACCATCTTCGGCAGCGAGTTGAAGCCGCCCTTGCAGATGGCACGGGCACCGTAGCTGATGCGCTTGCCGCCTTCGAGGTACTGGCTCATTACCGGGTGGTGCTTGAGACGCTGGAACTCGTCGAACGGCGACAGGTACGGGTTGGCGTAGGACAGGTCGACGATCAGGCCGACCACCACCTGGTTGTTTTCCAGGTGGTAGAGGAACGAACCACCGGTGTTGTCCTTGGCCATCACGTCCAGCGGCCAGCCGGCGGTATGCACCACCAGGCCCTGCTCGTGCTTGGCCGGGTCGATTTCCCAGATTTCCTTCAGGCCGATGCCGTAATGCTGGACGTCGGCTTCGCTGTCGAGGTTGAAGCGCTTGATCAGCTGTTTGCCGATATGGCCGCGGCAGCCTTCGGCGAACAGGGTGTACTTGGCACGCAGTTCCATGCCAGGGGTGTACATGCCGTCTTTCGGGTTGCCTTCGCGGTCGACGCCCATGTCGCCGGTGACGATGCCACGGACCACGCCGTTTTCGTCGAACAATGCTTCCTGTGCGGCGAAGCCTGGGTAGATTTCCACGCCCAGGTTCTCGGCCTGCTGGGCCAGCCAGCGGCACAGGTTGCCCAGCGAGATGATGTAGTTGCCCTGGTTGTGCATGGTCTTGGGCACGAACAGGTCAGGCACCTTGGTCGAACTGGCGGCATCCTTGAGTACGTAGATGTCGTCACGCTTCACTTCGGTATTCAGCGGCGCACCGAGCTCTTTCCAGTCTGGGAACAGCTCGTTCAGGGCGCGGGGTTCGAACACCGCCCCGGAGAGGATGTGGGCGCCGACTTCAGAGCCTTTTTCCACCACGCAGACGCTGATTTCGCTACCGGTTTCGGCGGCCTTCTGCTTCAGGCGGCAGGCGGCGGACAGGCCCGCCGGGCCGGCGCCGACGATGACCACGTCGAATTCCATGTATTCGCGTTCCACTGGTTCTCTCCTACTCATCAAGGCTCGTGCTGTTGCTTTGTCTTATGGGTGCGCGGGGCATTCGCGGCGGTTCTACGCAACGGCGGAACTGTAGCTGGGCAAATGACGGACTACACCGTTTTGTCTTGGCCGCGCATTATATCTACACCACTTGGCGGGTCCAATACAAACGTTTGTTTGAATTTGCCGCAGGCCAGTAAAATCACAGGAACGCGGCTGGAGGGTGACCGATTTGCCGTATTGACCGGATTGGGTGTTACGGTCAAGATACGAGCGGTTTTACGTTCGCCGTAGGCTTGCAGCCGGGCGCAGGTACACCTCTAAAGACCAGGTGTGGAGCAGGGTTTTGCGGCCTTGGGCCGGTTTGTAGTGGAGTTTACACGCTACGACAGGAAATGACCCGTGAGTATTTGTCGCAAGAGTCCGGACAAGACTGTTCGGTCACTGTGAAGTTACCGCCTCCCGGTACGTTTTTAGAGGTGCCCTTGTACCCACGCGCATCGCAGGGCTCTGCCCCTGGCGACTATCTATTCACCGGAGAGTAACGAGGAATCCATGAAGGTTCTTGTAGCTGTCAAACGAGTGGTCGACTACAACGTCAAGGTTCGCGTCAAGGCGGACAACTCCGGCGTCGACCTTGCTAACGTCAAGATGTCCATGAACCCCTTCTGCGAAATCGCCGTGGAAGAAGCCGTACGCCTGAAGGAAAAGGGCGTCGCGTCCGAGATCGTCGTCGTTTCCGTCGGCCCGGCCACTGCCCAGGAGCAACTGCGTACCGCCCTGGCCCTGGGTGCCGACCGTGCCATCCTGGTCGAAGCCGCTGACGAACTGAATTCCCTGGCCGTGGCCAAGGCGCTGAAAGCCGTTGTCGACAAAGAGCAGCCGCAGCTGGTCATCCTCGGCAAGCAGGCCATCGACAGCGACAACAACCAGACCGGCCAGATGCTGGCTGCGCTGACCGGCTTCGCCCAGGGCACCTTCGCCTCCAAGGTGGAAGTGGCTGGCGACAAGCTGAACGTCACCCGTGAAATCGACGGCGGCCTGCAGACCGTTGCACTGAACCTGCCGGCTATCGTCACCACCGACCTGCGCCTGAACGAGCCACGCTACGCATCGCTGCCGAACATCATGAAGGCCAAGAAGAAGCCGCTGGAGACCGTTACTCCAGACGCGCTTGGCGTTTCCCTCGCCTCCACCAACAAGACCCTGAAGGTTGAAGCCCCGGCTGCTCGCAGCGCTGGCATCAAGGTCAAATCGGTGGCCGAACTGGTCGAGAAGCTGAAGAACGAAGCGAAGGTAATCTAAATGACTATCCTGGTTGTCGCTGAATACGAAAACGGTGCCGTAGCCCCGGCCACCCTGAATACTGTTGCTGCTGCCGCCAAGATCGGTGGTGATGTGCACGTGCTGGTCGCTGGCCAGAACGTGGGCGGCATTGCCGAGTCCGCAGCCAAGATCGCTGGCGTGGCCAAAGTGCTGGTTGCCGATAACGCTGCCTACGCCCACGTGCTGCCGGAAAACGTCGCGCCGCTGATCGTCGAGCTGGCCAAGGGCTACAGCCACGTGCTGGCCCCGGCCACCACCAACGGCAAGAACATCCTGCCGCGCGTTGCCGCGCTGCTGGACGTGGACCAGATTTCCGAGATCATCTCGGTCGAGTCCGCCGACACCTTCAAGCGCCCGATCTATGCCGGTAACGCCATTGCCACCGTGCAATCGAGCGCTGCCATCAAGGTCATCACCGTGCGTACCACCGGCTTCGACGCCGTGGCCGCCGAAGGTGGTTCGGCTGCCATCGAAGCCGTCGGCGCTGCGCACGACGCTGGCATTTCGGCCTTCGTTGGCGAAGAGCTGGCCAAGTCCGACCGCCCAGAGCTGACCGCTGCCAAGATCGTCGTTTCCGGCGGCCGTGGCATGGGCAACGGTGACAACTTCAAGCACCTGTACAGCCTGGCCGACAAGCTCGGTGCTGCCGTCGGTGCCTCGCGCGCCGCGGTCGACGCCGGCTTCGTGCCGAACGACATGCAGGTCGGCCAGACCGGCAAGATCGTTGCGCCACAGCTGTACATCGCCGTCGGTATCTCCGGCGCGATCCAGCACCTGGCCGGCATGAAGGACTCCAAGGTGATCGTGGCGATCAACAAGGATGAAGAGGCGCCGATCTTCCAGGTAGCCGACTACGGCCTGGTCGCTGACCTGTTCGAAGCGGTTCCGGAGCTGGAAAAGCTGGTCTGATCCGCCTGCTTCACTTATAAAGAACCCGGCCCTCGTACAGGGGCCGGGTTTTTTTTTGGTCAGTTTCCGCCCAATCGCCGGCAAGCCAGCTCCCACAGGTACAGCGCAGTTCTCAAGGGCGGTGCTGTACCTGTGGGAGCTGGCTTGCCGGCGATTGGGCCGGGCAAAGCAATACAAGGAGTGAGTAATGGTGCTGCGCAAAGCAGGCAGGGTGCTGGCATGCATGGCGGTGCTGGTTTCGCCGCTGGCTTTGGCGGCAGGCAAGTGCGAACGCCTGGTGGCGACCGGTAGCCCTGATGCGCCGCCCTATTCGTGGCAGGATCCGAACGACCCGAAACACCTGATCGGCGCCAATGTCGACCTGCTTCGCCAGGTGGCTGGCGAGCTGGGTGTGAAGGTGGAGGTGCTGAGCGCCGGCCGTCGTGACCAGGCGCTGGAAGAAGTACGTAGCGGGCGGATGGACCTGCTGCTCGATACCCCCATGCAGGTGGAGCAACTGACCGCTCTGGACTACATCCACCCACCCCTGCAGCTCAATGAATACCTGGTGTGGACGCGCCACGACGCGACACTGGCCTTCGAGGGCCCGGCTGACCTGGCCCAGTACCAGGGCAGTTTGTCCGAGCGCGCGCGGCTGACCCCGGCCTTTACCGCCTTCGCCAAGGCACAGCTGAAACTGGTGCCGGCACAGAACCTGACCCAGGCGTTCCAGAAGCTGGTGCTCGGCCAGGTGGATTATGTGCTCGCTGGCCGCTATTCGGGCATGGCCATGGCGCAGAGCCTGGGCATGAGCAATGACCTGATCGCCCGAGGCCTGCCGGTGGATCGGCCGGGCCTGTACCTGGCCGTGTCGCACAATTCGGCCTGCAATGACAGCTGGTTGCGTGGGCAATTGGCGAAAAAACTGACAGAATTGCCGATCTCCGGTGCGTCCGAGGCCGTGCTGCAACGTAATGTCGAGCGCTGGAAAGCGCAGCTGCAGGTGCCGACGGACGCCCCCAAACACTAGGAAGATTGCGTGAGAACCCAACCACTAATCCTTGCCCTGGCCGTGCTCGGCCTGGCTGGCTGCGCCAACGATCCGGCCCCTAACGAGCAGATGCGCATTTCCGAACAGGCACTGGAGCAGGCCAGGGCCGTCGGTGCCACCGAGCAGGTCGATGCGCTCAAGCTGGCTGAAGACAAGCTGGCCCGGGCCAAGACCAACATGCTCACCGAAGACTACCGCGATGCGCGTATGCGTGCCGAGCAGGCCGAGCTGGATGCGCGCCTGGCCGAGGCCCAGGTGCTGAACCAGAAGAGCGAAGAGCAATTGCAGCTGCTGCAGTCGCGGGTCAAGCGCCTGCGCAAGCAGCTGGAGGTGCAGCCATGATCCGTCGCATGCCGTTGGCCGCGCTGGCAGTGCTGGCGCTGGCGGCAGGTCTGCAAGGTTGCGCCAGCCAGCGCAGCAGCGCAGCGCTGGATGAAGCCACCGCAGCCTTCCAGAAGGTCAAGGATGATTCCAATGTGTTGCGCAGCGCACCGCGTGACGTGATTCGCGCAGGCGAGTCGCTGGCCCGCGCCGAGCGCCTGTCAAGCTACATCGGCACGGGTGCCGACGTTCGCCATTACGCCTACCTGAGCCAGCGTTACAGCGAAATTGCCAGCGAGCATGCCAAGCTGGCGCTGAATCAGGAGCGTCAGGCCAAGCTCGACCTGGAGCGCCAGCGCCTGCAGCTGGCATTGCGCGAGGCCAAGCTGGCCAGTGTTCAGCAGCAGGGCAAGTGGGTCGAGTCGCAGATCGCCGCGCTGGCCTCGGAGCAGGCCGACCGTGGTCTGGTGATGACCTTGGGTGACGTGCTGTTCGACACCGGTCGCGCCGACCTGAAGAACTCGGCGAGCCGTACCGTGCTCAAGCTGGTGCAGTTCCTCCAGCTCAACCCGCGCCGGGTGGTGCGGATCGAAGGCTATACCGACAGCACAGGCCCGGCCGAGGACAACCTGAAGCTGTCTCGTGATCGCGCGCAGGCCGTAGCCGACATGCTGGTAGACCTGGGCATCGACGAGAAGCGCCTGCAGGTCGAGGGTTATGGCGACCAGTACCCGATCGAGGCCAACGCCTCGGAGCGGGGCAGGGCGCAGAACCGCCGCGTCGAAATCGTGTTCTCCGATGACAAGGGCAAGCTGGCGCCAGCACGCTGAATCATGTGAAAGGGGCTGCTTCGCAGCCCATCGCGGCAAGCCAGCCCCCACCTTGACGCATTGACCTCAAGCCCTGTGCATCACCTGTGGGAGCTGGCTTGCCTGCGATGGGCCGCAAAGCGGCCCCGCTTTTCGTCGGGCTACCCGGGCTTGATCGTTTCTATGGCTGTCACGCAACTGTATTGTTGACTATCCTGCGATCTGTCCCAGTACACTTTGCAACTGTTACGGTATCCTCTACCGTCAGTGAGCCACACAAGAACAACGAGCCCGTCCGCGCGTCGAGAGCCAGCCATGACCAACCTGCTGTTGTACCAGCGTATCGCCCAGCAACTGGCCGATGACATCCGTCGTGGTGTCTACCAGCCAGGCGAGCGGGTGCCCTCCGTGCGCAAGATGAGTGCCCAGCTCAATGTCAGTCACGCCACGGTGCTGCAGGCCTATGCCAATCTCGAGGACCAGGGGCTGATCCGTGCGCGGCCGCAGTCCGGCTACTATGTCCACCAGACCCCGGCCCTGACCGCGCAGACCCCGGACATCGCCCGGGTGGAGCGCCCCGGGCTGGTCACCCGCGCCAGTATCATCCAGCAGGTACTGACCGAGGCTCGCCGTGATGGCGTGTTCCCGTTCGGCGCTGCTGTGCCGCATGTCGACTACCTGCCGGTCCGTGCATTGCACCAGCAGATTGCGAAGGTCACGCGCTTCCACAGCCCGCGTGCCTTCAGCTACATGTTCAGCCCCGGTTTCGAGCCGCTGCGCCGGCAGATCGCCATCCGCATGCGTGATGCCGGTGTTCTGGTCGACCCGCGTGAAGTGATCGTGACCCATGGTTGTGTCGATGCGCTGCAGATGTCGCTGCGCGTGCTGACTCGCCCCGGCGACCTGATCGCCGCCGAATCGCCCACCTATTATGGGTTGCTGCAACTGGCCGACCTGCTGGGCCTGAAGGTGATCGAGATTCCCAGCGACCCGTCCACCGGCATCAGCCTCGAGGCGCTGCAATTGGCGGCCAACCAGTGGTCGATCAAGGCCCTGGTCCTGACCGCTCGCCTCAGCAACCCGCTGGGTGGCACTGTCCCGGAAGAGCGGCAGAAGCAGTTGCTGCGCCTGGCGTCGGATTTCGATATCCAGATCGTCGAGGATGACATCTATGGCGAGCTGATGTTCGAGCAGGGCAAGACCAAGGCGCTAAAGGCATTCGACCGGCTGGACCGGGTGATCTATTGTTCGAGCTTTTCCAAAACCCTGTCCCCCGGCGTGCGCGTTGGCTGGATGATCGCCGGGCGCTATCAGGACGAAATCCAGCGCCTGCAAACCTTCACCACTCACTCGGCCTGCAGCGTGACGCAGATGGGTGTGGCAGCCTACCTGGAGAATGGCGGCTACGACCGGCACCTGCGTTACATCCGCCAGGAGTACCGCAAGAACCTCAGTGCCTACCAGCTGGCGGTGCAGCAGCACTTCCCCGAGGGTACCCAGATGACCCGGCCGACGGGCGGTTTCATCCTGTGGGTGAGCCTGCCGGGGCGGGTCAATACCCAGGAGCTGCATGTGCGCGCACTGGAGCAGGGCATCAGTATTGCGCCGGGGCTGATCTTCAGTAACACCGAGCAGTTCAACCACTGCATACGCCTCAATTGCGGTATACCCTGGAACAAGGAAGCGGAGCGCGCGGTGATCACTCTCGGGTTGCTGGCCCAGCAATTGTGTCGGGAGCCAGCGGCGCTTCTGTAGGCTTGCCACGCGCCCGTGGAACAGGGAGCATAGGCACTTTTCCTGCCAGTCTGTCCATTTGCCATGAATGCTTTGCGCCGTTTTGCCTTGATCTTGTGCCTTGTACCGCTCTGCAGCCTGGCCGGTGTCGCCCAGGCTGTGCAACCGGCAGGCCAGGCGCAGGCGGCCAAACCGGTGCAGAAAGCCAAGCCGGTGCAGAAGGCTGCAGCCAGGCCTGCGCACAAACAGGCGGCAAAAAAAGTCGTTAAGAGCAGCGCCAAGCCCGCACGCAAGCCGGTGAGCAAGGAGGTTGCCCGGCCGCTACCCAAGGCAAGGCTCGACCTCAGCCTGCCGGCCGATATGGTCGATAACCTTGAGCCGAATGTGGGCAGCCCCTCGCCGATACAGCGACGCAAACCTTTGCTGCCACCCATGTTCACTGAAAAGCCGGAGGCCAGCGACAGCCCGTTCCAGCTCAATGGCCGGTTGATCAGCAACGAAATGCAGCTGCAGCTGCGTAACGACAGCCGTCGCGACGTGGAAGGGGCGGCCATCGATTTCGAGTACCGCCAGTAGCAGGTGAACTGACTGCCGGGTCACGGCAGATTTCATCATGCCAGCAATTTCAAACGCCTGTTTGAGCGGTTACTATCCAGGGACGTTCGTCCCGTTTTGTTCCAGGGAGTCCTGATTTTGGTGAATAGCCATGAATTGCCGTGAGGGTTGTGGTGCCTGCTGCATCGCCCCGTCCATCACCTCTGCGATGCCGCGCATGCCCAATGGCAAGCCGGCTGGCGAGCGTTGCTTGCACCTGACAGTCGACAACCTCTGCGACCTGTTCGGTAAACCCGAGCGGCCGGCAGTGTGTGGCGGTTTCAAGGCGGATGTCGAGGTGTGCGGCAATGACCGTGACGAGGCCATCAGGATTCTTGGTTGGTGGGAGCAGATGACGGCGGCGTGACAGGCTGGATCTTCGACAATAAGGATAAACATGATGAGATCGTTCAAGCGTATTGCTCTGCTGTGTGGCATGGGTGTTCTGCTGTCGCCTGCGGCCTGGGCCGAAAACTGGCAGGTGGCCAAGGACGAGGAGGGGATCAAGGTTTCCCTCAGTGAAGTGGCCGGTTCCAAGTACAAGGCCTATCAAGGCGTCACCGTGATCAAGGCGCCGCTGGCCAAGGTGCAGGCGTTGCAGGAGGACGTGGTCGGGGCTTGTGCATGGATTCACGAATGCAAGTCGCAGAAGCTGCTCAAGCATGAGGGTGACCAGAGCTGGACCTACACCCAGTTCAACACGCCGTGGCCAGTGACGCCGCGTGATTCGGTGCTGCATATCACCACGGTCAAGGGCGCTGATGGCAGCTTGACCCGTAATCTGGTCGAAGAGCCGACCTATGTCCCGGAAGAGAAAGGCTTTGTGCGGGTGGCGAAAGTGGAAGGCTTCTGGAAGCTGGTGCCCAAGGGTGACAGCACCGAAGTGACCTACCAGGTGCACACCGAGCCGGGTGGCAGCGTGCCGGCGATGGTGGCCAACAAGTTCGTGGTGGATGCACCGTTCAATACCCTGAAAGGGTTGCGGGAGCGGGCTGAGAAAAACTGAGGCATTGTGTCGGCTTTGTGAGGTGGCGGCCCTGGTGGGGGCTGCTTCTTGTGGGAGCGGCCTTGCGTCGCGAAAGGGCTGCGGAGCAGCCCCGGCAATATTGCGGTAAGCCTAAGATCCCCGGGGCCGCTCCGCGCCCCTTTCGCGACACAAGGCCGCTCCCACAAAACCGCATTGCGTCGAGCAGAAATAAAAAAGGCTGCCCGAGGGCAGCCTTTTTGCGTTCGGCTATGGAAGCTTACTTGCGGTCCTGCAGCGCAACGATGTCGCGCTTCTGCTCGCCGGTGTACAGCTGGCGCGGGCGGCCGATCTTGTACGGGCTGGAGAGCATTTCTTTCCAGTGCGAGATCCAGCCCACGGTACGTGCCAGGGCGAAGATCACGGTGAACATGCTGGTTGGAATGCCGATCGCCTTGAGGATGATCCCCGAGTAGAAGTCGACGTTCGGGTACAGCGAGCGCTCGATGAAGTACGGATCGGTCAGGGCGATCTCTTCCAGGCGCATGGCCAGTTCCAGCTGTGGGTCGTTCTTGATGCCCAGCTCGCGCAGGACTTCGTCGCAGGTCTGCTTCATCACGGTGGCGCGCGGGTCGCGGTTCTTGTACACGCGGTGACCGAAGCCCATGAGCTTGAACGGGTCGTTCTTGTCCTTGGCCTTGGCGATGAACTTGTCGATGTTTGAAACGTCGCCGATTTCATCGAGCATGGTCAGTACTGCTTCGTTCGCACCGCCGTGGGCCGGGCCCCACAGTGCGGCGATACCGGCGGCGATACAGGCGAACGGGTTGGCACCCGACGAGCCGGCCAGGCGAACGGTGGAAGTGGAGGCGTTCTGCTCGTGGTCGGCGTGGAGGATGAAGATCCGGTCCATCGCCTTGGCCAGCACCGGGCTGATCGGTTTGATCTCGCACGGGGTGTTGAACATCATGTGCAGGAAGTTTTCCGCGTACGACAGGTCGTTGCGCGGGTACATCATCGGCTGGCCCATGGAGTACTTGTAAACCATCGCGGCCAGGGTCGGCATCTTGGCGACCAGGCGCACCGCGGAAATTTCGCGGTGTTGCGGGTTATTGATGTCCAGGGAGTCGTGATAGAACGCCGACAGGGCGCCGACCACGCCGCACATCACCGCCATCGGGTGGGCATCGCGGCGGAAGCCGTTGAAGAAGGACTTCAGCTGCTCGTGAACCATGGTGTGGTTCTTCACGGTGCTGACGAACTGGGCCTTCTGCTCGGCGTTCGGCAGTTCGCCGTTGAGCAGCAGGTAGCATGTTTCGAGGTAGTCGGACTGTTCGGCGAGCTGCTCGATCGGGTAGCCGCGGTGCAGCAGGATACCTTTGTCGCCGTCAATGTAGGTGATCTTCGACTCGCACGAGGCAGTCGCCATGAAACCAGGGTCGAAGGTGAAGTGACCAGTGGCCCCCAACCCGCGGACGTCGATTACATCAGGACCAACGGTGCCGGTTAAAATGGGCAGCTCGACGGGGGCAGCGCCCTCGATGACCAACTGCGCTTTTTTGTCAGCCATGTGGCCTCCTATTAATGCTTGAAATCATCAGACAGACCCCCCACGCAGGGCCCGCACCACTATAGAGGGATAAATTCAGATGTCAATTTGCCTAAAGGCTTGTTGAAACAGGCATTGAGGCCTGATTTTTCGCGAAATTCTCGCCCATTTACGCCTTTTGTGCGTTAAAGGCAATGCGCTATTTGGGCTACCCCGTCACGTTGTCATAAGCAGCCTAACTGTCTATACTCGCAACCCGACCGCCAGGGGCTTGCAAGCCCGAACTGCTGGGGGTCGCCGTTCCCTGGGTGGTGGGTACCTGACCAGTACACTTACCAACAACTTTGCCCTGATTCGCTAGGGGCTCTTCAGTGTGAAAAAAGCCGTGAAAAGCCAACGACCTGTAAACCTAGACCTAAGGACCATCAAGCTCCCCGTCACTGCGTACACGTCCATCCTGCATCGTATCTCCGGCGTCATCCTGTTCCTCGGCCTTGCCATCATGCTTTATGCACTGGGCAAGTCGCTGGGTTCCGAGGAAGGCTTTGGTGAGGTGAAGGCGTGTCTGACCAGCCCGCTGGCCAAATTCGTGACCTGGGGCCTGCTATCCGCCCTGCTTTATCACCTCGTGGCAGGTGTACGTCACCTGATCATGGACATGGGCATCGGTGAGACGCTGGAAGGCGGCAAGCTGGGCTCGAAAATCGTGATCGTCATCTCCGTGGTGCTGATCGTTCTGGTGGGAGTTTGGGTATGGTAACCAATGTCACGAACCTGTCGCGTTCGGGCCTCTATGACTGGATGGCGCAGCGCGTTTCTGCGGTCGTTCTCGCGGCTTACTTCCTCTTCCTGATCGGCTACGTGGTCGCCCACCCAGGCATCGACTACACCCAGTGGCATGGTCTGTTCTCCAACAACGCGATGCGGATCTTCAGTCTGCTGGCCCTCGTTGCCCTGGGCGCTCACGCCTGGGTCGGCATGTGGACCATTGCGACCGACTACCTGACGCCAATGTCGTTCGGCAAGTCGGCAACTGCGATTCGTTTCCTGTTCCAGGCGGTATGCGGCGTTGCGATGTTCGCTTACTTCGTCTGGGGTGTGCAGATTCTCTGGGGTATCTGATCCATGGCTAGCATTCCAACCATTTCCTTCGACGCCATCATCATCGGTGGCGGCGGTGCCGGCATGCGCGCAGCGCTGCAGCTGGCTCAAGGCGGCCACAAGACTGCCGTGGTCACCAAGGTCTTCCCGACCCGCTCGCACACTGTATCCGCCCAGGGCGGCATCACCTGCGCCATCGCTTCGGCCGACCCGAACGACGACTGGCGCTGGCACATGTACGATACCGTCAAGGGCTCCGACTACATCGGTGACCAGGACGCTATCGAATACATGTGTCAGGAAGGCCCGGCTGCGGTCTTCGAACTGGACCACATGGGCCTGCCGTTCTCGCGTACCGAAACCGGTCGTATCTACCAGCGTCCGTTCGGTGGCCAGTCCAAGGACTTCGGCAAGGGTGGCCAGGCTGCCCGTACCTGCGCCGCTTCCGACCGTACCGGTCACGCGCTGCTGCACACCCTGTATCAGGGCAACCTGAAAGCCGGCACCACCTTCCTCAACGAGTACTACGCAGTTGACCTGGTGAAGAACCAGGACGGCGCATTCGTTGGCGTGATCGCGATCTGCATCGAAACCGGCGAAACCTTGTACATCAAGTCCAAGGCCACCGTGCTGGCCACTGGCGGTGCCGGCCGTATCTACGCCTCCACCACCAACGCCCTGATCAACACCGGTGACGGCGTGGGCATGGCCCTGCGTGCCGGCGTGCCGGTGCAGGACATCGAAATGTGGCAGTTCCACCCGACCGGCATCGCCGGCGCCGGTGTACTGGTCACCGAAGGTTGCCGCGGTGAGGGTGGCTACCTGATCAACGCCCACGGCGAGCGCTTCATGGAGCGTTACGCGCCGAACGCGAAAGACCTGGCCGGCCGCGACGTGGTCGCCCGTTCCATGGTCAAGGAAATCATCGCCGGCAACGGCGTGGGCCCGAACAAGGACCACGTACTGCTGAAGCTGGACCACCTGGGCGAGGAAGTGCTGCACAGCCGCCTGCCAGGTATCTGTGAACTGTCCAAGACCTTCGCCCACGTCGACCCTGTGGTCGCACCGGTACCGGTCATCCCGACCTGCCACTACATGATGGGCGGCGTTGCCACCAACATTCATGGCCAGGCCATCACCATGGACGCCGAAGGCAACGACCAGATCATCCCTGGCCTGTTCGCCGTAGGTGAAGTGGCATGCGTATCGGTACACGGTGCCAACCGCCTGGGCGGCAACTCGCTGCTGGACCTGGTGGTGTTCGGCCGTGCTGCCGGTCTGCACCTGGAGAAGGCGCTGACCGAAGGCGTGGAATACCGCGACGCCAGCGACACCGACGTCGATGTTGCCCTGAACCGCCTGAACAAGCTGAACGAGCGCACCACTGGTGAAGACGTTGCCAGCCTGAAGCGCGAGCTGCAGAGCTGCATGCAGAACTACTTCGGTGTATTCCGCACTGGCGAATACATGCAGAAGGGTATCGAGCAACTGGCCGGTCTGCGTGACCGTATCGCCAACGTCAAGATCAACGACAAGTCCCAGGCCTTCAACACCGCGCGTATCGAGGCGCTGGAGCTGCAGAACCTGCTGGAAGTCGCCGAAGCTACCGCCATCGCGGCAGAGGCCCGTAAAGAGTCCCGCGGCGCTCACGCCCGTGAAGACTACGAAGACCGTGACGACGAAAACTGGCTGTGCCACACCCTGTACTACCCGGGTGAGAAGCGCGTCGCCAAGCGTGGCGTCAACTTTGCGCCGAAGACTGTTCCAGCCTTCGAACCAAAAGTCCGGACTTACTAAGGGTGGCCGCTATGTTGCAAGTCGAAGTTTATCGTTACAACCCGGACACCGATTCGGCGCCGAAAATGCAGACCTTCCAGGTCGATACCGGCGGCAAGGATCTGATGGTGCTGGACGTGCTGGCACTGATCAAGGAGCAGGACGAAGGTTTCTCCTATCGTCGCTCGTGCCGTGAAGGCGTTTGCGGTTCCGATGGCATGAACATCAACGGCAAGAACGGCCTGGCCTGTATCACCCCGCTGTCGGCGGTGGTAAAGGGCAACAAGCTGATTCTGCGCCCGCTGCCGGGCCTGCCGGTCATTCGTGACCTGGTCGTCGACATGAGCATCTTCTACAAGCAGTACGAGAAGGTGAAGCCGTTCCTGCAGAACGACACTCCGGCACCGGCCATCGAGCGCCTGCAGTCGCCGGAAGATCGCGACAAGCTGGACGGCCTGTACGAGTGCATCCTGTGCGCTTGCTGCTCGACTTCCTGCCCGTCGTTCTGGTGGAACCCGGACAAGTTCCTGGGCCCGGCCGCACTGCTGCAGGCCTATCGCTTCCTGGCCGACAGCCGTGACACCAAGACCCAGGAGCGCCTGGCGTCCCTGGATGACCCGTTCAGCGTATTCCGCTGCCGCGGGATCATGAACTGCGTCAACGTTTGCCCGAAAGGTCTGAACCCGACCAAGGCAATCGGTCACGTACGTAACATGCTGCTGCAAAGCGGCACCTGATACAAAGTGTTGTACCTGCAGTAAGCCGAGGTGCGGGTGGTGAGCCCGCACTGAGGTAAAACCCGAACAAGGGCCCACAAAGCCCGCGTTCATTACCTATGAAGATATGAGACCAGCAGGGGCTTTCCGGGCTGGTACCCGGAAAATCAGCAGGATCCAAGTGGCGTGGTTCAGTCGCTGTATTCGGACTTTTCCAGGTTTGCTGTGGCTCTCGCCGATCAGTCCCCTAACCGAGGGTGACCAAGCATGCAAGAAAGCGTGATGCAGCGCATGTGGGAAAGCGCCCACCTTTCAGGTGGTAACGCTGCATATGTGGAAGAGCTTTATGAGCTCTACCTGCACGACCCTAACGCTGTGCCAGAAGAGTGGCGCACCTACTTCCAGAAGTTGCCCGCCGACGGCAGCACCGCTACCGATGTATCGCACTCGACAATCCGCGACCATTTCGTACTGCTGGCAAAGAACCAGCGCCGCGCCCAACCGGTATCCGCCGGGAGCGTGAGCAGTGAACACGAGAAGAAGCAGGTTGAAGTTCTGCGACTGATCCAGGCCTATCGTATGCGCGGCCATCAGGCTGCCAAGCTCGACCCGTTGGGGTTGTGGCAGCGTCCTGCGCCTGTAGACCTGTCGATCAATCACTACGGCTTGACCAATGCCGATCTTGATACGACCTTCCGTGCCGGCGACCTGTTCATCGGCAAAGAGGAGGCGAGCCTACGCGAGATCTTCGAGGCGCTCCAGAAGACATATTGTCGCACCATCGGCGCCGAGTTCACCCACATCGTCGATTCCGAGCAGCGCAGCTGGTTCCAGCAACGCCTGGAAAGCGTGCGCGGCCGTCCGGAGTTTTCCGCTGACGTGCAGGCCCACCTGCTTGAGCGCGTGACCGCTGGTGAAGGCCTTGAGAAGTACCTGGGCACCAAGTACCCAGGCACCAAGCGTTTCGGTCTCGAGGGCGGCGAGAGCCTGATCCCGATGCTGGACGAGATGATCCAGCGTTCCGGTTCCTACGGCACCAAGGAAGTCGTGATCGGCATGGCCCACCGTGGCCGCCTGAACGTTCTGGTCAACACCTTCGGCAAGAACCCGCGCGAGCTGTTCGACGAGTTCGAAGGCAAGAAGATGAACGAGCTGGGCTCCGGTGACGTGAAGTATCACCAGGGCTTCTCCTCGAACGTGATGACCCCGGGTGGCGAAGTGCACCTGGCCATGGCGTTCAACCCGTCCCACCTGGAAATCGTCTCGCCAGTGGTCGAGGGTTCGGTGCGCGCCCGTCAGGACCGCCGCAACGACACCGTTGGCGACAAGGTACTGCCGATCTCGATCCACGGCGACGCAGCATTCGCCGGCCAGGGCGTGGTCATGGAAACCTTCCAGATGTCGCAGACCCGCGGTTTCAAGACCGGCGGTACCGTGCACATCGTGATCAACAACCAGGTTGGTTTCACCATCAGCAACCCGCTGGACGCGCGCTCCACCGAGTACGCCACCGACGTTGCCAAGATGATCCAGGCGCCGATCCTGCACGTGAACGGCGACGACCCGGAAGCCGTGCTGTTCGTGACCCAGCTGGCCATCGACTACCGCATGCAGTTCAAGCGTGACGTGGTCATCGACCTGGTCTGCTACCGCCGTCGCGGCCACAACGAGGCCGACGAGCCGAACGGCACTCAGCCTTTGATGTACCAGCAGATCAGCAAGCAGCGCACCACGCGTGAACTGTACGCCGAGGCATTGATCCAGGCCGGTCGCATCGATGCCGAGCGCGCCCAGGCCAAGATCGACGAGTACCGCAACGCGCTGGACAATGGCCTGCACGTGGTGAAGAGCCTGGTCAAGGAGCCGAACCGCGAGCTGTTCGTCGACTGGCGTCCGTATCTGGGCCATGCCTGGACCGCGCGTCACGACACCCGCTTCGACCTCAAGACCCTGCAGGAACTGTCGGCCAAGCTGCTGGAACTGCCGGAAGGCTTCGTCGTTCAGCGCCAGGTCGCCAAGATCTACGAAGACCGCCAGAAGATGCAGGCCGGTGGCTTGCCGATCAACTGGGGTTACGCAGAGACCATGGCTTACGCCACTCTGCAGTTCGAAGGTCACCCGATCCGCATGACCGGCCAGGACATCGGCCGTGGCACCTTCTCGCACCGTCACGCGGTGCTGCACAACCAGAAGGACGCCAGCACCTACGTACCACTGAAGAACCTGTTCCCGGGCCAGCCTAGGTTCGAGCTGTACGACTCCTTCCTGTCGGAAGAAGCGGTACTGGCATTCGAATACGGCTACTCGACCACCACGCCAAACGCGCTGGTGATCTGGGAAGCCCAGTTCGGTGACTTCGCCAACGGTGCGCAAGTGGTGATCGACCAGTTCATCACCAGCGGCGAGCACAAGTGGGGCCGCCTGTGCGGTCTGACCATGCTGCTGCCACACGGTTATGAAGGGCAGGGCCCGGAGCACTCCTCCGCGCGCCTGGAGCGTTACCTGCAGCTGTGCGCCGAGCACAACATCCAGGTTTGCGTACCGACCACCCCGGCCCAGATCTACCACCTGCTGCGTCGCCAGGTCATCCGTCCGCTGCGCAAGCCTCTGATCGTGCTGACGCCGAAGTCGCTGCTGCGCCACAAGCTGGCCATCTCGACCCTGGAAGACCTGGCAGAAGGTTCGTTCCAGACCGTGATCCCGGAAATCGACAGCCTCGATCCGGCCAAGGTCGAACGCCTGGTCCTGTGCGGCGGCAAGGTTTACTACGACCTGCTGGAAAAACGCCGTGCCGAAGGCCGCGAAGACATCGCCATCGTGCGTATCGAGCAGCTGTATCCGTTCCCTGAGGACGACCTGGTGGAAATCCTGGCTCCGTACACCAACCTCAAGCATGCGGTCTGGTGTCAGGAAGAGCCGATGAACCAGGGCGCCTGGTACAGCAGTCAGCACCACATGCGCCGTATCCTGGGCCGCCACAACAAGGCACTGGTCCTGGAATACGCCGGTCGCGACGCGTCTGCCGCGCCTGCTTGTGGTTACGCCTCGATGCACGCCGAACAGCAGGAAAAACTGCTGCAAGACGCGTTCACTGTCTAACGCCTTCGCGCACCTGAAACCGAATTTAAGGAAACACAGATAATGGCTATCGAGATCAAAGCCCCAACCTTCCCGGAATCGGTTGCCGATGGCACCGTTGCCACCTGGCACAAGCAGCCGGGCGATGCCGTCAAGCGTGACGAGCTGATCGTCGACATCGAGACCGACAAGGTCGTCCTGGAAGTGCTGGCCACCGCCGACGGCGTGCTGGGCGCCATCGTCAAGGGCGAGGGCGACACCGTCCTGTCCGACGAAGTGCTGGGTTCGATCGTTGAAGGCGGTGCTGCCGCCGCTGCGCCAGCTGCCGCTCCGGCCGCTGCTGCCCCGGCTGCCGCTGCTGCGGACGCTGGCGAAGAAGACCCGGTTGCCGCCCCGGCCGCGCGCAAGCTGGCTGAAGAGAACGGCATCGACCTGGCTACCGTTGCCGGCACTGGCAAAGGTGGTCGCATCACCAAGGAAGACGTCGTCGCTGCCGTCGCCAACAAGAAGTCGGCGCCAGCTGCAGCTGCCAAGCCTGCTGCCGCTGCCGCTACCGCCCCGGTTGTCGTTGCCGCTGGCGACCGCACCGAGAAGCGTGTGCCGATGACCCGCCTGCGCGCCAAGATCGCCGAGCGTCTGGTCGAAGCCCAGTCGAGCATGGCCATGCTGACCACCTTCAACGAAGTCGACATGACCGAGGTCATGGCCCTGCGTTCGAAGTACAAGGACCTGTTCGAGAAGACCCACAACGGCGTACGCCTGGGCTTCATGTCGTTCTTCGTCAAGGCCGCCACCGAAGCCCTGAAGCGCTTCCCGGCTGTCAACGCCTCGATCGACGGCAACGACATCGTCTACCACGGCTACGCCGACGTCGGCGTTGCCGTGTCCAGCGACCGTGGCCTGGTGGTGCCGGTACTGCGTAACGCCGAGTCGATGAGCCTGGCGGAAATCGAGAACGGCATCGCCACCTTCGGCAAAAAAGCCCGTGACGGCAAGCTGGCCATCGAAGAGATGACCGGCGGCACTTTCACCATCACCAACGGTGGTACCTTCGGTTCGATGATGTCGACCCCGATCGTCAACCCGCCGCAGGCCGCCATTCTCGGCATGCACAACATCATCCAGCGCCCGATGGCCATCAATGGCCAGGTAGTGATTCGCCCGATGATGTACCTGGCGCTGTCGTACGATCACCGCCTGATCGACGGCAAGGAAGCGGTAACCTTCCTGGTCACCATCAAGAACCTGCTGGAAGATCCGTCTCGCCTGCTGCTGGACATCTAACCCTCTGGCTGCGTACCGTGCCGGCCCTGGCTTCGCAGGAAGCCATGCCGCGCGGTTCGCGGCTTGTAGCTTGTAGCTGATAAGGAATCTTTTATGACCCAGAAATTCGACGTAGTGGTGATTGGTGCAGGTCCTGGCGGCTATGTGGCTGCCATCAAGGCCGCACAACTTGGTCTGAAGACTGCCTGTATCGAGAAGTACACCGACGCCGAGGGCAAACTGGCTCTGGGCGGCACCTGCCTGAACGTAGGTTGCATCCCTTCCAAGGCGCTGCTGGACAGCTCCTGGAAGTACAAGGAAGCCAAAGAGAGCTTCAACGTCCACGGTATCTCCACTGGCGAAGTGAAGATGGACGTCGCCGCGATGGTTGGCCGCAAGGCTGGCATCGTCAAGAACCTGACCGGTGGCGTTGCCACCTTGTTCAAGGCCAATGGCGTCACTTCGATCCAGGGCCATGGCAAGCTGCTGGCCGGCAAGAAAGTCGAAGTCACCAAGGCTGACGGCACCACCGAAGTCATCGAAGCCGAGAACGTGATCCTGGCTTCCGGCTCGCGCCCGATCGACATTCCGCCGGCTCCGGTCGACCAGAACGTCATCGTCGACTCCACCGGCGCCCTGGAATTCCAGTCCGTGCCGAAGCGCCTGGGCGTTATCGGTGCTGGCGTGATCGGCCTGGAGCTGGGTTCGGTATGGGCTCGCCTGGGTGCTGAAGTCACCGTCCTGGAAGCCCTGGACACCTTCCTGATGGCTGCCGACACCGCCGTGTCGAAAGAAGCCCAGAAGACCCTGACCAAGCAAGGCCTGGACATCAAGCTGGGCGCGCGCGTTACCGGCTCGAAAGTCAATGGCAACGAAGTCGAAGTGACCTACACCGACGCCAACGGCGAGCAGAAGATCACCTTCGACAAGCTGATCGTCGCGGTCGGCCGTCGCCCGGTGACCACCGACCTGCTGGCTGCCGATAGCGGCGTGACCATCGACGAGCGTGGCTACATCTTCGTCGACGACTACTGCGCTACCAGCGTGCCAGGCGTGTACGCCATCGGTGACGTGGTACGCGGCATGATGCTGGCCCACAAGGCCTCGGAAGAGGGCATCATGGTGGTCGAGCGCATCAAGGGCCACAAGGCCCAGATGAACTACGACCTGATCCCTTCGGTCATCTACACCCACCCGGAAATCGCGTGGGTCGGCAAGACCGAACAGGCCTTGAAGGCCGAAGGCGTTGAGGTTAACGTGGGCACCTTCCCGTTCGCGGCCAGCGGCCGTGCGATGGCCGCCAACGACACCGGTGGTTTCGTCAAGGTCATCGCCGATGCCAAGACCGACCGCGTCCTGGGTGTACACGTGATTGGCCCATCGGCTGCCGAACTGGTGCAGCAGGGCGCAATCGCTATGGAATTCGGCACCAGTGCCGAGGATCTGGGCATGATGGTCTTCAGCCATCCGACCCTGTCCGAAGCGTTGCATGAAGCAGCGCTGGCAGTGAATGGCGGCGCCATTCACGTGGCCAACCGTAAGAAGCGTTAATTATAAGAAACCACGGCGGGCTGCCCGTCGTGAGTCTTGCGTGCATGACTCACCGCGGAAAGTCCGCCGGACCGGATCACACGGGAAAACCCGGGGTCAACGGTCACAGGTGGTGCGGCGCCAGTGATGGCGCAGCGCCGAAGCGCAGTACCTAACGAAGACGGTAAAAAGCATGAATCTTCACGAGTATCAGGGTAAGCAGCTGTTCGCTGAATACGGCCTGCCAGTTTCCAAGGGTTTCGCTGTCGATACCCCTGAGCAAGCTGCAGAAGCCTGCGACAAGATCGGCGGGAACGAGTGGGTGGTAAAAGCCCAGGTTCACGCGGGTGGTCGCGGTAAGGCGGGCGGCGTCAAGCTGGTTCGCAGCAAAGAAGACGCCAAGGCGTTCGCTGCACAGTGGTTGGGCAAGAATCTGGTTACCTACCAGACCGATGCCAACGGTCAACCCGTCTCCAAGATTCTGGTCGAATCCTGCACTGACATCGCCAAAGAGCTGTACCTGGGCGCTGTAGTCGATCGTTCGAGCCGCCGTATCGTGTTCATGGCTTCCACCGAAGGTGGCGTGGACATCGAGAAAGTCGCTCACGAAACGCCTGAGAAGATCCTCAAGGCCACCATCGACCCGCTGGTCGGCGCTCAGCCGTTCCAGGGTCGCGAGCTGGCATTCCAGCTGGGCCTGGAAGGCAAGCAAGTTCAACAGTTCGCCAAGATCTTCGTTGGTCTGGCCAAGCTGTTCAAGGATCACGACCTGGCCCTGCTGGAAGTGAACCCGCTGGTGATCAAGGCCGACGGCGACCTGCACTGCCTCGATGCCAAGATCAACATCGACGCCAACGCCATGTACCGTCAGCCTAAGCTGAAAACCTTCCACGACCCGTCGCAGGACGACGCCCGTGAAGCCCACGCTGCCAAGTTCGAACTGAACTACGTTGCCCTCGAAGGCAACATCGGCTGCATGGTCAACGGTGCCGGCCTGGCCATGGGTACCATGGACATCGTCAACCTGCACGGCGGCAAGCCGGCCAACTTCCTCGACGTTGGCGGCGGTGCTACCAAAGAGCGCGTTACCGAAGCGTTCAAGATCATTCTGTCCGACAGCAATGTCGCGGCCGTTCTGGTCAACATCTTCGGCGGCATCGTTCGCTGCGACATGATTGCCGAAGGCATCATCGGTGCAGTGAAAGAAGTCGGCGTGAAAGTTCCGGTCGTCGTTCGCCTTGAAGGCAACAACGCCGAACTGGGCGCTAAAGTACTGGCAGAAAGCGGTTTGAACATCATTGCGGCAACCAGCCTGACCGACGCTGCTCAACAAGTTGTCAAAGCTGCGGAGGGCAAGTAATGAGCGTCCTGATCAATAAAGACACCAAAGTCATCTGCCAGGGCTTCACCGGCTCGCAGGGCACTTTCCACTCCGAACAGGCCATCGCCTACGGCACCAAGATGGTCGGCGGCGTAACCCCAGGCAAGGGTGGAACCACCCACCTGGGCCTGCCAGTGTTCAACACTGTGAAAGAAGCTGTGGAAGCTACCGGCGCTGACGCTTCGGTCATCTACGTTCCGGCTCCTTTCTGCAAGGACTCGATCCTGGAAGCAGCGTTCGGCGGTATCAAGCTGATCGTGTGCATCACCGAAGGCATTCCTACCCTGGACATGCTGGATGCCAAGGTCAAGTGCGACGAACTTGGCGTGACCCTGATCGGCCCGAACTGCCCAGGTGTCATCACCCCGGGCGAGTGCAAGATCGGCATCATGCCAGGTCACATCCACCTGCCAGGCAAGGTTGGTATCGTTTCGCGTTCCGGCACCCTGACCTACGAAGCTGTGAAGCAGACCACCGACGCCGGCTTCGGCCAGTCGACCTGCGTCGGCATCGGCGGTGACCCGATCCCGGGCTCCAACTTCATCGACATCCTGAAGCTGTTCCAGGAAGACCCGAAGACCGAAGCGATCGTCATGATCGGCGAGATCGGCGGTTCGGCTGAAGAAGAAGCTGCGGCCTACATCAAGGCCAACGTCACCAAGCCTGTCGTTTCCTACATCGCTGGTGTTACCGCACCTGCGGGCAAGCGCATGGGCCACGCTGGCGCCATCATTTCCGGCGGCAAGGGCACTGCGGACGAGAAGTTCGCCGCCCTGCAGGACGCTGGCGTGAAAACCGTGCGTTCCCTGGCTGACATCGGCAAGGCTCTGGCCGAGCTGACTGGCTGGGAAGTCAAGAAGTAATACTGCTACACCCCCCACGCGCACAGAGGCCACCTTCGGGTGGCCTTTGTCGTTTCCGGGGTTTGGGTATTTCTGTGCCGGCCTCTTCGCGGGTACAGGCAACATGGATTTTTCGATGGGTTTGATAGGAATTTTCACGCAGACGAATGTTTCAATCCGAGGATAATTCTTGCTGTCCTCGGTCGCACAGACGACAAACATGTACGCACATCGGACAAGCAGCACTGTGCCAGTGCGTTTGACTGACAAAACAGTTACATTACGCGTTCACTCTGTGCCCGTACCCCAAAAGGGAACGACACGCTAAACGGGTCTGGCCTATCAAGCCGGGCAGCATTTCCCCTCATCCAAAGGGAAATCCCCTCTCGAATCCCGATTTCAGCAGTGTGGTACTACCTTAAATGAAAGTTCTCAAAGGCCAGGATATCCTGGCGCTTGGCTTTATGACGTTTGCGCTTTTCGTGGGCGCTGGCAACATCATCTTCCCGCCTATCGTCGGCCTGCAGTCTGGCCCGCATGTATGGATGGCGGCCCTGGGTTTCCTGGTTACCGCTGTGGGCCTGCCGGTCATCACCGTGGTTGCCCTGGCCAAGGTCGGCGGCGGCATGGATGCCCTGAGCAGCCCCATCGGCAAGTTCTTCGGTGGCCTGCTGGCAGCTGTGTGCTACCTGTCGGTCGGCCCGCTGTTCGCTACCCCGCGCACCGCGACCGTATCGTTCGAAGTGGGCGTTGCGCCGCTGACCGGTGAAAGCCCGTTGGCACTTTTCATCTACAGCCTGGTGTACTTCCTCGTGGTACTGGCTGTGTCCATGTACCCGGGCAAGCTGCTCGATACTGTGGGCCGCTTCCTGGCGCCGTTGAAGATCATCGCCCTGGCGGTGCTGGGCATCGCCGCCTTCGCGCTGCCTGCCGGCACCATTGGCGAAGCGCAGCCGGCCTATGCCGCCGCAGCGTTCTCCAAGGGCTTCTCCGATGGTTACCTGACCATGGACACCCTGGGTGCCCTGGTGTTCGGTATCGTCATCGTCAACGCCATCCGCTCGCGCGGTGTCGAGTCGCCGAAGCTGATCACCCGCTACGCCATCATCGCTGGCCTGATCGCCGGTGTCGGCCTGGCCCTGGTGTACATCAGCCTGTTCCGCCTGGGTGCAACCAGCCACGACATCGCGGCTGACGCCACCAACGGCGCGGCGGTACTGCATGCCTATGTGCAGCATACCTTCGGCTCTCTGGGCAGCGGCTTCCTTGCCGTGCTGATCGCGCTGGCCTGCCTGGTGACCGCGGTTGGCCTGACCTGCGCCTGCGCCGAATACTTCAGCCAGATCCTGCCGCTGTCCTACCGCGCACTGGTGGTTATCCTGGCGGGCTTCTCGCTGCTGATCTCCAACCTCGGCCTGACCAAGCTGATCATGTTCTCGATCCCGGTACTCACGGCGATCTACCCGCCGTGCATCGTGGTGGTAGGGCTCAGCTTCGTGAAGGACCTGTGGAACTCGCCAACCCGCATCCTGGCGCCAGTGATGCTGGTGTCGCTGCTGTTCGGCATGGTCGATGCGATCAAGGGCAGCAGCATTGCCCATGTGCTGCCGGACTTCATGGCCCACCTGCCGCTTGGCGACCAGGGCCTGGCCTGGCTGGTGCCTTCGATAGTGACCCTGGTTGGCGCCGTGGCCTGCGATCGCATGCTTGGCAAGCCGCGCGAAGCGCTGGCCTGATAGTCGAAGCCTGAGGGCGGCACCGGCCACAAGCCGAAGGGTGTTCGCCAAGGGTGGAAACTCAAGAGCCCCGTATCCGAGAGGATGCGGGGCTTTTTGTTTGCCTGTACCGGCCTCTTCGCGGGCACGCCCGCTCCCACAGGTCAAGCGCAAACCTCAGAATTGGCGCTGTACCTGTGGGAGCGGGCGTGCCCGCGAAGAGGCCGGGATGAGCAGTGCAAATATCAGGATGGATGTGTGCCTTTTGCCGCTTGCCAGCGTCGAAATCCGGTCCCTATCCTTCAGGTATCTGGCCCTCCCGGGAACCCTGCATGAACTTCATCCAAAGCAACTTCAACAATCTGTTGGCCATCGCCTGGTTCGCCCTGTGCTGGGGTGGTTACACCCGTTATGCCATCTGGAAGGGCCGCGACACCGCGTGCCTGGCCAGCGTGCTGCACCTGTACCGCGAAGACTGGATGCGCCGCATGCTGCTGCGCGACAACCGCATTGCCGATGCCAGCGTGATCGGCAACCTCGAGCGCAATGCCTCGTTCTTCGCCTCCAGCACCCTGATCATCCTCGCCGGTATCCTGACCGTGCTCGGGGCCTCTGACCGGGCACTGTCGCTGCTGGCCGACCTGCCGCTGGTGCAGCAGACCTCCCAGGGTATGTCGGAGATCAAGTTGCTGTGCCTGGCCATGGTCTTCGTCTACGCCTTTTTCACCTTCAGTTGGTGCATGCGCCAATACAACTTCGCTGCAGTACTGGTGGGTTCGGCACCGATGATCGGTGAGCGGCTGGTGAATGAACTTGAGCGCAAGGCATTCGCGTCGCGGGCGGCGCGGGTGCTGTCGCTTGCCGCCAACCAGTTCAACCTGGGCCTGCGTTCCTATTACTTCGGCATGGCCATGTTGAGCTGGTTCATCAGCCCATGGTTGTTCATGGTCATGAGTGTCGGGGTAGTGCTGATTCTGTATCGCCGCGAGTTCCATTCGGATGTGTTGGATGTGATGGTGTTCACACCTACCGAAAGTGTTTCGACCGAAACCGCCAAGGAAAACACTGTTTCTGTTACCTGAAACGTTTAATCCATAAGTTTCAGGCACAAAAAAACCCGACGTTGTCGGGTTTTCTTGTTTTAGCCGATTACTGCTTGGCAGGTTCGGCTGGAGCAGCTGGAGCGGCTTCCGGAGCCGGAGTAGCCGGAGCGGCTTCTTCGGCGGCCTTCTGCTCGGCTTCGGCCTGATCTTTGGCGGCTTCGGCGTTTTCCTTGGCAGCCTCGTTCATTTTATCCTGAGCTTCGCCCGCTTTTTCCTGGGCTTGCTCGGCGTGTTGCTGTGCGTCCTGGGCTTTGTCTTCGCTCGCTTTATCGCAAGCGGCCAGGCCCATGGCAGCGGCCAGCATCAGAGCAAAAGCAAAAGGTTTACGCATGGGGGTGTTTCTCCTTGGTGGAATAAGTGACTTGTTCCTTCGAGTGCAACTACGCGGAATAAGTTCCGCGAAGATTACACATATATAACGCCCCGTTCTATATAGACTTTTTAACGATTTTATGCCGCTGCGGCAATGCGCAGGGAAACAGCCAATGAGCGATTCAACCTTGATGGCCATGGCCGAGCGTTTTCTCTCGGCCCTGAAACATTGTCAGTTGTTGCAAATGCGTGTGGCGCAAGCCGATACCGATGGCATGACCCTGGTGCTGCCCTGGTCACCGGCCATCGTCGGCAACCCGCAGACCGGCGCCGTGCATGGCGGCGCGCTGACCACGCTGATGGACACCACCTGCGGCATGGCCACGCTGTGCGTGCTGCCGCGCTTCGAGGTGTGCCCGACACTGGACCTGCGCATCGACTACATGCACCCGGCCGAGGCCGGCAAGGACATCTACGGCCATGCCCAGTGCTACCGGGTCACCCGCGATGTGATCTTCACCCGTGGCACGGCCTACCAGGACGACCCCGCCCAGCCGATTTGCCAGGTGGTGGGCACGTTCATGCGCCTGGGTCAGGAGATCAAGGGGGGCATCCGCTTCGGCAACAGCCTGAAGGAGGGCGAGGCATGATTCCGCACGAGGTTCGCCAACAGCTCAACGCCGCTCACGCAGAGGGAGACTATCGGCCCTTGCTGGCGCTGATCCCTTATGCCGGCCTGATCGGCATCGAATGCGAGCGCGAGGGCGATGACCTGCTGTTCCGCCTGCCGGCCAGCCAGGACAACATCGGCAACCCGCTGCTGCCGGCCATCCACGGTGGGGTGATCGCGGGCTTCATGGAGCTTTCGGCAGCGCTTTACCTGCTGATCTTCAGCGAGAGCGCGAGCATTCCGAAGATTATCGACTTTTCCATCGATTACCTGCGCGCCGGGCACTTTCGCGATACCTACGCCCAGTGCCAGCTGTGGCGCCAGGGCCGGCGGGTGACCAATGTAGCCATCACCGCCTGGCAGGGTGACAGGCAGTCGCCGATCGCCACGGCTCGCGCGCATTTCAAGATCGAACCGGAAAAGCCCTTGAAATCATTCGGGCAGCCCCCATCTGCATGACATCCGCCGCTAAAGCAGGCCAACCTGGCCGCCAGGCGTCAACTGCCATCAGATCGGAGTTTTGAAGACCATGAGTGTGGAGACTCAAAAAGAAACGCTGGGCTTCCAGACCGAGGTGAAGCAGCTGCTGCACCTCATGATCCATTCCCTGTATTCGAACAAGGAGATCTTCCTGCGTGAATTGATCTCCAACGCCTCCGACGCCGCCGACAAGCTGCGTTTCGAGGCCCTGGCCAAGCCAGAGCTGTTCGAAGGCGACGCCGACCTGAAGATTCGCCTGAGCTTCGACAAGGACGCCGGTACCGTGACCCTCGAGGACAACGGCATCGGCATGAGCCGCGAAGACGTCATCGCCCACCTGGGTACCATCGCCAAGTCCGGCACCGCCGACTTCATGAAGAACCTCACCGGTGACCAGAAGAAGGACTCGCACCTGATCGGTCAGTTCGGTGTGGGCTTCTACTCCGCGTTCATCGTTGCTGACAAGGTCGATGTGTACAGCCGCCGTGCCGGCCAGCCGGCCGCTGAAGGCGTGCACTGGTCGTCGAAAGGCGAGGGCGAGTTCGAAGTTGCCACCATCGACAAGCCACAGCGCGGCACCCGCATCGTCCTGCACCTGAAGAAGGGCGAGCAGGAGTTCGCCGATGGCTGGCGCCTGCGCAACGTGGTCAAGAAGTACTCCGACCATATCGCCATGCCGATCCAGCTGCCGAAGGAGCAGGCTGCCGCCGAAGGCGAAGAACAGCCGGCCGAAGAGTGGGAAACCGTCAACCGTGCCAGCGCCCTGTGGACCCGTCCGCGTACCGAGATCAAGGACGAGGAGTACCAGGAGTTCTACAAGCACATCGGCCATGATTTCGAAAACCCGCTGGCCTGGAGCCACAACAAGGTCGAAGGCAAGCTCGAATACAACTCGCTGCTGTACGTGCCGGCCCGCGCGCCGTTCGACCTCTACCAGCGCGAAGCGCCACGCGGCCTGAAGCTGTACGTGCAGCGCGTGTTCATCATGGACCAGGCCGAGTCGTTCCTGCCGCTGTACCTGCGCTTCATCAAGGGTGTGGTCGATTCCAACGACCTGTCGCTGAACGTATCGCGTGAAATCCTGCAGAAAGACCCGATCATCGACTCGATGAAGACCGCGCTGACCAAGCGCGTGCTGGACATGCTGGAAAAGCTGGCGAAGAACGAGCCCGAGCAGTACAAGGGCTTCTGGAAGAACTTCGGCCAGGTGCTGAAGGAAGGCCCGGCCGAAGACTTCGCCAACAAGGAAAAGATCGCCGGCCTGCTGCGCTTCGCTTCCACCCAGGACGACAGCGGCGAGCAGAGCGTCGCCCTGGCAGACTACCTGGCCCGCGCCAAGGAAGGTCAGGACAAGATCTACTACCTCACCGGCGAGTCTTACGCGCAGGTCAAGAACAGCCCGCACCTGGAAGTCTTCCGCAAGAAAGGCATCGAAGTGCTGCTGCTGACCGACCGTATCGACGAGTGGCTGATGAGCTACCTCAACGAGTTCGACGGCAAGGCCTTCGTCGACGTCGCCCGTGGCGACCTGGACCTGGGCAAGCTGGATTCGGAAGAAGACAAGAAGGCCCAGGAAGAAGTCGCCAAGAACAAGGAAGGCCTGGTAGAGCGCCTGAAGGGCGCGCTGGGTGACAGCGTGGCCGAAGTGCGCGTGTCGCACCGCCTGACCGACTCGCCAGCGATCCTGGCCATCGGTGAACAGGACCTGGGCCTGCAGATGCGCCAGATCCTCGAAGCCAGCGGGCAGAAGGTGCCGGAATCCAAGCCGATCTTCGAGTTCAACCCGACCCACCCGTTGATCGAGAAGCTGGACAACGAGCAGAGCGAAGACCGCTTCGCCGAGCTGTCGCACATCCTGTTCGATCAGGCTGCCCTGGCGGCCGGTGACAGTTTGAAGGACCCGGCGGCTTACGTTCGTCGCCTGAACAAGCTGTTGGTCGAGCTGTCTGCTTGAGTTGATGCACAGGAAAGCCCGCTTCGGCGGGCTTTTTTCATGGCGAGCATATTGATGATGAGTGCCAAAGGAGTGCTTGATGAGCAAAGTAATCGTCGAATCGCTGGTTTATCACCTTTCCGGCAAAACCTACGAAAGCCGTCTGGTCTATGAACCAGGGGCGCTGGGCCGCCCAGGCTTGGTGATGGCGCCGAACTGGATGGGCATCGGCGAAGGTGCCGAGCGCATCGCCAAGGAAGTGGCCGAGAAGGGCTATGTTGTGCTGATTGCCGATCTGTACGGGCAATCGGTGCGCCCCTCCAACGCTGACGAGGCCGGCGCGGCGATGATGCCGTTGAAGAATGACCGTGGCGAGCTGCGCAAGCGCATGCAGGAAGCCCTGGCGCAGTTGCTGGGGCAGTCGAAGGCGTTGCTGGAGCCGGGCAAGGTCGGCACGTTTGGTTTCTGCTTTGGTGGCTGCGGTGCACTGGAGCTGGCCCGTACCGGTGCCGATCTGCGTGCGGCGGTATCGTTCCATGGCACGCTGGACACGCCGAACCCGGAAGATGCCAAGCGCATCAAGGGCTCGGTGCTGGTGCTGCACGGCGCTTCCGACCCACTGGTACCGAAGGAGCAGTTGCCGGCGTTCGAGGAGGAGATGAACGCGGCCAAGGTTGACTGGCAATTGCTGAGCTATGGTGGCGCGGTGCACTCGTTTACCGACCCGAGTGCCAATGTGCCGGGCAAGATGCAGTATGACCGGCGCACCTCGGAGCGGGCGTTCCGGGCGATGCATAACCTGCTGACCGAAGTTTTCCAGCGCTGAGATTGCACGGGGCTGCTTTGCAGCCCATTCGCGGGTAAACCCGCTCCCACAGGTACTGCGCTGTCTGTGGGAGCGGGTTTACCCGCGAATGGGTCGCAAAAACGCCCCCCTTTCACCTAGGCAACTCGATTCGCGAGGTTTCCCCTGGCACCACCGGCCAATCCCCCGCAGCCCACTTGGCCCGGGCCTGTTCGATCAGCTCCGCATCACTGGCGACGAAATTCCAGTTCATCCGCCGCGGCCCATCCAGTGGCGCGCCACCAATCAGCACCAGCTGGCACTCACCCTCCGCATACAGCGTCACCTCTTCGCCTTCCGGCAGAACCACCAGGCTGCACGGTTCCACGTCCTCATCGTTCATCAGCAGCTCACCATCGAGCAGGTACAGCGCCCGCTGCACATGCTCGTTCGGCACCACTAGCGTGGTTGCCGGTTGCATCTGTACATGCGCGTAAAGGGTAGGGGAGAGCACCGGCACCGGCGATTCCAGGCAGAACCCGCTGCCGGCAATCATGCAGATGCGCACCCCCAGGCTGTCGCTGACCGGTAGGCTCGCTGCCGGGTGGTGGCTGTAACTTGCCGCGCCTTGTTCATGCTCGCGTGGGGATGCCAGCCATACCTGCAACCCGTGCAGGCGTGAACCATGGGCCAGGGCATCTTCAGGCGTGCGCTCGACATGGGCCACGCCGCTGCCTGCGGTCATCCAGCTGACATCGCCCGGCAGCACCCGTTGCACCGAGCCGAGGCTGTCCTTGTGCAGGATTGCCCCCTCGAACAGGTAGGTAAGGGTCGACAGGCCGATATGCGGGTGCTGGCGGATGTCCATGCCATGCCCCGGGGCATAGTCGGTTTCGAGCATATGGTCGAAAAACACGAACGGGCCGACGCTGCGGCACTGGGCCGACGGCAGCGGGCGCAGGATCGGCTGGCCCTCGACCGATTCGGCGCGTGGGCGGATGACCAGGGGGCTGCTCATTGGAAGGCTCCAGGCAAGGTGGAAATGCCTCAAGCATAGCGGTTTGCCCGCCGCGGCTGAACCGTCTGGTTGGCTGGCCGGTCTAGAGATCTGGTACACGGAAAAGGAAGCTTCATCATGATCTTCAGAGCGCTAGCCTGCGTGCTGTTATCCAGCTGGCTGTGCCAAGCGGCGCAGGCGCGTGACTACCGCTACAGTGATGCCCACCTGCACTACGTCGACTTCTTCCAGGAAAGCGAAGGCATGCCCGCGCTGATCCAGGCCATGGACGCCGCCGGTATCGAGCAGTCGATGATTTCCGGCATCCCGGTGGCCAAGAAGTGGCACGAAGACGAGCCCAAGCGCCCGCGCTATTACGCCGGGGACGACGCCGAAGCCTACTGGTACAGCGCCACCGACACCTACGTCGCCGCGGCGTTGCAGCAACTGCCCGACGAGCAGCGCAAGCGCTTTCATCCGTTCCTGGCCGGCTTCAATCCGGTGGACAAGAACGCCGCCAGCCATATCGAGCGCATGCTCGATCTGCATCCGGGGCTGTGGCAAGGCATTGGCGAGGTGTTCACCCGCCACGATGACCTGACGGCACTGACCAGCGGTGACACGCCGCGCGCCAACAACGAAGCCATGACACGTATCTACCACCTGGCGGCCGAGCGCGACCTGCCGGTGCTGCTACATTCCAACATCACCTCCAAGCGCGAGCGCAACCCCTTGTACCTGGCGGAGATCGAAGAGCCGCTGCGCAATCACCCACACACGCGGTTCATCTGGGCGCACGCCGGCAGCAGCATGGAGATTCACAGGCACCAGACGCAGATGGACTTTCTGCTGCCGGTGCTGACGCGGTTGCTGGAGGATTACCCGAACCTGTATGTCGATTTGTCGTGGAGCGTGCTGGAACCCTACCTGCTGGATGACCGGGGTGTGCCACGAAAGGAGTGGCTGGCACTGGTCGAAAGGTTCCCGGAGCGGTTCATGCTGGGTTCGGATGTGGTGGGGCGGTTTGGTAGCCTTGGGGAGCAGATGCATGGGTTCAGGCCGTTTCTGGATGCATTGCCGGAACAAGTTGCCAACAAGGTGGCCAGGGAGAATTTTCTGGCTGTACTGCCCAGGCAGAAATAAGGGTTTTCCTGTGCTGGCCCTATCGCCGGCAAGCCAGCTCCCACAGGTACTGCGCAGGTTCCGAAGCCTATGCAGTACCTGTGGGAGCTGGCTTGCCGGCGATAGGGCCGGTACAGGCGATACAAATGAAAACGCCCCGAACCAGTCGGGGCGTTTTCGTATACCGCAGCAGCGTCTTACTTGCCTTCCCAGCGCTTGAGCACCAGGGTGGCGTTGGTGCCGCCGAAGCCGAAGCTGTTGCTCATGACCGTGTCGATCTTGGCGTTTTCTTCGGTCTTGCGCAGGATCGGCAGGTCGGCGACCTCCGGGTCCAGCTCGTCGATGTTGGCGGAGCCGGCGATGAAGTTGTTTTCCATCATCAGCAGGCAGTAGATCGCCTCGTGTACGCCGGCAGCGCCCAGCGAGTGACCCGACAGGCTCTTGGTCGAGCTGATCTTCGGTGCCTTGTCGCCGAACACGGCGCGAACGCCCTTGATCTCGGCAACATCACCGACCGGGGTCGAGGTGCCGTGGGTGTTCAGGTAGTCGATCGGGGTGTCGACGGTCGACAGCGCCTGCTGCATGCAGCGGATGGCACCTTCGCCGCTTGGAGCAACCATGTCGTAGCCGTCGGAAGTGGCGCCGTAGCCGACGATTTCCGCGTAGATCTTGGCGCCACGGGCCAGGGCGTGTTCCAGCTCCTCGACCACCACCATGCCGCCGCCGCCAGCGATGACGAAGCCATCACGGTCGGCATCGTAGGCGCGCGAGGCCAGTTCCGGGGTTTCGTTGCGCTTGGTCGACAGGGCGCCCATGGCATCGAACAGGAACGACTGGCTCCAGTGCTCTTCTTCACCGCCACCGGCGAAGACGATGTCCTGCTTGCCCCACTGGATCTGCTCCAGGGCGGTGCCGATGCAGTGTGCCGAAGTGGCACAGGCCGACGAGATCGAGTAGTTGATGCCCTTGATCTTGAACGGGGTGGCCAGGCATGCCGAAACGGTGCTGCCCATGGTGCGGGTAACGCGGTACGGGCCGACGCGCTTGACGCCTTTCTCGCGCAGGGTGTCCAGCGCTTCCATCTGGTTCAGGGTCGAGGCGCCGCCAGAGCCAGCCACCAGGCCGGTACGCGGGTTGGAAACCTGCTCTTCGGTCAGGCCGGCGTCCTTGATCGCATCCTGCATCGCCAGGTAGGCGTAGGCAGCAGCGTGGCCGACGAAGCGGTAGACCTTGCGGTCGATCAGTTCTTCGAGGTTGAGGTCGATGGACCCGGAAACCTGGCTACGCAGCCCCATTTCCTTGTATTCCGGGTTGTAACGGATACCCGGACGGCTGTTGCGCAGGTTTTCGGTGACGGTAGCTTTGTCATTGCCCAGGCACGATACGATGCCCAGACCAGTGATAACGACGCGGCGCATGCGAATAACCCTTAGAAATTGTCAGTGGAGGTGAACACGCCGACCCGCAGGCCTTCGGCAGTGTAGATCTCGCGGCCGTCGACGCTGACCGAGCCATCGGCGATGGCCATGTTCAGCTTGCCCTTCAGGACGCGCTTGATGTGAATGTTGTAAGTGACTTTCTTGGCTTCCGGCAGTACCTGGCCAAAGAACTTCACCTCGCCCGAACCCAGGGCGCGGCCGCGGCCTGGCAGGCCCTGCCAGCCGAGGAAGAAACCTACCAGCTGCCACATGGCGTCGAGGCCCAGGCAGCCCGGCATTACCGGGTCGCCTTCGAAGTGGCAGGCGAAGAACCACAGGTCCGGATTGATATCCAGCTCGGCGACCAATTCACCTTTGCCGTACTTGCCGCCTTCTTCGCTGATATGGGTGATGCGATCGACCATCAGCATGTTCGGCGCGGGCAGTTGCGCATTACCTGGGCCGAACAGCTCACCGCGACTGCAGCGCAGCAGGTCTTCCCGAGTAAAGGCGTGTTGTTTGGTCATGCGAGCTCCTCAATAACCCCCTGCGGCAGGGGATGAATCTTCCCGGCCGGCCCGATACGCATCGCGTCCGAGGCGGCAGCCTACAGGTAGACTATTGCGTTGTGGTGAAAGTCACAGTGCACCCGGCGAAAGAAGTACAGGTGTGCACTGAAACGTCTATTTTCAGGTCCGATGAAGGTCCTGTCCAGTGTTTAAGACTGCCGCACTTTAGCATTTATCGCCAGTCGCGGTTGTCTGACCGGGTAGCCAGCGCTGCAGCACCCGCTGCAGTTCGGTGCGGCGCAAGGGTTTGCTCAGGTAGTCGTCCATGCCGGCCGCCATGCAACGCTCGCGGTCGCCCTGCAAGGCGTTGGCGGTCAGGGCGATGATCGGTAGCCCGGCACCGTTGGGCAGCTGGCGGATACGCCGGGTGGCTTCATAGCCGTCCAGGTGCGGCAGGCGGCAGTCCATCAGCACGGCGGCAAAACGCTGCCGGCTGACCCTTTCGATCGCCTCCAGGCCGTCCTCGGCCGTGCATACCGCCAGCCCCAGGCTACGCAGCATGGCCTCGATGACACTTTGGTTGACCGGGTTGTCCTCTACCAGCAGTACCTGATCATTGTCGGCCACCGCCGGCGGCGCAGCGCTTGGCAGCGTCAGCGAGACCGGGGCAGGGCTGGCCAGAGCCAGAGGCATCTCCAGGGTGAAGGTGGAGCCCAGGCCTTCACGGCTTTCGCCGCGCAGCTTGCCACCCATGCGTTCGGCCAGGGTGCGAGCGATCGACAGCCCCAGCCCGGTGCCGCCATAGCGGCGGGAAATCGAGCTGTCGGCCTGCTGGAAGGCGACGAACATCATTTCCAGGCGCTCGTTGTCGATGCCGATACCGGTGTCACGCACACTGCAGGTCAGCCAGATCAGTTGCCGGTCGAGCACTTGCCAGCGCGCCTCGACCTGTACCTGGCCGCGTTCGGTGAATTTCAGCGCGTTGCCAATCAGGTTGAGCAGGATCTGGCGGATGCGCGTGGGGTCGCCGTTCACCTGCAACTGCTCGATACCCGCTGGCAGTTGCAGGTGCAGGGCAAGGCCGCGCTGCTGGGCACTGTGCTGGAATGACTGGACGCTGCTGGTGATCAGCTCGCCCAGGTTGAAGTCGATGTGTTCCAGTTGCAGCGCGGCGCGTTCGATGCGCGAGAAGTCGAGGATGTCGTTGATGACCTTGAGCAGGTGCCCTGTGGACTCGCTGGCCACTGCGGTGTACTCGGCCTGTTCGCTGTTCAGCTGGGTGGTTTCCAGCAACTGCAGCATGCCCAGCACGCCATTCATCGGCGTGCGCAGCTCGTGGCTCATCATCGCCAGGAAGTCCGATTTGGCGCGGTTGGCCTGTTCGGCCTCCTCGCGGGCCTGGATCAGCTCGGCAATGGCCTGCTTCTGTTCATTGCTGGCCTGCTCCAGGGCGTGGGCCAGGTTATTGATGTGGCGCGCCAGGTGGCCCAGTTCGCTGTCATCGACCACCGGCAACAGGGTGTGGTACTCGCCCTGCTGGATGGCCTTGACCGCATGGCCCATGTCGCTAATCGGCTTGGCCAGGCTCAGGGCCAGGCGGCGCGCCAGCAGGAAGGTGAACAGCAGGGCGAACAGCGCGAGGATGCCGGCCTTGATCACGATTTCCTGCTGGCGCTGGCTGAAGGCGTCATCGGACATGCCGACGATGACCCGGCCCAGGTAATCGTCGCCGATGGCCGGGGTGGTGGCTTTGCCCTGTTGCAGGAAGTCGCTGTCCAGGCGGATCTGCTGCAGGCGGATGGGCGCCTGAAACACTTCGACGCGCTGCGCGCGGTTGGCGCTTTCGTCGGACTGCTCCACATAGACAAGGATGTGGTTGCGGCTGTCCTGCACCTCGAGGAAGCGCACGTGGGGAATGCTGAGCGTGGCGCGCATCAGGCCCTCGAGCACTTCGTTGTTGCCCGAGATCACCCCGTATTCCGAGGCTGGCGCCAGCTGGTTGGCGATCAGTTGCCCGGTGTGGTTCAGTTCCTGGCGCAGGTCCTGGATACGCACGAAGGTGAAAAAGCTGATCAGCAGCAACGTCAGCAGCAGGGCAGGGCCGAGGCTGATGATCTGGGTGCGGGTGTGGATGTCCCAGCTCAGGCGCTTGCTCATGGGGTGGGTTCTCCTTCGGCCAGGGCCTTGGCGGCGGCGTTCGGATCGATCGGTTCAAGGCCCAGGGCGCGCGCCACCTGCTGGTTGCCGCTGACGCCGAAGCGTACCGGGTACAGGCTGCGTGGCCAGCGCGCCGGTGGCTGGTCGAGCAACTGGTCGAGTACCGCCAGCCAGTCGTCCTGGTCACTGAAGGTGCTGGCCAGGGCGCCGGCGCGGACGAACCCGGCGTTCGGGCCGATAAGCGCCATCTGACGGCCGTAGCTGCTCAACAGCAGGTTCTTCGCAGTCTTGGAGTTGAACAGGTCGGTGTCGTCCAGGCCCAGCAGCACGTCACTGTTGGCCAACAAATTTTGCAGAGGGCGGCTGTCGCGAGGGTCGGGCCAGTCCTGGGCGATGATCTCCAGGCCCAGCGGGCGGGCGGCATGGCGCAGCTCTTCGAGCAGAAAGCTGCTGTGCTCACCGTACAGCACACCAATGCGCCGGGCTTGCGGCAGCAGGTAGCGCGCCAGGCGCAACTGCCGGCCCAGCGGCGGGTCGCTCCACAGCAGCGTGAGGAACGCGGGCCGCGACTTTCCCAGGCGCTGTTCAGCCTGTACCCGGCTGACCCTCATGGCCAGGGCCGGCGGGCCGGCATTTTCCCCAAGGCGCCATTCCAGTGCGGCGTTGTCCAGCAAGATCAGGCGCTGGTCAGCCTTGAGCTTGCCCGGGCGTGGCAGGTCGGCGGTGGTCTGGAAATGCACGTGATCGTGCGGCCTGCGGTTTTCCAGCGCAGCGACGAAACTGCGAATGCCGGGCTGGTCTTCCGCGCCTACCAACACGATTTCGCTGGCGGACAGCGGCCCCATTGGCCACAGGCACAACAGCAACAGGCGCAGCAGCAGGGCCATCAGAACTCCAGCTCCGCGCTGACGCTCAGGCGGTGGCGGCTGTCGTAGCGGTTCTGGATTGCCGTGGTCGGCTCGTCGTCCAGGCGCTGTTGCCACAGCGCGGCCAGTTCCAGGTTGCTGCCATGCACCCGGAAACGCTTGGCCAGGCGCAGGTCCAGGCGCTCGTAACGGTACTGGTTGAGCGCATCGTCACCGTAATAGAACAGCGCGCTGGACCAACCGTCACCCCATTCGCGCATCCATCCGGCCGAGCCGCTGTTGCGCGCGCTGAGGCGTCGGTCGGCGGGGTTGCTGGCCCAGGCATCCACGTAGGCGTAGGTAAGGCGCAGGCGGTCGCGCAGGGTCGGGCGCCAGTCCAGTTGCGCCTCGCTGCCGCTGAAACGGGCCTTGTTGGCGTTGCTGGCGATGTACTGGTTGTTCTTCAGGGGCTCGCTGATCATTCCAGTGATCTCGTCGTAGAACAGCTTCACATCCATGTTCAGGTCGATGTCGCTGAAGTAGCCGTTGTAGCCCAGCTCGCGCGAGCGCATGCGTTCCTGGTCGAGGTCGCCCGGGCCGCGGGTCTTGACGAAGTATTCGCCGTTCTGCAGGCCGAAAGCGTTGGGGGTCAGGTTCTTGACCGTGTAGCTCCAGTTGATGTTGTTCTCGAACATGTCTGGCGAGCGCACCGCCTCGGAGTACACCGCACGCAGGCCATGGCGCGGGGTGATCAGGTAGTTGACTGCCACGCGCGGGGTCAGCGAGTTGCCGGACAGGCGCGAGTCCTCGAACATGGCACCGCCCTGCAGGATCCAGTGCTCGTCGGCGCGCCATTCCAGTTGGCCGAACAGGCGCCAGGTCTGGTCGTCGATGCTGCCATTGAAGTAGGTTTGCGAGTCGGCACGATCATAGCGGTAGTTCATGCCGCTGAGCAGGCGCAGGCTGTCTGTCAGGCTCAGGGTATCCTGGATTTCCAGGTCGTAGCGGGTTTCGCGGGTGCTCTGGTCGACGTCGCCGCAGACCTGCTGCTTGCCACCGTTCGCCCATTGCTGCTGGACCTTCTCCAGAAGCCCTTTCATGACGGGATCGTTGGTCGAAAGTGGCGCGCCGGTAGCAATGCCGCGCGCCACCTTTTCGGCGAAGTCAGGATTCATCTGCCAGAGCTGGGTCAATTCCGGGCTGAACGACTGCAGTGCGTCACAGGCACGCCACACCTGCTGGCGGTCGAAATGCTGGGCAGAACCCTGGATATACAGGCTGTGCTCGGAACTGAAGTCCTTGGTCCATCGCAATGAGCCGGCGTAGTCCTTGGCATTGACGTCAGCGTTGTTACCGGCTTCGTATTTGGCGAACACCGGCTGGTAGGTATAAGGCCGCTGGTTGCTGCCTTCCTTCGCCGCCAGTTGCCATTCCAGGGTCTGGTCGTGCGCCAGGCTATGGCTGGCGTTGATATTGAAGCGGGTCAGCCGACGGCTGTCGCGGTAGTCCTGGCCGAACTGGTTCTCGTCGAAGCCATCGTCCTGCTGGCCAGACAGCGACAGGCGCATGTCGCCACCCTCCCAGCCGAAGCCGTGGCTGGCGTAGAAATCGTTGATGCCGTCCTGGCCGCGGGTCATCTTCAGCCGCGTGCCATGGCTGTCGGCGGGGTTGCGGGTAAGAATGTTGACCACTGCCATCAGCGCGTTGGCGCCGTAGCTGACCGTGTTGGGGCCGCGGAACACCTCGATGCGCTCGATATCCTCCATTGCCAGCGGAATGTCGCTCCAGTCCACCGTGGCCAGGCCGGCGCGGTACACCGAACGGCCATCGATCAGCACCTGCATGCGTCGGGCATCGTTGACGTTGCTGCCGTGGTAGTTGACCGTGGGTTGGTTGCCGGCGTTGTAGCCCACCATCATGCCCGGCACCAGGCGCAGCAGCTCGGGGATGTCGCGGGCACCGCTGGCGCGGATCAGCTCGCTGTCGAGCACGGTCATGCTGCCCGGGACCGCGGCAGGGGATTGTTTCAGGCGCGTGGCGGTCAGAACCTGCGGCAGGTCCGTGTTGTCGATGAACAGGTCATCGGCCACGGCCGGGCCACCGAGCAGGGCAGTCAGTATGAGCAGGCGCGGGTACGGGGGCGTGCCAGGGAACACAAAGCGGCCTTGTATCAGGATTGAAACAGGCATGGTAACTGACCTTGGCGTATTTGCCAGTGATCTGCATTGCCTGTGATGGCCCTTTCGTGGGTAAACCCGCTCCCACACAGAGCGCACCGCTGCTGAAGGCTTCGTTGTACCTGTGGGAGCGGGTTTACCCGCGAAGAGGCCAGTACTGACACTGGTTCTGTCGCAGGCGAGCCGTATAATGGCCGGGTCGCCACTTAATTTTTGGCTTTAACGGATTGGATATGACTGAACAGCAACCTGTTGCAGTTCTGGGAGGCGGCAGCTTCGGCACCGCCGTGGCGAACCTGCTGGCAGAAAACGGTGTGCCGGTCCGCCAATGGATGCGCGACCCGGAACAGGCCGAGGCCATGCGCGTCAATCGCGAGAATCCGCGCTACCTCAAGGGCATCCGCCTGCACGACGGCGTCGAGCCGGTCAGCGACCTGCTGGCCACCCTGCAAGCCAGCGAGCTGATTTTCGTCGCTTTGCCATCGAGCGCCTTGCGCAGCGTGCTGGCCCCGCATGCCGAGCTGCTGCGCGGCAAGGGCCTGGTCAGCCTGACCAAGGGCATCGAAGCGCAAAGCTTCAAGCTGATGAGCCAGATCCTCGAGGAAATCGCCCCCGAGGCGCGCATCGGCGTGCTGTCCGGCCCCAACCTGGCTCGTGAAATCGCCGAACATGCGCTGACCGCAACGGTGGTTGCCAGCGAGGACGAAAAACTCTGCCAGCAGGTGCAGGCCGTGCTGCATGGGCGCACCTTCCGCGTCTACGCCAGTGCCGACCGCTTTGGCGTCGAGCTGGGCGGGGCGCTGAAGAACGTCTACGCCATCATCGCCGGCATGGCGGTGGCCTTGGGCATGGGCGAAAACACCAAGAGCATGCTGATTACCCGCGCCCTGGCCGAGATGACCCGCTTCGCCGTCAGCCAGGGTGCCAATCCCATGACTTTCCTCGGCCTGGCCGGTGTCGGTGACCTGATCGTCACTTGCTCCTCGCCCAAGAGTCGCAACTACCAGGTCGGTCACGCGCTTGGCCAGGGCCTGAGCCTGGAGCAGGCGGTCAACCGCCTGGGTGAAGTGGCCGAAGGCGTCAACACCCTCAAGGTGCTCAAGGCCAAGGCGCAGGAAGTGCAGGTCTACATGCCGCTGGTGGCAGGCCTGCATGCCATCCTGTTCGAAGGCCGCACGCTGAACCAGGTGATCGAGCACCTGATGCGTGCCGAGCCCAAGACCGATGTCGATTTCATTTCCATCAGCGGTTTCAACTGAGCCTTCAGCGGCTCTGACAACAGCAAGGAGCAACACATGAACGATACGCCCGAACGCGCCCAGCGCGAGTCGATCATCCTGCGGGTCCTGTGGATGGTGGTGTTCCTGGTGGTCTGGCAGCTGGCCGAGCTGCTGCTCGGTGGCCTGGTGCTGGTACAACTGATCTACCGCCTGGTGTACGGCGCCCCCAGCGCCAGCCTGATGAACTTCGGTGACAGCCTGAGCCAGTATCTGGCGCAGATCGGCCGCTTCGGCAGCTTCCACAGCGACCAGAAGCCCTGGCCGTTCGCCGACTGGCCGGCACCGCGAGCCCCTGAAGGCGAGGCACCGCACGCCGTGATCCCGGCCCCGCACCCGGTGCGTGACGAGGAGCCCAAGCTGTGAAGCTGTGGGTACTGCGCCACGGTGAAGCGGAGCCGCGGGCCAACAGCGATGCCGAGCGCCGGCTGACCGCCCATGGTCGCGAGCAGGTGCTGCACAGCGCCGCCCGCCTGCTGGGTCAGCCGCTGCAGGCGATCATCGCCAGCCCTTACGTACGCGCCCAGCAAACGGCCGCCCTGGTGCACGACACCCTGGGTTTCGCCGAGCCGGTGCGCACCGTGCCCTGGCTGACGCCCGACAGTGATGTGCAGCAGGTCATCGGCGAAATCGAGCGCCTGGGCCTGGAGCATGTGCTGCTGGTCAGCCACCAGCCTTTGGTGGGTACCCTGGTAGGGGCGTTGCAGCATGGCCACCAGCAGCAGCCGGCAGGCATGAGCACTGCAAGCCTGGCGGAGCTGGAAGGGGACTGGCCGCTGGCTGGGCTGATGAACCTCCGGGCGATCAAATCGCCGGCCTGAGCTCTCAGCCTGACCTGATAGCCCTCGCCGATGACCTATCCGGACGTTGCCGAACTGCCCCGCGATACCGACAATGGGCCATCATCCCCCACCCGGACCCGGCGCCATGTCGCAGCAGATCTTCTTCGCCCATGCCAACGGTTTCCCCTCGGCCACCTACGGCAAGCTGTTCGCCGCTCTGGCACCGGACTACCAGGTGCAGCACCTGGCCCAGCACGGGCACGATCCGCGCTTTCCGGTGGACGACAACTGGCAGAGCCTGGTCGATGAACTGCTGCACCACCTGGCTCGGCAAGACCAGCCGGTATGGGGCGTCGGCCATTCGCTGGGCGGGGTGTTGCACCTGCACGCAGCCTTGCGCCGCCCCGAGTACTACCGCGGCGTGGTGATGCTCGATTCGCCGGTGCTCACCCGCGCCGACCAATGGCTGCTGCGTACCGCCAAGCGCTTCGGCTTCATCGACCGTATCACCCCGGCTGGCCGCACCCTGGGGCGCCGCGAAACCTTCAATGACCGCGACAGTGCCCGGGACTATTTCGCCGGCAAGTCACTGTTCCGCCACTTCGACCCCGATTGCCTCGATGCCTACATAGAGCACGGCCTGCAGGCGATGGAGCAGGGGCTGCAGTTGCGCTTCGACCCAGCCACGGAAATCAGCATCTACCGCAGCATCCCGCATACCAGCCCAGCGCCCGCGCGGCAATTGCAGGTGCCGCTGGCCATGGTCCGCGGCGAGCGCAGCAACGTCATTCGCCGCCACCACACCCTGGCCGTGCGCGGCATGCCCAGGGGCGAGTTTCACAGCGTGCCGGGTGGGCACATGTTCCCGCTGGAGCGGCCAACCGACACCGCCAGCCTGATCAAGGGCCTGTTCGACCGCTGGAGCCAGGCATGAGCGCGCAGGTCGAGGAAGTCCGCCTGAGCCTGGGCCATATCGAACTGGCGGCGCACCTGTTCGGCCCTGATGACGGACTGCCGGTAATCGCCCTGCATGGCTGGCTGGACAACGCCAACAGCTTCGCCCGCCTGGCGCCGCAACTGAAAGGCTTGCGCATCGTCTCCCTGGACCTGGCCGGGCATGGTTACTCCGAGCACCGGCCGCTTGGCGCCGGCTATGCCCTGGCCGACTACGCCCATGATGTGCTGCGGGTGGCCGAGCAGCTGGGTTGGCAACGTTTCGCCCTGCTGGGCCATTCGCTGGGGGCAATCATTTCGGTGCAACTGGCTGGCGCGTTGCCGGAGCGGGTCAGCCATCTGGCCCTGATCGATGGAGTCATCCCGCCGACCGGCGCCGAGCAGGATGCCGGTGAGCGGCTGGGCATGGCACTGCAGGCCCAGTTACGCCTGGATGGCAAGCGCAAGTCGGTGTACACGACCCTGGAGCAGGGCGTGCAGGCACGCATGAAAGGCATGGTCGCGGTCAGCCGCGAGGCGGCCGAGCTGCTGGCCCAGCGCGGCCTGATGCCAGTGCCCGGCGGTTACAGCTGGCGCAGCGATAGCCGCCTGACTCTGCCTTCGCCAGTGCGCCTGAGCGAGGCCCAGGCCATGGCCTATGTGCGCCGGGTGAATTGCCCGGCGCGCCTGGTGGTGGCCGCCGACGGCATGCTGGCGCGCCACACCGGGTTGCTGGAGCAGCTACCCTTTGAGCAGGTGACACTGCCCGGTGGCCATCACCTGCACCTGAACGATGAGCAGGGCGCGGCCCTTGTCGCAGACTGTTTCAATCGCTTCTTTGGCTTTGCTTGACTTGCACCGGACAAGTGTCGAGGCTTGGCGGGTTGAACAGGGAGACAACCATGCAACTGCCAGACATCCTGGAGCTTCACCTCGGCGCTGAGCGCCGCCTGGTTCGCCAATGAGCGCGCCTGTTGCCATCCGTAATGCCTTCGCTGCCTGCCTGATGCTCGCCAGCCCCGTTTTGTGGGCCGGCAGCCTGCCGGTACCGGTGGACGCCAAGGTGGTCGACCAGCGCCCGGCCGTGGAGCAGGAGCGTGTCTACCCCATGGGCCCGCTGCGCAAGATCAGCGGCCGCCTGCGGGTCGAGGACAAGGTCGAAAGTCGTGGCCAGGTCAGCTCGGTAACCTACGAACTGCCGGTCGAGCGTACCGCCCGCGAAGCCTTCACCAGCGCTCGCGAAGCACTACAGCGCGACGGCGGCTACCCGCTGTTCTGGTGCCAGGGCCGCGATTGCGGCGAGGCCAGCCTGTGGGCCAATGATGTGTTCGGCAATGCCCGCCTCAACGGCGGCGACGAGCAGCAGGCGTTCATCCTGCTGCGCCGCTCGGCGGAGCAGGCCGACACCCTGGTCGCGCTGTACAGCGTCACCCGCGGCAACCGCCGCGCCTACCTGCACGTGGAAGAGTTCGTCGCCGGCAGCCCGCTGGGCGAACTGCTGCCGACCGCCGCCACGGTGCTGCGCGAAATGCGCGACACGGGCAAGCTCGACTACCCTGACCTGGCCGCGCCGCAAGACGCCTGGGCGAACCTGCTGGCCCGCAGCCTGAACCTCGACAGCACCCTGCGTGCCAGCCTGAGCGGCGCCCAGGCTGAAGCCTGGCGCGAGGCCTTGGTCAAGGCAGGGGTGCGCGGTGGCCGCCTCGAAGTCGGTAGCGCGCCTACCGATGGCCTGCACCTTGAACTGATCCGTTGAACGAGCACCACCATGGCTAACAATGACCGCTTGCTGGTACAGATACTGCTGCTGGCGCTGCTGGGGGCCGGTCTGTGGGTAATGGCACCTTTCATTTCAGCGCTGTTGTGGGGGGCCATCCTGGCCTTTGCGAGCTGGCCGTTGATGCGTTTGTTGACGCGTGCGCTGGGCGGGCGCGAAACCCTGGCGGCCAGCCTTCTGACCACTGCCTGGATACTGATAGTGGCGCTGCCGCTGGTGTGGCTGGGGTTCAACCTGGCCGATCACATTCGCGATGCGACGGCGTTCGTGCGTGACGTGCAGGTGGACGGCCTGCCCGATGCTCCGGCGTGGCTGGGTGGCGTCCCGCTGGTTGGCGAGCGTCTGGTCAGCTGGTGGCAGTCGCTGGACCAGCAGGGCGCGGCCTTGCTGGCCTCGGTCAAGCCGCACCTGGGGCAGGTGGGCAACTGGTTGCTGGCGCGCAGCGCGCAGATCGGCAGCGGCGTGCTGGAGCTGACCCTGAGCCTGGTGTTCGTGTTCTTCTTCTACCGCGACGGCCCGCGCTTGTCGGCGTTCGTCCTGCGCTTGCTGCACCGCCTGATGGGCGACCGCGCCGAGTATTACCTGGAGTTGGTGGCCGGTACGGTGCAGCGGGTGGTCAACGGGGTAATCGGTACGGCCGCCGCGCAGGGCGTGCTGGCGTTGATCGGCTTCCTGATCGCCGGCGTGCCCGGGGCCATCGTGCTGGGGCTGGTGACCTTCATGCTCAGCCTGATCCCCATGGGCCCGCCACTGGCCTGGATCCCTGCCACCGGCTGGCTGGTATGGAAGGGCGAATACGGCATGGCGGTGTTCCTGGGGGTCTGGGGCACGTTCGTCATCAGCGGCGTGGACAACGTGCTCAAGCCGTACCTGATCAGCCGTGGCGGCAATCTGCCGTTAGTTATCGTGCTGCTTGGTGTGTTCGGCGGTTTGATTGCCTTTGGCTTCATTGGCCTGTTCATCGGGCCGACCTTGCTGGCGGTCGGTTACAGCCTGCTGCTGGACTGGAGCCGCAACGCCGTCCCGCAGCCGCCTCGGCAGTAAATCTGTACTGGCCTCTTCGCGGGTGAACCCGCTCCCACAAGGATCTCCGCAGCCCGGGAGAGTGGTGCGGTCCCTGTGGGAGCGGGTTCACCCGCGAAGAGGCCGGTTCAGGCAGCCTCAATACCCGATTTTTACGCCTTCTTTATTCCCATCCCCACCCCACAATCTCGCCCCTTTACGCCGTTCGCTCGGACAATTTCCCCAAAGCGGCCCAAGCCGCACCACGGGGAGAACCACACATGAACATGCTCGACGGGCTGTCACTGCTGCTGGCAGTGGCATTGGCGTTTTATCTGCTGGTGGCGCTGTTGCGCGCCGATCGCAGCTAGGGAGCGGCCATGCACAGTTACGACTTCGCCTTGCTGTTGGCATTTTTCGCCATCGTGCTGCTACCGGCACCCTGGCTTGGGCGGTTCTACTTCAAGGTCATGGAAGGCCAACGCACCTGGCTGTCTCCCATCCTGGGCCCGGTCGAGCAAGCCTGCTACCGGGTGGCGGGCGTGCGCGCCGGCCAGGAACAGAACTGGCAGCACTACACCCTGGCCCTGCTGGCCTTCAACCTGGCCGGGTTCCTGCTGCTGTTCGCCGTGCTGCTGTTGCAGGGCTACCTGCCGTTCAACCCGCAGCATCTGCCCGGCCAGGAATGGTCGCTGGCGTTCAACACCGCGGTCAGCTTCGTCACCAACACCAACTGGCAGGCCTACAGCGGTGAGGCGTCGGTCAGCTACCTGAGCCAGATGCTAGGCCTGACCGTACAGAATTTCGTCAGCGCCGCCACCGGCCTGGCGGTGCTGGTCGCCCTGTGCCGTGGCATCGCCCGGCGCAGCGCCACGACGCTGGGCAACTTCTGGGTCGACATGACCCGCGCCACCCTCTACGGCCTGCTGCCGCTGTGCCTGCTGCTGGCGTTGCTGCTGGTATGGCAGGGCGTACCGCAAACCTTGGCCGACTACGCCCACGCGGTCACCCTGCAAGGGACCGAGCAGACCATCCCGCTGGGCCCGGCCGCCAGCCAGATCGCCATCAAGCAGCTGGGTACCAACGGCGGTGGCTTCTTCGGGGTCAACTCCGCGCACCCGTTCGAAAACCCCACGGCCTGGAGCAACCTGTTCGAGGTGGCTTCGATCATTCTCATTCCGGTGGCGCTGGTGTTCACCTTTGGTCACTACGTGAAGGACCTGCGCCAGAGCCGCGCCATCCTCGCCTGTATGCTTGCCCTGTTCCTGATCGGCGGCAGCACGGCGTTGTGGTCCGAGTACCAGCCCAACCCGGCCCTCGAGAGCGCGCAGGTACAGCAAAGCGCCCCCATGGAGGGCAAGGAAAGCCGCTTCGGCACCACCGGCTCGGTGCTGTGGACAGTGACTACCACCTCTGCTTCCAACGGTTCGGTCAATGCCATGCACGACAGTCTCAACCCACTGACCGGCATGGTGGCGATGGTCAACATGATGGTCGGTGAAGTGATCTTCGGCGGCGTCGGGGCAGGGCTGTACGGGATGTTACTGTTCGTGCTTATCGCGGTGTTCCTGGCCGGGCTGATGATCGGCCGCACCCCGGAATACCTGGGCAAGAAACTGCAGGCCCGCGAGGTGCAGTTGCTGGTGGCGACCCTGCTGGTGATGCCGGTCGGCGTGCTGGTGCTCGGCGCCATCGCTGCCAGCCTGCCAGGCCCGGCAGGTGCAGTCAGCAATCCGGGGGCGCATGGTTTCAGCCAGCTGCTGTACGCCTACACCTCGGGCACGGCCAACAACGGCTCGGCCTTTGCCGGCTTCGGTGCCAACACGGTGTTCCACAACCTGATGATCGGCCTGGCCATGCTTGTCGGCCGCTTCGGCTACATCCTCCCGGTGCTGGCGCTGGCTGGCTGTCTGGCGGCGAAGAAAAGCGCGCCTCAGGGGCTGAACAGCTTCCCCACCCATGGCCCGCTGTTCACCGGCCTGCTGCTGGTCACCATCCTGCTGGTAGGTGGCCTCACCTTCCTGCCGACCCTGGCCCTTGGGCCGATCGCCGAACACTTGAGCCTGGGTTTTTGAGGACCGACCATGAACATGCCCATTCCTGAAGTACAAGCCCGGCACAGTGCCAAGGACCAGACCCGCTTCGCCGCGTTGTGGCGCCCGGCGTTGGTGCAGGCATTCGTCAAGCTCGACCCGCGCCAGCTCAAGCGCTCGCCGGTGATGCTGGTAGTCGCCTTGACTGCGCTACTGACCACCGTCCTGTGTTTCGCACCCGGTAGCGGCGTGAGCACCGGCGTTGCCGTGCAGATCGCCCTGTGGCTGTGGTTCACCGTGCTGTTCGCCAACTTCGCAGAGGCCCTTGCCGAGGGCCGTGGCAAGGCCCGCGCCGACAGCCTCAGGGCCGGCAGCCAAGGCCTGACCGCCCAGCTTCGCAAGCGTGATGGCAGCTACGAGACCGTCGCGGCCAGCGCGCTGCGCAAGGACGATGTGGTGCGCGTGGTGGCCGGTGAAATGATCCCCGGTGACGGCGAGGTGCTTGAAGGTATCGCTGCGGTCAACGAGGCCGCCATTACTGGCGAGTCCGCGCCGGTGATCCGCGAGTCCGGCGGCGACCGATCGGCGGTGACCGGTAATACCCGGCTGGTCTCCGACTGGTTGTTGATCCGCATCACCAGCAACCCGGGTGAATCCACCCTCGACCGCATGATTGCCCTGGTCGAAGGCGCCAAGCGGCAGAAGACCCCGAACGAGATCGCCCTCGACATCCTGCTGATCGGCCTGACCCTGATCTTCCTGATCGTGGTGGTGACCCTGCAGCCGTTCGCCCACTTCGTTGGTGGCAGCCTGCCGCTGATCTTCCTCGCCGCATTGCTGGTGACGCTGATCCCCACCACCATCGGTGGCCTGCTGTCGGCCATCGGCATTGCCGGCATGGACCGGCTGGTGCGGCTGAATGTCATCGCCCGCTCCGGCCGCGCGGTGGAGGCGGCCGGTGACGTGCACACGCTGATGCTCGACAAGACCGGCACCATCACCTTCGGCAACCGCCGCTGCAGCGCCCTGCACGCAGCGCCGGGCATCACCGCCCGCGAGCTGGGGGAGGGCGCCTTGCTGGCCTCGCTGGCGGACGACACCGCCGAGGGCAAGTCGATCGTCGAGTACCTGCGCCAGTTGCATGACTTCGTCGAACCGGCCGCCGGGCAATTCGATGCGGTGGCGTTCAGCGCCGAGACGCGGCTGTCGGGCATCGACCTGCAGCAGCACCGCTATCGCAAGGGCGCCGTCGACGCAGTGCTGGCATTCGTCGGCATGCAACGCCTGGAAATGCCCCCGGCGCTGGCCCGCGAAGTGGAGCGCATCGCTCAGAGCGGCGGCACACCATTGCTGGTGTGCATCGACAAGCGCCTGCTCGGCGTGATCCACCTCAAGGATGTGGTCAAGCCCGGCATCCGCGAGCGCTTTGCCGAGCTGCGCAAGCTGGGCATCCGCACGGTGATGGTGACCGGCGACAACCCGCTGACCGCCGCCGCCATCGCTGCCGAGGCCGGCGTGGATGACGTGCTGGCCGAGGCCACGCCAGAGAAGAAGCTGGCGCGCATCCGCCAGGAGCAGAACGACGGCCGCCTGGTGGCCATGTGCGGCGACGGCGCCAACGACGCCCCGGCACTGGCCCAGGCAGATGTGGGCATGGCCATGAACGACGGCACCCAGGCCGCGCGCGAGGCGGCCAACATGGTCGACCTGGACAGCGACCCAACCAAGTTGCTGGATGTGGTGCAGGTCGGCAAGGAGCTGCTGGTGACCCGTGGCGCGTTGACCACCTTCTCCATCGCCAACGATGTGGCCAAGTACTTCGCCATCCTGCCGGCGCTGTTCGCCGCCATCTACCCGCAGCTGGGCGTGCTCAACCTGATGCACCTGGCCAGCCCGCAGAGTGCGATTCTGTCGGCCATTGTGTTCAACGCGCTGATCATCATCGTTTTGATCCCGCTTGCGCTGCGCGGCGTGCGGGTGCAGGCGGCCAGTGCGGCGCACCTGCTGCGGCGCAACCTGCTGATCTACGGGCTGGGCGGCATTGTCGTGCCGTTTGCCGGGATCAAGCTGATCGACCTGCTGCTCAATGCTCTGCACCTGGTCTGAGGAGGCCACCATGAATGCTTATGTACGCCCGGCATTGAGCCTGGCCCTGTTGATGACCCTGGTGACCGGTGCGCTGTATCCGCTGGCGGTGACCGGTATTGCCCAGGTGGCTTTCCCCAGCCAGGCCAATGGCAGCCTGGTGCGCGATGGCCAGGGCCAGGTACGTGGCTCCGCTCTGATCGCCCAGGATTTCCAGGGCGATGGCTGGTTCCACGCGCGGCCATCGGCGGGCGCCTATGCCACCGTGGCCAGCAGCGCCAGCAACCTGTCGCCGAGCAATCCGGCACTGGCCGAGCGGGTCAAGGGCGATGCGGCTGCGTTGTACCAGGCGCAGCAGGGGCCGGTGCCCCAGGCGCTGCTCACCACTTCGGGCAGCGGCCTCGACCCGCACCTGCCGCCGGAGGCAGTGGCCTATCAGATCCCGCGGGTGGCGGCGGCACGGCAGTTGCCGGTGGAGCGCTTGCAAGGCTTGCTGGAAGAGGCCACCCTCCACCCATTGATCGGCCCGCCGGTGGTCAATGTGCTGGCCTTGAACCAGGCCTTGGAAAACCTCAGCCATTGATAGATGACTTGGGGGCTAGCAGGGACCCTGTGGGAGCGGGTTCACCCGCGAACGCGATAGTGGCGCCACCATCGTATTTGCGGGTGAACCCGCTCCCGCAGATACGGTGTTTGTCCCTGAATTTGCTGCTTGCTGGAAATAGCAAAGGATGAAAGATGAGTGACTCCGCCCGCGCAGACGCGCTGTTGGCTACCCTCCCGCGATCCGGCCGGGGCCGGCTGAAGGTGTTCCTTGGCGCCGCTCCCGGCGTCGGCAAGACCTTCGCCATGCTCCAGGCCGCCCACGCCCAGCAACGCCAAGGCGTGCAGGTGCTGGCCGGGGTGGTCGAAACCCACGGCCGCGCCGAAACCGAGGTATTGCTCGCTGGCCTTCAGCAGCAACCCCTGCTGCGCAGCCAGTACCGCGGCGTCACCCTCGAGGAAATGGACCTCGACGGCCTGCTCAAGGCCGCGCCGGCCCTGGTGCTGGTCGATGAACTGGCCCACACCAATGCGCCCGGCAGCCGCCACGCCAAACGCTGGCAGGACGTGCAGGAACTGCTGGCCGCCGGCATCGATGTGTACACCACGGTCAACGTCCAGCACCTGGAAAGCCTCAACGACAAGGTCCGCGACATTACCGGCGTGCAAGTGCGCGAAACCCTGCCGGACTGGGTACTGCAGGAAGCCTTCGAGCTGGTGCTGATCGACCTGCCACCCCGTGAGCTGCTCGAACGCCTGCGCGAAGGCAAGGTGTACGTGCCCGAGCAGGCGCGGGCCGCCATCGATGCGTTCTTCTCGCAAACCAACCTTACCGCCCTGCGCGAACTGGCCATGCAGACCGCCGCTGCCCAGGTGGATGCCGACCTGGCCCACGGCTATCGCCAACGCGGCCAGGAGGCCCCGGCCCTGCGTGGGCGCTTGCTGGTGGGCGTGGATGGCGACGACCAGGCCGAACGGCTGGTGCGCCATGCCAGTCGCGTGGCGCAACGCCGCCACCTGCCTTGGAGCCTGGTGCACGTGGACAACGGCCGCCTGCGCGACGAAACCGCACGCCAGCGCCTGCAAGCTGCCCAGCAACTGGCCGAACGCCTGGGCGGGGAGGTGGTGCTGCTGCGTGCCGGTGAAGTGGTGCGCACGTTGATCCAGCATGCCGCCGAACGGCGGGCCAGCCTGGTGCTGGTCGGGCAGTCCCGCGACCGCCTGCGCCGGCGCCTGTTCGGTGCCGGTGTGGCCGCGCGGCTGCTGCGCGAAAGCCACGGCCTGGAAATCAACGTGCTGGACCGGGACGCACAGCCGCAAGCGCCACGTTCGGCGGTGCGGCGGGTGTGGGTCTGGCGCCATTACCTGCTGGCGCTGCTGGCCACGCTCATGGCCGCAGGCCTGGCCTGGGCGGTGTCGAGTGTGCTGGCCCTGCCCAACATCTCGCTGGTGTTCCTGGCCGCGGTGTTGCTGGTGGCGGTGCGCAGCAGCCTGGGGCCTGCGCTGGCCTGCGCGGTGCTGTCGTTCCTGACCTACGACTTCCTGTTCATCCCGCCCAACCTGTCGTTCAGGATCCAGCGCGAAGAAGACGTGCTGACCTTGGTGTTCTTTCTGTTGATGGCTGCACTCACCGGCAACCTGGCTGCGCGCCAGCGCCGGCAGTTGCAGGCGCTGCGCGAAACCCAGGCGCAGACCAGCCAGTTGCTCGACCTGTCGCGCCGGCTGACCGTGGCCACCGACCGCCAGGCGGTGTTCAACGCCGCCGGCCAGCACCTGAACGGCTGGCAGGACATGCAGGTATGCCTGCTGGAGCGCAATGTCGAAGGTCAGTTGCAAGTGGCCACCGGCGAAGCCCATGCCTTCAACGATAACGAGCGCGCCGCCGCAGAGTGGGCCTGGCAGCATGGCCAGGCCGCCGGTCAGGGCAGCGACACCCTGCCCAATGGCCGCTGGTGGTGGTGGCCGCTGGCGGTGGATGAACAGCCCCTGGCATTGCTCGGTGTGCGCCCACGTTCCGGCCAGCCGCTCAGCGACCCGCGCCGGCGCCTGCTCACCGCCCTTGGTCAGCCGCTGGCCCAGGCCCTGGCCCGCGCCCGGCTGGCCGAACAGCTGGAGGCCGCGCGCCTGCATGGCGAAACCGAGCAGTTGCGCAGCGCCTTGCTTGCGTCCGTTTCCCATGACTTGCGCACCCCGCTGACCGCCATGCGCGGCAGCATCGACAGCCTGCTGGCGCTGGGCGAGGCGATCCCCACCGCCGACCGCCGCGAACTGCTGGAGGGCACCCGCAACGAGGCCGAACGCCTCGACCGCTACATCCAGAACCTGCTCGACATGACGCGCCTTGGTCACGGCGGCCTCAAACTGGCCCGCGACTGGGTGGCCCCGGCCGACATTGTTGGCAGCGCGCTCAACCGCTTGCGCGCGGTGCTGGCGCCGCTGCGGTTGCACACCGACGTGCCGGCCGAGCTGCCGTTGCTGTTCGTGCATGCGGCGTTGATCGAGCAAGCCCTGGTCAACGTGCTGGAAAATGCCGCGCGCTTCTCGCCAGCCAATGGCCGGCTGGAGCTGCAGGTGTCGGTGCAGGACGCCCGGTTGTGCTTCGCCGTCAGCGACCAGGGCCCCGGCATTCCCGTGGAAGACCGCGAGAAGATCTTCGACATGTTCTATACCGCCGCTCGCGGCGACCGCGGCGGGCAGGGCACCGGCCTGGGCTTGGCGATCTGCCAGGGCATGATCGGCGCCCATGGCGGACAGATCCTGGTGGGCGAAGGCATCGATGGCCAGGGCACCAGCATCACTTTATGCTTGCCGCTGCCTCCTCAACCTGAAACCGAAAGCGAAACCCCATGAGTCAGTCCGCCACCCTCCTGGTCATCGACGATGAACCGCAGATCCGCAAGTTCCTGCGCATCAGCCTGGCCTCGCAAGGCTACAAGGTGCTCGAGGCTGCCACCGGCGCGGAAGGGCTGGCCCAGGCGGCCCTGGGCAAGCCGGACTTGGTGGTGCTCGACCTGGGCCTGCCGGACATGGACGGTCAGCAGGTACTGCGTGACCTGCGCGAATGGAGCGCGGTGCCGGTGCTGGTGTTGTCGGTGCGTGCCAGTGAAGTGCAGAAGGTCGATGCGCTGGATGGCGGTGCCAACGACTATGTGACCAAGCCGTTCGGCATCCAGGAGTTTCTGGCGCGGGTGCGCGCCTTGCTGCGCCAGGTGCCCCAGGCGGGTGGCTCGGAAGTGGCGGCCAGCTTTGGGCCGCTGATGGTGGACTTCGCCTTCCGCCGGGTGACCCTGGATGGTGTGGAAGTGGCGCTGACCCGCAAGGAGTATGCGCTGCTGGCGCAACTGGCCGGGCATCCGGGACGAGTGATTACCCAGCAGCAGCTGCTCAAGGATATCTGGGGGCCTACCCATGTGGATGACACCCATTACCTGCGGATCGTGGTCGGGCATCTGCGGCAGAAGCTTGGCGATGACCCCACGGCGCCGCGGTTCATCATCACCGAGCCAGGGGTGGGGTACAGGTTGGTGGCGCCGACCATGTAACCCCGGTGGGTGCTGGCTTGCCCGCGAAGAATCCAGAGCGATGCATGGCACCGGCTGCGCCGTTGTTCGCGGGCATGCCCGCTCCCACAGGGTCCCTGCTAATTCAATGAGTCATGTGCAGTTCTATGAGAGCTGGCATGCCGGCGATGGTGCCAGAGCAAGCAGTGTAAGACAGTATCTCAGGGGGCGGTTCTCGACTCCAGATCCATTTCCGCTGGCCACTCTACTCGGGGTGCCAGGCGCAGGGCGAACTCACACCAGAGCACATCGTTGTGATCCTTGGGTTCGCCTGGTGGTGGCAGGGCTGACGGACCTTCCTGCATGTAGGTGCAGATGTAGGCCCAGGCATGCTCATTGGCACCCATAGTGACCAGAGGGAAACGGTCGATGACATTGTTTGTGCCTGGTGCAACGATGGAGAGTGTGACACCCCATTTGAAAATTAACCCACCGTTTGGCAGTGCGCCGGTTTGTGACCAGCGCTCGGCGCGGACTTGGGACCAGTCATAACTGACCGGTACGACTTTGCCCTTGTCGAATGGGTTCCACCATTGATGCTTGAAGTTGTAGGCGTAGATTTTATTACGGGCCCGGTTGAATCTAATGGGCAGGTCTCGGGGCGCTGAGAGGTCTGCCCGGAACAGGACAACCGTGCACCATGCTGACAATGAGAGCATGATAATTTCCTGAAGAACACTCTCGATGTCCGTTGGGTCCGTATGCCTGATCACCCAAGGAAGGTCAACCAGGATCGTAATCAGAAAGATAAGTGCCAATATCGAAACGATCCCACGATACGCCATTGCTGAGCGACAAATCTCGAGGTAAATATCATCTTGAAAGTTCGGTGTGTGGGGAGCCAAGCCAGGTTCTAGAATCGGTGCATCGAAGGGCGATGGCAAGTCTTCTTGCCAGCCAGTGCAGGGTGGGATCAGTCTTGGGCGGCTCATTGAATTTTGCTCTTGTTGGTACGTATCTCATTCTCTATTACTACAATCTGAGCAAGTGTTGTTTGTCGTCTTTGTCAGGCCAGAAGTTTAGGGTGAATTCTATTGCCTGGATGGTGTGGTGGTCGGACAATGGCAGCGCTCCTTGAATGGTGAGGGCTTTAGTCATTGGGTCGACCTTTGTGAATGGCTGCATATCGGGTGGTCTTGAAAAGAGCTTATTGGTCGCTCTGTCTTGAGCTTGCAGTTTCAACGGCGACGAACTGTCTGCGGACAGTACAGCTAATTCACTACCTCTAGGTCCGTGGTACAGACTTAAGCTCCACTCGTAATGCGACAGGTGCTGATTGAAGTTTGGAATGTGAATAAAGAAAATCAGGCCGACGCTTGCCGGGACCGCATTACCATCACTGGTAAATATCGTTGACGCATTTTCTTTGTGGATGGAATGATTGATTTCGAATTGGATTTGAATCGAGACCTCCGCCTCCAAACCGAGGAGGGATGCATTGAGAGCGGCAATGGCCGCGTCCATATCGGTGTTGGTCACCCATTGGCGATGTGATTCCGGTAACCCCCACTTGGTATTTCTGGCCCAAATCTGCGTTGCTGATGATTCTTTGTGCTTGGCTGAAGTTGCAAGCAGATAGGCTGCTATGCCCAAGGTGATGCTTATGCCTATCGGGCCAAGTAAAGCGCTGGAGCCAAATGCGGCCCAGACGCCAAATGCTGCGGCCCCGAATGAAGTGGCACTTGCAAACCGGTAGAGGCGAGCTGCAGAGCCATCTCCCACTCTCTCGGACCTAAGGTTTGCATACCTGTACTGAGCCGCATCCATGACACCAGCAAGCGCAGAAATCCCCGCGCCGAATCTGGCAATACCGGTCCCCAATGAGATTGTTGTCACCGTCCCCGGCCACGGTATTTTCGGACGCACAAGCGCAACAACCAGTCCCGCCGCTTCGACGCTGGCACCCAACAACCCAAGCGAAGAAGACCAGATCGCCGCAAGCGCCTCCGGGTTGTCCTGATGCGTCTCTTGCAACGCTCGATAGTTCTTGCCCAGGCTGTCCTGATGGAACCACATGCTGCCCAAGGCAAATAGCAGCCCGACGCTTCCGCTACTCGCTGCAGCATCCCGCAGGCTGCGCATCGCATCGCTTGCCACGCTTTGCGCGGTCGTAGAACTGATCTTCAAACCACTCGTAACCTGCGCACGCAGCGTACCCGCACCAATCGCAACATTGCGTACCAGCGCCCCGACGCTACCGGCTGCACCCTCGCGCAACTGCACCAACCGCGCCTGCAAACTATCGGCGCTTTCGAGCGTCCAGAGCATCACCTCGATCATCTGGCTACGGTTACCCGCTGCCGCAATATTGATCGCGCCACTGAGCACCATGGCCCGCACCTTGCGGCCCAGGGGATCACGGAACTGCTTGTCTACCTGCTGCAGAAACGCATCGGTCCGCGCCTCCAGGGCTTCATTGAGCAGGCTCATGTATTCGCCCACTGTCAGCGACACC